>CAIUAY010000228.1 GCA_903897335.1 uncultured Chromatium sp. | reverse complement strand
TGTTGGAACGAATGCCGATGCCTCCATCCCCGGCACGTCGACGACCCCGGCCTCCGAAACCGATCTACCTTCTACCCATTGCCGTGTAGGGGGTGGCCGGAACGATGATCAAGGCCGTCATCATCGACCAGACCTGTCTGATCAGGTTGCGGCACACGCCCGGCCGCAATCGCCACGGCGTTGAGCAGCGTCCGGCGCGTCAGCACATTACCCTCCACCAACACCAAATTGGGATCTTCCCTTCTCGGCGCACGGAAACCGCCAGATCCAATGACGACAAACTGGGTGTCGCTGCCCGGATGAGAGCGTGCGGTCGTGCGCAGGTCATCCAGCGACAGATGCGCGATGCGCGTGTCGATGACGACGACCCGCCGCCCCGCGCCCTGACTGGCAATCCATTGCTGGGCGGTCGCGAGATCCGCCGCCCGTTCGACCACCGCGTGATGATGGGCTAAATAGGTGGCCAGATCCTCGGCCAGACCATCTGGACAGTCCACCACGAAACAGGACAGCCCGGCGACCAGTTGCAGCGCGGAATCCCTGTCGCTGCTGAGCGGTCGGGAGGGATCCGGCGCGACCGGATGCGCTGCCGATGGCAAAGCGAACGGAATCCGTACGCCAAACACCGAGCCTTGACCCGATTTGCTCTGCACGGTGATCTCGCCGTTCATCATCCTGGCCAACCGAGCCGAGATGGCGAGTCCCAATCCGGTGCCGCCGAAATGACGGGTCGTCGAGTTGTCGGCCTGGGTAAAGGCCGTAAATAACCGCGCTTGCGTGGCCGCATCGATACCGATGCCGTTATCGGTGATCTGAACCTCCAGCATCGCCTGTTGCGGGTTGCTCTCTGCCAGGGTGGCGCGCACCGACACGCGGCCGCGTTGCTGCTGATCGCTGGAAAACTTGATGGCGTTGTTCACAAGATTGACCAGGATCTGGCGCAGTCGCCCCGGATCGCCGATCACCAGTTCGGGAATCATCGGATCGATGAACAGCGTCAGGGTCACCGCTTTTTCCAGTGCCATGCGCTCCATCATTTGACACACGCTCTCCAGCACCTCGGCAATGCACAGGGGCATAGTGTCGATCTGGAACTTGCCGGCCTCGATCTTGGAAAAATCGAGAATGTCGTTAATGATGGACAGCAGGGCAAACGCTGAGTCGCGGATGATGTTGGTCATTTCCAGTTGCGAGCCTTTGAGACTGCTCTGCTGTAAGACATCGATCATGCCGATCACGCCGTTCATCGGAGTGCGGATCTCGTGGCTCATCGCGGCCAGAAACTCCGATTTAGCCTGGCTGGCCTGCTCCGCTGCGATTTTGGCGCTTTCAAGTTCGACGTTCGTTTGTATCAGCGTCTGGTTGAGCTTGATCCGCTCCACTTCGATCCGTCGGCGTGCGGTGTTATCCGTTCCCATCAGGAGGTAGCCGCCAATCGACTTGTCGGCGTCGCGCAGCGCGGTCACCGACATGACCGTCAGCAGGAGACTGCCATCCTTGCGGATGAGAGTCATCTCGTAGATGTCCTCGATTCCGCGCGACGCCTTGAAGACCAATGCCTCAAAGCCCGGCGCAATCGGCGTGAAAAATTCGGCGCTCAACATCTGGGCGCGTGCGAAGACCTCCTGCGGACAGGCCAGGTCAGCCAGTGTGTGCCGGTTTATCACCTCATCGGCCAGGTAGCCCAGCAGACGCTCGGCACCCACGTTGAAGAGCTGAATCAGGCCCTGCTCATCGGTGGCGATACTGGCGAAATTGGCACTGTTGAAAATGGCGCGCTGGAGGGCTGCCGCTTTCAGCAGCGCGGCGTCCGAACGCTTGCGTTCGGTGATGTCGAGAATGGCGCCGATCAGTCCTGCGACCCGGCCTTGATCATCGTTCCGGCCACCCCCTACACGGCAATGGGTAGAAGGTAGATCGGTTTCGGAGGCCGGGGTCGTCGACGTGCCGGGGATGGAGGCATCGGCATTCGTTCCAACAGTTGCTCGAAAAGCGGTGTGGGT
>CAIUAY010000227.1 GCA_903897335.1 uncultured Chromatium sp. | reverse complement strand
CTCAAGACGGCATTCTTTATCCTGGCCTGTAGCCTCAATTTCCTTTTCTGAATCAGCCAAGGTGGCAACTTGGGTTAGTTAGAGTCGTCATGGGCACGGCTATCGCCATGCCACAAAACCACCGTGAACTGTGAGCAGGCTCACAAAATCATCGCGTCGCGGATGCTTACAGCAGCACCCGCTCGATACCCGCCCTCGCCTGCTCCAGAAACCGCTCGCGCCATCCATCACCAAGCATTCGATCAGCCAGTTCGACCACGATGTAATCGCTCTTGAGTCCGGTGTCGTCCTGATACTTGGCCAAGCCCTGCTGACAGGCCGGGCAAGCGGTCAACACTTTCATTTCGCCATTGGTGACGCGCTTGCCGCCAGTCAATGCGTGAATGCTTGCCGTCAATTCTTCCTGTTTGCGAAACCGCACCTGATTGGCGATGTCCGGGCGGGCGGTGCCAAGTGTTCCGGCCTCACCGCAACACCGCGCCGATAGTGTGACCGGTTGCCCGATCAGACGGCTGGCGACCTTGAGCGGTGCGTAGGTCTTCATCGGCGTGTGACAGGGATCGTGATAGAGATACTGGACATCGGCGACGCCACTCAAGCTCACTTCCTGTTCCATCAGCCATTCGTGAATATCAAGCAGCCGACAGCCGGGAAAGATGCGCTCGAAGTCGTATTGCAGCAGTTGATCCATGCACGTGCCACACGACACCAGCACGGTGCGAATATCCAGATAATTCAGCGTATTGGCAACGCGGTGAAACAGCACACGATTGTCCATCGTCATCTGGCGGCCTTTGGCCTCTAGGCCGCTGGCGCGTTGCGGATAGCCGCAGCACAGATAACCTGGCGGCAGCACGGTTTGCGCGCCCTGTTCCCACAACAGCGCGAGCGTGGCCAACCCGACATCTGAAAATAGTCGCTCCGAACCGCAACCGGGAAAATAAAACACCGTGTCAGCGTCTTCGGGGGCGATGCGTGGATCGCGCAGAATCGGCACCTGCGCCCGGTCTTCCAGCGCCAGCACCTGGCGAAACGTGCGTGTCGGCAGTTCGACCGGCACCGAACGGCTGACCAGATCGAGTACCTGACTGACCGGCTGTGGCGCGCCGGTGGTAGCGCCCGGTTGCGCCGTGCGCCGTGCGGTCAGGCGCAGCAGTTTAGCGGTGCGATGCGCGGCATTGATGGCCGTCAATCCCCAATCCACCAGCACCGTGCGCAGCAGTCGCACCGTGCGCGGATCGGTGGCATTGAGGAAGCGCATCGCCGCCCAGGCTGCTGGGTTGAACCGTTTTTGGTGGCGCTCGACGAGGATGCGGCGCATCCGCATGGTGACGTTGCCGAAGTCGATGTTGACCGGGCACGGCGTCAGGCATTGATGACAGACGGTGCAATGATCGGCAACATCGTTCATTTCAACGAAATGGCGCAACGACAGCCCGCGCCGCGTCTGTTCTTCGTACAGAAATGCCTCGACAATCAAACCAGTGGCAAGGATTTTATTGCGCGGCGAATAGCTCAGATTGGCGCGGGGAACGTGGGTCATGCACTTCGGCTTACACTTTCCGCAACGCAGACAGTGCTTCACGTCGTCATTGAGCGCGCCGAGTTCGGTTTCTTCGAGAATGATCGCTTCCTGCTCGACCAGTCCCAGCGAGGGCGTGTAGGCACCGGTCAGACCGGCGTCCGGCATCAGCTTGCCGCGATTGAATACGGCGTTGGGGTCAACTCGCTGTTTATAGGCAACGAAAGCATCGAGCTTGGCGCGGTCGAGAAACTGGAGTTTGGTGATGCCGATGCCGTGTTCACCGGAGATGACGCCGCCAAGTTCGGTTGCCAGCGCCATGATCCGCGCCACGATGCGCTCCGCTTCGTGCAGCATGGCGTAATCCGATGAATGCACGGGAATATTGGTATGGACGTTGCCATCACCGGCGTGCATGTGCAGCGCGACGAACAGACGCGAATCGCGGATCTGGCGGTGAATGGCAATCAGACGCTCGCGCACTGTCGCCCATTCCTGACCTGAAAAGATGTCATTCAGACCATCGGCGACCTCGCGCCTGTAAGACTGGCGCAGCTCGCGGCGGAGCAGGAGATTGAGATAGGTGTCGGTTGGCGAGTTTCTCCCCTCATTCCAACCCTTCTCCCTGCTGGGGAGAGGTGCTTTTACACTTTCTGAAAGAGGGCTGGAGTAAGGGGCAGCATCGCCAAGCAATTCCAGATGCGCCGCCGACTGATCAAGCCGCTCCAAAATCCTCCGCCAGCGTTCCCGCGCTACCGTGACCAGCGCACAGGCCGCCTCACGTTTGGCGTTGAGGAGCGCCAGCGCCTCAGCGTCGTCGCCGGACGGCGCAGTCAGCGCGTCGGTCAGATACGCCAGCACCGCCACCATGATCGCGTCTTTGTTGCGAATCGACTGTTCGATGTTGATGCGCTCGATACCCCGGCTGTAATCGGCCAGCCGATCCAGCGGAATCACCACGTCTTCGTTGACCTTGAAAGCGTTGGTGTGGCGCGAAATCGCCGCCGTGCGGGCGCGATCCAGCCAGAAGCGTTTCCGTGCCTCGGCGCTGATGGCGATAAAACCTTCGCCGTCACGCGCCCGGATCAGTTCCACGACGTGTGCGGTCGCGGCGTCCACGGCTGCCGCGTCATCGCTGACCAGATCGGCGACCAGCAGCATCTTCGGCAGCGAACGGCGAGCGGATTTGGTGGTATAGCCGACTGCCCGCACGTAACGCTCGTCGAGATGTTCCAGTCCGGCAATCTGCACGGCGGGCAGTGATTCAATGAAATCCCTGATTTCGACGATGGCCGGAACGGCGCGATCCAGATCAGTACCGAAGAACTCCATGCAGACCGTGCGCACCTGCTCCGGCATCCGGTGCAGGATGAACCGCGCCGAGGTGATGATGCCGTCACAGCCTTCTTTCTGGACGCCGGGTAGCCCGGATAAAAACTTGTCGGTGACATCCTTGCCTAGTCCGGCTTTACGAAATGCCGTGCCCGGTATTTCCAGAATCTCTGGCTCGCCTTTCGGGGTCACGCTGTCAGCCAGAAAGCGGTTTAACCGGAACCGCACCAGCGGTTGATCGTGAATTTTGCCGAGATTGTGATCGAGGCGTTCGACCTCCAGCCAATCGGCGTCCGGCGTCACCATCCGCCACGAGGCGAGATTGTCGAGCGCCGTGCCCCACAGCACCGCCTTCTTGCCGCCCGCGTTCATGGCGATATTGCCGCCGATGCAGGACGCATCCTGTGAGGTCGGATCGACCGCAAACGCCAGCCCGTTGGCGTCGGCCAGATCAGACACGCGCCGCGTCACCACGCCCGCGCCACAGCGCACCGTCGGCACCAGCCCGATCACGCCGGGCAACGCGATTCGTTCGACGCCAGAGAGTTGCTCCAGTTTTTCGGTATTGATGACGGCGGTCAGCGGATAGAGCGGCACTGCTGAACCGGTATAGCCGGTGCCACCGCCACGCGGGATCAGCGTCAGACCGCAGTCGAGACAGGCGCGAACGATGGGCGCGATCTCGGCTTCGGTATCCGGCGCAATCACCACGAACGGCAGTTCGACCCGCCAGTCGGTCGCATCGGTGGCGTGAGACACTCGCGCCAGTCCGCCGAAATCGAGATTGTCGCGGCGGGTGATGCCAAGAAGCGCCTGACGCAGTTGTGCCCGCTGGCGCTGCTCGGATTCAAACCAGTCGCCGAAGCGCGTGACCGCCGCCCGCGCTGCGGCCAGCAATGCCGCAGCATCCTGATTGTCGTTGAGCCGCGTTTCAAATTGATCGAGCCGGTGATGTAACGCCTGCAACAGCAGACGGCGACGCTTCAGATTTTCCAGCAGGTCATCCTGCAAATAGGGGTTGCGCGTGACCACCCATAGATCGCCAAGCACCTCGAACAGCATCCGTGCCGAACGTCCGGTGCGCCGACTGCCGCGCAGTTCTTCGATCAGCCGCCACAGCGGTTCACCGAGAAAACGAATGACGATTTCGCGGTCAGAAAACGAGGTGTAGTTGTAGGGGATTTCGCGGATACGGGGCGGGGTGTTAGGGGTCATCAAGGTGGCGCGGCTCAGAGTTTATTGCAGTGCACCAATGGTACTGCGAACGGCGGTTCATGCGGGCGTGGTGTCAGTCAGTTGATGCGCCGGAGTCGTCATTTCTAGGAATCGTCACCAACAGCTAACGCTGTTAGCAGCGCAACTGCCCAATAATATTGGACAGTTTATCGCGTCCCGTATGATGCGCGTCACATGCCGAAGCCATCCGCTCTTTTCGTCACGGAAGGCGTTGCGTACACTGGCCGATGAGCTGACAGGTTCCAAGCGGCGACTGCCGAAGACGCGCTCATCCACCTGACGGCTACAGGCTTTCATTCGGTATCACTCAAAATGACCAGACACCACACTGACCACCCCTTTCTTTCACTCAAAATCGCGCTCCTGACCATCTCGGACAGCCGGGGCGAGGATCAGGATACGTCCGGCAGACTGCTTGCGGAACGTGCCGGAACCGCCGGGCATCAGGTCGTCGCCAAGACCATCATCCGCGATGATGTCTATCAACTGAGAGCGCTGGTGTCGCAGTGGATCGCCGACCCGCAAGTGCAGGTCATCATCAGTACCGGCGGCACGGGCATGACCGGACGCGACAGTACGCCAGAGGCGATTCTGCCGCTGCTGGATAAACAGATTGAAGGCTTTGGCGAATTGTTCCGTCAGATCTCATTTGCCGACATCGGCACCTCAACCGTGCAGTCACGCGCTTTTGGCGGACTGGCGAACGGAACGTTTATCTTCTGTCTGCCGGGCTCGACCGGTGCCTGCCGCACGGCCTGGGATGCCATCTTGCAACCACAACTGGACATCCGCACCCATCCCTGCAATTTTGCCCAACTGCTGCCGCGCCTGAATGAACACTGACACCATGACCACATCTAATACCTGCCATGCCCCAACGGCGGATCGCTGTGTCTTTACCAAAGAGGAGGCGTTGGCACTCTTGCTATCACAGGTGTCTGCGATCACGGACACCGAAACCCTTTCCACGGAAACCGCGTTCAACCGGGTGCTGGCGACCACATTGACCAGCCCGGTTAGCGTTCCCGGCTGGGATAACAGCGCCATGGATGGCTATGCCATCCGTCATGCCGATCTCGCGCCATGTGCCGGAGTACTGAAGGTGTCGCAGCGCATTCCGGCGGGTGTTGTCGGTATGCCGCTGGAACCCGGCACGGCAGCGCGTATTTTTACCGGTGCGCCGGTTCCGGCAGGCGCGGATACCGTGGTGGTACAGGAGATCTGTGAGCGCGATGACGATCAGGTTCGCATCCCGTCCGACTGCAAAGCTGGCGCCAATATCCGCCATGCCGGGGAAGATCTGCGACCCGGAGACCGCATCATCCCGGCGGGTCAGCGTTTGACAGCTGCGCATCTCGGACTGGCGGCATCCGTTGGCGTGGGACAACTGGAGGTGTTCCGGAAGTTGCGGGTGGCGATTCTGACCAGTGGCAACGAGCTGGTGCAACCGGGTGAGCCGCTGGCACCGGGTCAGATCTATAACGCCAATCGCTTCATCTTGATTGGACTGTTGCAAGGTCTCGGCTGCGAAGTCGTGGATCTCGGGCGCGTCGCCGATACTCTGGACGCCTCACAGGCGGCACTGCGAGGCGGTGCCCGCGAGGCGGATTTGATCCTGGCTAGTGGCGGGGTGTCGGTCGGCGAAGAGGATCATCTCAAACCGGCTCTGGAATCAATTGGTTCGCTGGAACTCTGGAACATCAACATCCGTCCCGGCAAACCGGTCGCCTTCGGCTGGGTCGATGGTACGCCTGTTCTCGGTGCGCCCGGCAATCCGGTCTCGCTGTTCGTCACCTGCTGTCTCTTTGCACGACCGCTGATTTTACGCAGACAGGGTATCTGCGGCAGTCTGGCATCCCGAATGCTCAGGATACGTGCTGGCTTCGACTGGCTAAAACCCGATAAACGCACTGAATACCATCGGGCGCGTCTTCAGGTCGGCAGCGATGGCGAGCTGGAATTGGCCGTCTTTCCGAACCGCTCCTCAGCGGCCATTGCCTCGCTTACCTGGGCAGATGGTCTGGTCGAAATTGCGCCAGGGCGGGTGATTCATCCCGGCGACCGGGTAGATTTCATGCCCTTTTCAGATCTGCTGCACGCATGATCCGCATCCTCTATTTTGCCCGACTACGCGAACGTCTCGGCTGTGACGGGGAAGATCTGGCGCTCGCCGCCGCTGGTCTGGCACCGATCAGAACGGTTGCTGATCTGCTTGAGCAATTGCGAGGTCGTGGTGGGATCTGGGCGGAGGCGCTGGCAGAGAATGAGCGATTGATGAGCGCGGTCAATCAGGAACTGGCAAAGTCCGAAACCTCAATCCGCGATGGCGATGAGGTTGCATTTTTTCCGCCAGTGACGGGTGGGTGACGGGAGGTGCAAGCCAAGTGTTTTGAATTTTGGCCGTGCTTTCATTCGTAGGGAACTGGAAAATTGACCATGCCGATCAGAGTGTTAGCATTTTTTGCTACGACAATGCTTGATTTCTATTTAACTTGAGCAACTTGGCGCTCCCTAGGGGGTTCGAACCCCTGTTGCCGACGTGAGAGGCCAGCGTCCTAACCGCTAGACGAAGGGAGCCGTGAATGAAATGCTTCAATGAGCTGCAACGAAGAGTGTCATAATATACGCAGATAGCGCTATTTCACAAGTGACCATTCTGCCCAGCCAGATGAACTGGCCGCACTCGTCCGCCGGGAAACCTCCATGCACCATGCTGGACGAGCTGCCGCTCTGGTATTTTCAAGGAGTCCTCTAAAAATCAAGGTCATGCAGGAAAACGACCCCGACATGACGCGCACACTGCAACCCATTACCGTGCCGCGTCCAGAACACAGCCTCTCTCGCGCCAACATCAGTGACAATGCACTGAAAGTGCTGTATCGGCTCAGACAGGAAAATTTCCAGGCGCATCTGGTGGGTGGCGGTGTCCGCGACCTGCTGCTGGGTCACGAGCCCAAGGACTTCGATATCGCCACCGACGCCACACCCGAACAGGTGCGTCAGGTGTTTCGCAACTGCCGCCTGATCGGTCGGCGGTTCCGGTTGGCGCATGTCCATTTCGGGCGCGACATCATTGAGGTCGCAACCTTTCGCGGTCGTGGCGAGGACGCCGATCCGCTTGATCGCCATCTTAAAAATGGCATGATCGTGCGCGACAATATCTACGGCACCATCGAAGAAGATGCGCTACGCCGGGATTTCACCATCAATGCGCTCTATTACAATATCGACGATTTTTCACTGCTCGATTACACGAATGGACTGGCGGATCTCAATGCCGGTCAGCTGCGTCTGATCGGCGATCCAGAACAACGGTATCGGGAAGATCCAGCACGGATGCTGCGTGCAGTACGGTTTGCCTGCAAACTTGGTTTTACCATTGCACCGGCGACTGAACGACCACTCTTCGAGCTTGGCCATTTGCTCGCTGACATAGCCGCCGCACGTCTGTTCGAAGAACTGATCAAGCTGTTTCATTCGGGCTACGGCCTTGATGTTTTCGAAAAACTGCGTCACTACGGCCTGTTCGGGCACCTCTTTCCTGATACCGATGCGTGTTTGGCATCCGAAGATCATGATTTCCCGATTACTTTCGTCAGTCGTGGTCTGGCAAATACGGATCGACGCATGCAGGAAAACAAACCGGTCACGCCGGCGTTTCTGTTTGCGATCCTGCTCTGGGAACCCGTGCGCCGACGTTGTGAACAGATACAGACGGAAGGGCTGACTGCTGCCGATGCGATCCTGCTGACATCCAGCGAAGTCTGTCAGCGTCAGCAGTCACTGGTCGCCATTCCCAAACGTTTCTCATTGCCCATGCGAGAGATCTGGGCATTGCAGCCGCGACTGGATCAGCGTGATGGGAAACGTCCCTATCGCCTGATTACCCATCCCCGTTTCCGGGCGGCCTATGATTTTCTGGTGTTACGTGCCGACGCCGGCGAGGCGGACGCCGAGCTTGCCGAGTGGTGGACGCGCTTCCAGACAGCAAGTAGCCAGGAACGTGCCAGCATGACCGCAGGCACCGCTGCCAAACGGCGGCGACCACGGCGGCGATCCAGCAAATCTGCCAGCACGACTAGAACCGAGTGAACGCCTGATGTTTCTCGGAGAGCGCCGCACCCGGTCTAGCGTTCCGGCTTAGCCAATCGCAGGCAATCCAGCCAGCGCCATGGCGACTTCGTTCTCGGCATAGTCCAGATCCTTGAGCTTGCCGCCCAGATAATCCGTATACGCCTGCATGTCAAAGTGCCCGTGACCGCTGAGATTGAACAGGATGGTCTTGGACTCGCCAGACTCGCGGCACTTTTCGGCCTCGTCGATGACGGCGCGCACCGCGTGATTGGCCTCGGGTGCCGGGATGATGCCCTCGGCCTTGGCGAACTGGATGCCAGCGGCGAAGCATTCCAGTTGATTGTATGAACGCGGATCGATATAGCCAAGCGCAGCCAGATGGCTGATCTGCGGCGCCATGCCGTGATAACGCAGCCCGCCGGCGTGGAAACCCGGCGGCACGAAAGTCGAGCCGAGCGTATACATCTTGCACAGCGGGGTCAGATGGGCGGTATCGCCGAAATCATAGGCAAAACGTCCCTTGGTCAGGGTCGGGCAGGCTGATGGCTCGACCGCGATACTCTGAATCGTGTGCCCGCCGCGCATCTGTTCGCCAATATATGGGAAAGCGATGCCCGCGAAGTTGCTGCCGCCACCGGTGCAGCCGATCACCATGTCGGGATAAGCGTCGGCCATTTCCATCTGTTTCTGTGCTTCCAGCCCGATCACAGTCTGATGTAGCAGGACATGATTGAGTACGCTGCCGAGCGCGTACTTGGTATCGTCGCGCTGCGCGGCCAGTTCCACGGCCTCGCTGATGGCAATCCCCAGACTGCCGCTGCTGTCTGGATGTTCGGCGAGGATGGCGCGACCGGATGCGGTGGTGTCGCTGGGGCTGGCGATACACTGCGCACCAAAGGTCTCCATGAAGGCACGGCGGTAGGGTTTCTGGTTGAAACTCACCTTGACCATGTAGACCAGGATTTCAAGCCCAAACATCGACCCAGCTAACGCCAGCGATGAACCCCACTGACCAGCACCAGTCTCGGTGGTGATGCGTTTGACGCCTTCTGCCTTGTTGTAGAACGCCTGGGCAATGGCGGTATTGGCCTTGTGACTGCCCGCCGGACTCACGCCTTCGTATTTATAGAAGATTTTGGCAGGCGTGTTCAGTGCTTTTTCCAGCCGCCGCGCCCGATAGAGTGGCGAGGGACGCCATTGACGCAGCACCTCGCGCACGGGCTGCGGAATCTCGATCTCGCGCTCGGTGCTGACTTCCTGCTCGATGACGGCGCGTGGAAAGATGACTTCCAGCTCGTCTGCCGTGATTGGTTGCTGAGTGCCCGGATGCAGGATCTGATCAAGCGGTTGCGGTAGATCGGCATTGATGTTGTACCAGAAGCGCGGCAGGTGCTGTTCATCGAGCAGATATTTAACCGTTTCGTTCATAGTGTCGCGTAACCTCAGTGGTGTTTTATTCGTGGTTCGTCATTGTTTTCTTGGTTGGTCATCATCGCGCTGGCCGTCTGGCGTACCAGCGATTCCTCCAAAACATGATTAGGATCGCGGATCGCCGCTAGCGGCGGCAGGTCGTTCAGTGAGCGCAGGCCAAAATAATCCAGAAATGTGCGGGTGGTGGCGTAGAGCGCCGGGCGACCGGGCACGTCACGATGACCGACTACGCGCACCCACTCGCGTTCGGTTAGCGTCTTGATGATGCTGGTGCTGACGGCGACCCCGCGAATCTCCTCGATCTCGCCACGGGTGATCGGCTGGCGGTAGGCGATCAGTGATAGTGTTTCGAGTAGTGCGCGGGAATAGCGTGGTGCCCGTTCATCCCAGAGACGGGCGACCCAGGGTGCGACACTCGTGCGCACCTGCACCCGAAAACCGCCAGCAACCTCTACCAGCTCGATCCCGCGTGTCTGATAGTCAGTCTCCAGCTCGCTGATCGCGGCCAGCAGATCGGCACGCTCTGGGCGCTCGTCTTCCGTGAACAATGTAAGGAGGCGTTCCAACGTCAGCGGATCGCCAGCCGCGATCAGCGCGGCTTCAATGATCTGTTTCAGCACGGGCAAGGTCATCGGATGCTTGCGGCGACTCGCGCAGCCGAACATGAATCGGCGCGAATGGTTCGGTCTGCACCAGTTCCAGGATGCTGGATTTGATCAGTTCCAGCAGCGCCAGAAAGGTCACGACTGCTCCGGAACGTCCTTCCTCAAGAAGGAACAGATCGGTGAAACCAAGAAAGCCTCCACCCTGAAGTTGCGCCATCACCTGCGACATGCGCTCGCGCAGCGAGAGCGATTCACGCTCGACCCTGTGATGGGTAAAGAGATCGGCACGCGCCAGCACCCCCTGCAAGGCCAGCAGCAGTTCACGCAGATCAACATCAGGCGGGATGCGCTGTGAATGCCCGGGCGGGATGGCGGCATGAACCGTGAACACATCACGCTCCAGTCGCGGTAGGTCGTCGAGATCCTGAGCCGCCTGCCTGAAACGCTCATAGTCCTGGAGCCTGCGGATCAGTTCAGCCCGCAGGTCGCCCTCCTCGTCTTCGCCTGTCTCATGCGAGCGCGGAAGCAGCATCCGTGACTTGATCTCGGCAAGCATGGCGGCCATCAGTAGATACTCGGCGGCCAGTTCCAGACGCAGCTCGGTCATCAGATCCACATAGTCCATGTATTGCGTGGTGATCTCGGCAATCGAGATGTCGAGAATATCGAGATTCTGCCGCCGGATCAGATAGAGCAGCAAATCGAGCGGGCCTTCGAAGGCGTCGAGAAAAACCTCCAGCGCATCGGGCGGGATATAGAGATCCAGCGGCAGTTTGAGCAGTGGCTCGCCCTGCACCATGGCCAGCGGTTCTTGCGGCAAAACACCGGTCAGGGTCGCATCCAGCAGCATCGCACCAGCACTGGTTTCAGCGTGTTCCAACATGGTCGTCTGTCCAGGCATCGCGCTGTCCCTGTCATTCCATCAAGGCAGGCTGGCTCAGGCCATCACCAGCGACATGGCATGACGCACTTCCTCAAGCGTTTCATGCGCCACATCACGCGCCTTCTCGCAACCGGCATTGATCACGCTGCGCACCAGTTCGGGCTGGGCTTCGTATTCCAGCGCACGCGCCTGAATCGGCATGAGTTCGGCGAGTACGCCGTCGATGATCGGCTGCTTGCATTCCAGACAGCCAATCCCTGCTGACCGGCACCCGGCCTGCACCCAGTCACGCACGGCATCACTGGAATAGACCTGATGGAACGGCCACACCGGACATTTTTCCGGTTCACCCGGATCGGTGCGCCGCACCCGCGCCGGATCGGTCGGCATGGTGCGCAGTGCTTTTTCAACCTCGGCAGGCGTGTCGCGTAGCGCGATCGTGTTGTGATAGGACTTGGACATCTTCTGTCCATCCAGCCCCGGCATCCGGGATGACCGGGTGAGCAGCGGCTGTGGTTCGGGCAGGATCACCCGTCCGCCGCCTTCCAGATAGCCCAGCAGACGTTCCCGATCAGACAGCGTGATATTGCCCTGCCCTTCGATCAGTGCGCGGGCAACTGCCAGTGCCTCCTGATCGCCCTGTTCCTGATAGCGCCGTTTGAGACTGTCGAAGAGTTTGGCGTTCTTCTTGCCCATCTTGCGCTTGGCTTCTTCGGATTTCTCCTCAAAGCCCGGTTCACGTCCATAGATGTGATTGAAACGGCGGGCGACTTCGCGGGTCAGTTCAACATGGGCGACCTGATCTTCGCCAACCGGCACCTGTCCGGCTCGGTAGACGAGGATGTCTGCGCTCTGGAGCAGTGGATAACCGAGAAAACCATAGGTCGCCAGATCGCGTTCCTTGAGCCGTTCCTGCTGATCTTTGTAGGTTGGCACCCGCTCCAGCCAGCCCAGCGGGGTAATCATCGACAGCAGCAGGTGCAGTTCAGCATGTTCCGGCACCCGCGACTGGATGAATAGCGTCGCCGATCCCGGATTGATTCCGGCAGCCAACCAGTCGATCACCATGTCATGCGTGCTTGCCGGGATCTGTGACGGATCTTCGTAATGGGTAGTCAGGGCGTGCCAGTCAGCGACAAAGAAGAAGCACTCATATTCGTGCTGCAACTCCAGCCAGTTTTTGAGGACGCCGTGATAATGGCCAAGATGCAACCGGCCAGTGGGACGCATGCCCGACAGGACACGGGTGTGTTGTGCGGAGACAGAAGCCAAGGGTAGACGACCTCGCGTCAGGTCAAAGATAAAAAATCGCTAAACGAAAAAAAGTTCCTGCACGATCCTGGAACCGGGCAGAACATCGACGATGCCGATGACGATCGGCAGCAGGATGGAACCCAGCAAACCCGTTGCCAGCAGCGCCAGCAGCACGATCAGCCCGAAGGGTTCAAGCCGAGAAAAGGTATGAGCCAGACGTGGCGGCAGAAGTGCATTCAGGACGCGGCCACCATCCAACGGCAGCAGTGGCACCAGATTCAGCACCATCAGAAAAACGTTGATCAGCACCCCGGCCGCGCCCATGTAGATCATGGGTAGGGCGACCCATTCGGTAGCTGGCATCAGCCACAGCCCCAGATGGATGGTTAGTCCCCAGACAAAAGCCATCAGCAAATTGACGCCCGGCCCGGCGGCGGCAACCAGCGCCATGTCACGGCGGGGATGACGCAGATTGCGCCAGTTGACCGGCACCGGTTTGGCCCAGCCAAACAGGATGCCGCCAAACAGAAACGTGAGCGCCGGCACCAGGATGGTGCCGACCGGATCGATATGCCTGATCGGATTGAAGGTCACGCGCCCCAGCATGAGCGCGGTTTTGTCGCCAAGCCGACTGGCAACCCAGCCGTGCGCCGCCTCATGCACGGTAATCGCCAGAATCACCGGCAGCGCCAGCACTGCCAAACGCTGGACTTGATTGAGTGTATCCATGATGGAGTCTAGTCGTCCTCGAAAAGGATGGCATCGCCCTTGCCGCGTCTGACCAGCGCGGGCGGATCGGCGGTCATGTCGACCACCGTGGTGGGTTCCAGACCGCAGAAACCACCGTCAATGATCAGATCGACATGCTTGTCGAGCTGCTCGCGCATGTCATAGGGATCAGTCAAGGGTTGATCGTCATCGGGCATAATCAGCGTGGTGCTGAGGATGGGCTGGTTGAGTTCGGTCAGGAGCGCATGACAGATCGCATGTTCGGGGACGCGGATGCCAATGGCCTTGCGCTTGGGATGCAGCAGACGGCGCGGCACCTGCTTAGTAGCCTCATGGATGAAGGTATAGGGGCCGGGGGTCAGCGATTTCAGGAGCCGGAAAGCCTGATTGTCAATCTTGGCATACGTAGTGATTTCGGAGAGATCGCGGCACACCAGGGTAAAATTGTGCTTGTCGTCCAGACGCCGGATACGGCGAATCCGCTCCATTGCCGATTTTTCGCCGATCTGGCAGCCCAGAGCATAGGATGAATCGGTCGGATAGACCACCACGCCGCCTTCAAGCAGAATTTCGACTGTCCGGCGCACCAGCCGGATCTGTGGATTTTCGGGGTGGATTTGGAAAAATTGTGCCATGGCGATCCCTTATCCAGACGCGGCCAGCAGCGCATGGGAGCGTACCGCCGGTTCAAGCCAGTCATGCCAAATTGGAGTGCAGCCTTCTGGCAGCGGTGGCAGTCGCCCCAGCTCAAGCCAGGGATGTTCAGGGCCGTGATAATCCGATCCAGCCGAGGCTAACAGACGCTGCTCGCGGGCATGACGAGCAAAGTTGAAGGCATCGTCGCGGCTGTGACTGCCGGTGACAACTTCCAGCCCGACCCCGCCGTGCTCGCGAAATTCACCGAGCAGCGTCAACATCCGTGTTCGCGTCAGGCCGTAACGCGCCGGATGAGCCAGAACCGCCTGACCGCCTGCCGCCCGAATCCAGCCAACTGCCGCGTCCAGAGTCGCCCACTGACCGGCGACATGACCGGGCTTGCCACTCACTAAAAATCGTTTGAAGACCTCGGCAGTATCAAGAGCCAACCGTTGCTGCACCAGAAAACGGGCAAAATGGGTGCGCCCGATCAAGGTGCCATTGGACAGTGCCTTGGCACCCTCATAGGCTTGTCCAATGCCCTGTTTGGCCAGCCGTCGCCCGATTTCTTCCGCCCGCCAGGCGCGAAAAGTCATCAATCCGGCGAGTCCGGCCTGCAACACCGGATGGCTGATATCCAGATGCAGACCCACCACATGCACCGTGCGAGCGCCCCAGGTGACAGAGATCTCGGCACCCGGAACCAGCGTGATGCCAAGCGCTTGCGCGACCGCAACCGCATCCGCCACGCCCGCCGTGGTGTCGTGATCGGTCAGCGCCAGCACGGTCACGCCAGCGGCAGCCGCCCGACGCACCAGCGCTTCGGGTGTCAGGGTGCCATCGGACGCCGTGGAATGCGTATGCAGGTCATGGCTTGCGTTCATTCAGATAGTTTACCTGAAGGCACGAGCCGGAGTGCATCCAGTATCGCCATGAATCGCTTCACAGACCAGACCCGTGGCACAGGGCAATTTCATGAACCAGCGTTGGGTATATCATTTAGGGTGAAATCACCCTGAACAATGGCATCACGAGGACGCAACGCATGGCATCACTGAATCTGGAGCACCTGCAACCCCTACGTGAAAAGCTCGACGGACATCCGATTTACGGCGCGATCCAGCGCGTCGAGGATTTGCGGATCTTCATGCAGCACCATGTTTTTTCGGTTTGGGATTTCATGTCGCTGATCAAATATTTGCAACGCGCCATCGCACCGGCGCAAGTGCCCTGGATTCCCGTCGGCGACCCCAGCCTGCGTTATTTCATCAACCAACTGGTGCTGGAAGAAGAATCAGACACCATCCCGCTCGACGGCAACCAGATCGGCTATGCCAGCCATTTCGAGTCCTACTGCCGTGCCATGACCGAGATTGGCGCTGATGGCGAGCTGCCCTGGCGTTTTCTCAGGCTGGTGGAAAAACAGGGCGTCGACCAGGCGCTCTATTCGCCTATCGTTCCCCTGCCCGCCCGCTATTTCTGCGAAACCACATTCTGTTTCATCCGTGAGGACAAGCCACACGAAGTCGCCGCCGCGCTCGCGCTAGGTCGGGAAAACCTGATTCCGGAGATGTTCCGTCAATTCCTCAAACAGATGCAGATCCGTGAGGCGCAGGCTCCCGCCTTTCATTTTTATCTGCACCGGCATATCCATCTCGACGCAGATTTCCACGGCCCACTGTCATTCAGATTGCTGGAAACACTGTGCGGCGATGACCCGGTGCGCATCGCGGAGGCACAAACGGCGGCGCAGGAGGCGCTCTGTGCGCGTATCCGTTTCTGGGATGGCGTGCTGGAAGCGATGACAGGCTGACGAGCGGCTTGCGATTGCGCCATGTCTTTTCCCAGACCGCGACCGGCGTGATTTCTGATTGCCATTGCGCCGTGCTGCAACGCGCCGATGGCTCTGCGTTCAACTCAACGTCAAAGGAGGATGCGAGAGTCCAAAGGATGCCCCGGAGCATCCAGCGCAGCGGAAAGACACTGTCATGGGGTACCGCTTTATTTGGTTTAACTCACAACATCTATCCAGACGACAGAGGATTCCGCCATGAATACCAACATCGAACCGCAGCCGGTTACGCACACGATCACAACCGGCAATCTGCTCCGACTGGCGACCCATGCCTCGGTTGCTACCGCCAGCCTGCTGATCCTGGCCAAACTTGTTGCTTGGCTGCTGACTGGTTCGGTCAGTGTGCTGGCTTCGCTGGTGGATTCGGCAATGGATGCCGCCGCTTCGCTGATTAACCTGTTTGCAGTGCGTTGGTCGCTGCTGCCGCCAGATGCCGAGCACCGTTTCGGTCACGGCAAGGCGCAGGCGCTGGCGGCGCTGGGTCAGGCAACGTTCATCGCCGGTTCGGCGCTCTTTCTCGGATTACAGGCGCTGGATCGGCTGATCCATCCACGCCCGGTCGATGAGGTCGGCATTGGCCTGTTGGTGATCGGCTTTGCGATAGTCGCCACGCTGATCCTGCTGGCGATTCAGCATTATGTGATCCGGCGTACCGGATCGCCGGCGATTCGAGCCGATGCGCTGCACTATGCAACCGACCTGATCACGAATGCGGCGACCCTGATCGCGCTGGGTCTTGCTGGGGCGGGCTGGTCGGGCTTTGATCCGCTGTTCGGCCTGGCGATTGGTGCCTATATTCTCTACAGCGCGGCGCAGATTGGCCTGGAAGCCGTTCAATTGCTCATGGATCACGAGATTTCGGCATCCCAGCGCCAGCAAATCGTCGAGCTGGTGCGTGCGGTGCCACAGGTGCATGGCGTTCATGACCTGCGCACCCGGCAGTCGGGACAGACGCTGATCATCCAGTTGCATCTGGAGCTTGATGATCAGTTGCCACTGCTGGCAGCGCACGAGATTGCCGATGACGTGGAAGCGCGCCTGCGGGCGATCTACCCGGATCTCGACATCACTATCCATCAGGATCCAATTAGTCTGGTGGGGCGCGAAACAGCAGCGAATGGGCTGCCGCCGTGGCCGTCCGAATAATGTCCTGACGGATGGCGTCCTGATCGGGCGCAGACCGTTCGCAGACTAGCCGACACAACCAATCGGTCGGCGACTCAAATGCGCAGTGACCGGCTCCGCTGATGCGTTTGATGGTCGCCGTGCGGCTGGCGGCATAGACCGTTAGGCCGTTATTTTGCGCATTGCAGGAAGAGGGGTCGCCAACCAGCCCGATCAGTGGCGGCTTCAGATCAGCGGCCATGTGTGCGCCCATGCCTTGAGCATCGACCAGATCCAGCGCCACCACGCCGACCGTGCGCGGATCGTTGCGACCGGCGATCAGCGCCGCCAGCGCACCTGCCGAAAAACCTGCATAGACCACTCGACTCGCGCCCAGCGCATCGGCGACCGCGATCATGTCGAACGCATTGCGGACATGACCGCCATCCCAGAGCCGCGTATGACGGAAATCCAGCGCGACCGTCGTCATGCCCGCCTCAGCCAGCGCCTGCGCCAAACCTGCCATCTGTGCGCTGTGGCGTAGAAAGCCATGTCCCAGCACCACCAGCGCGTCGGCGGATGACGATGGCGAGCGGTAGCCGGTCATGTGCAAGCCATCACCATTGCGCATGACGAGCGTGACGGGTTCAACCTGAATAGCTGTCTTCCGAGCCTGCTGATCCAGCGTCCGCTGACCAGCACAGTTTGTGACGAACAGACAAGCGGACAAGACCACTGTAAACTTGAATTGACAGCGCATCATCCCGTCAGACTGACAAATCTTGAACGTCACGCCGACTCAGCTCCTGGAACGATCAACACCGCCGATCCGACCAATGACCTGGCTCAGGCGTGATTCAGAACCATAAATAAATGAGGGAATTGACACATGACTTCACCGACTACGCACCCCGCTGGCACCATCACGTCGTTGCCGGGTGCGATCGACGCTCCCCGTGACAATTTCATGTCAGGTCACGGCGGGCGCATTCATTATTATGCCGACACCGCCACCAGCGGTCGCCCACTGGTGCTGATTCACAGCATCAACGCTGCGCCAAGCGCCATGGAGATGAAACCGCTGTTTGAGCAGTATCGCTCGCAGCGCCCCGTGTTCGCGCTCGATCTACCCGGATTCGGACAGTCTGACCGCAGCAACCGGCGCTATTCGCCCGAACTCTTTGCCAGCGTGATCGCTGAGTTTCTGGAGCAGGTGGTCAAGGTTCCAGCCGATCTGATCGCTTTTTCGCTGGGGTGTGAATTTACCGCCCGTGCGACGCTGATGCAGCCGACGCTTGTCACCAGTCTCACCCTGCTGTCGCCAACCGGCTTCAATCAGCGTGGAATGCCGACCGGCAAGGCCGCCGAACGCGCCTATCAGTTTCTGAGCGTGCCGGTCGTGAATGATGGGCTGTTCGCGTTGCTGACCACGCGCCCCAGCATCCGGTTTTTCTACAATCAGGTCTTTAGTGGCAAGATTCCAGCGGGACTGGTGGACTACGCCTATGCCACCACGCACCAGCCGGGCGCCAAATATGCCCCGCTCTATTTCCTGTCCGGTCAGCTTTTTACCCCGCATGCGGGCGACGCACTTTACGGCAGGCTCACGCAACCGGTGCTGGTGCTTTACGACAAAGACCCTAATATCGACTTCCATGAACTGCCAGATTTTCTAAGCCATCATGCGAACTGGCGGGCTGAACGCATTGCATCCACCCGCGGGATGCCCCAATGGGAGAAACCGACCGTGACAGCGGCGGCCATCGACCGTTTCTGGACCGCGCTCAAGACCGCCTGATCGCGTCACGGCAGGTCGGACAACAGCCGTCCTGCCCCGACTCACTTCTGCCTGTCTTCCGATCCACTCATGCTTGCACCCCTCAAAGCGTTAGAGCATCTCCAGGCGCGCCTGCACGAGACCATCAACCTGCTGCCCTTCGAGCAACCGGATGGGTTTGCCTCGCTGATCCTCGAGCTCCCCCAGGCACTGACCATCGCACCCGATCTGCCAGGCCCGCAATTTCATTTTGCGCATAATCACCGTGGCGACCTGCGCGCCGGTTATGGCATTGCTGGTGAATGGCGCACCCAGGGGTCGGAGCGACTCCAGACCCTGCGTCTGGCGGCACAAACGGCGACGGCTAACTGGCAGCATCTCGATCCAGACGAAACCGGCTTTCTCGGTTTCGGGATGCTCGGTTTTGCCGCTTCGCCAAACACGCCACCGAGTGCTGACCCGGACGACCTGCCCAATGCCCTCTTTTGGCTCCCAGAGCTGGCGCTCTGTTCTCATGCTGGCCAATCCGCGCTGATTTTGACGACATCGTTGCCCGTACAGACTGCAACCCTGTTGCCGCGCTGGCAGGCTCGACTCGACCAGATCGTGCCACTGCTGGCACTGCCCGCGCTCGATCCGCTAACACCTGCGCATCTGGAGCAGCACGTCAGCGATGCCGATCTGAAGACCTGGCGCGAGCTGGTCTGCGCCGCGCTCGATGAGATTGAACAGGCGCGTCTGGAGAAAGTCGTGGTCTGTCGGCGCTTGCGTCTGGAAGGTCATCGGCGCTTCGATCTGACCCGACTCAATGCCGCGCTAACCTATCTGTTTCCGTCCTGTCAGGTCATCAATATCCGTCGTCACCAGAGCAGCTTTGTCGCCGCGACCCCGGAACGGCTGTTTACCCAACGCCAGAATCATATTGAAGCGGATGCGCTCGCAGGAACCACTTCACGCGCCGAGGATGCCGAACGCGATGCGGCGATGACCCGCAGCCTACAGACCTGTGAAAAGAATCTGCGTGAGCATCAAGTGGTGGTGAATGCCGTGACGGCGGCGCTGCAACAATGCAGCCGTCACCTTGAACCACCGGATGGCCCGCATATCCTGCAACTCAACAATGCCCAACACCTCTGGAGCATCCTGCGTGGTGAACTGGAACCCGGCGTCGATGTGTTCCGGCTGGCCGAGCTGCTGCATCCGACGCCTGCCACCAATGGTCAGCCACGTCAGGCTGCCCGCGACTGGCTGCATCATCACGAGCCACTGGAACGCGGCTGGTACACCGGCGCGGCTGGCATCGTCGAACCGGATCTGACCGGCGAACTCTGGGTGCTGCTGCGCTGTGCGCGGATCGCTGACCGGATTGCTGATCTGTATGCCGGTGCTGGAATCGTTGCCGGTTCCGATCCCCTGAGCGAATGGCGGGAAACCGAGCACAAGCTCGCTGCCATGACCACTGCGCTCCAGTTCGCCTGATTCCCTGACCATGATTGAACCTGACACGACCGATCACGGCTGCTGCAATCTGCGCTGGTCACTGGCACTTTTCGATGGATTGATCGCCGGTGGAATGCGCCGACTGGTGCTGTCGCCCGGCTCGCGCTCGACGCCGCTGGTGCTGGCCGGTCAGCGTCAGCCCGTACTGGAACTGACGCCGATTCTGGATGAGCGCAGCGCCGCCTTTTTCGCGCTGGGTCTGGCGCAGGCATCCGGGCGTCCGGTAGGTCTGCTCTGCACCTCCGGGAGTGCGTTGGCGCACTGGTTGCCTGCGGTGATCGAGGCATCTGAATCTGAAATCCCACTGATTCTGCTCTCTGCCGACCGCCCGGCCGAACTGCGCGGCTGGGGTGCCAATCAGACCATCGACCAGACCCGACTGTTCGGCGGCTTCGTGCGTGAATTTCACGACCCTGGCCTGGCTGAGGATCATCCCGCCGCACTTAAAATGATCCGTGCACTGGGTGTCCGCGTCGCCGCTGTAAGCCAGGGTCGCTGGCCGGGACCGGTGCATCTCAATCTGCCTTTTCGTGAACCGCTGGTGCCGCAGCCTGCCTGTCTGGAAGCAACTCAACACGAGCGATCCATGGTTCACGATTCACTTCTCACGCACAGTCTAGGGACACGAAAAGCCCCTCTTCACGCTGGGGAGAGGGGTTGGGGTGAGGGGGTTGAAGCACTGATGTCCGGGCGCGGACTGATCTGCTGCGGGCCAGGTAACTGGTCGCCTACATTTGCCGAGTCACTTTGGGTCTGTGCTGAACGTCTCGCGGTGCCGGTGCTGTGCGATCCGCTTTCCGGTCTGCGCTTTGGCCTGCTCACCACGACCAGCGCCAAGCACCGCATCACCCGCTACGACAGTCTGCTACGCCATCCACAGACGGCAGCGGCGCTGAAACCCGACTGGGTGCTGCGCATTGGTCGAGCGCCGGTGTCCAAAATTCTGCTGGGTTGGCTCGCCGACATCCCAACCATCCTCATCCATGCGGGTCAGGGT
Organism: uncultured Chromatium sp.; assembly: GCA_903897335.1. GTDB lineage: Bacteria > Pseudomonadota > Gammaproteobacteria > Chromatiales > Chromatiaceae > Chromatium. The sequence continues at coordinate 10,739 of CAIUAY010000227.1, read as the reverse complement.
TGGAGCGATCCTAATTACAATGTTTGGTTCAGGATCAATGCCGATCCGACCAGCGTCTGTGCCTGGCTTGCTGACTTAGATTGGATTGGGTCTGACACGAACTGGTGTGCACAGTGGGCGATGGCTGAACATCAGATGGAACACCTGACGGCAGACTATCTCGCCCAGGCGCCCTGGTGCGAGGCACAACTGCTGGTCGAGCTGCTGTCCAGACTCCCCGCAGAGGAGGGTCTGCTCTGCGCCAATTCGATGCCGATCCGCCAGCTCGATAGCTGGTCAGGCAGTCGTGATGCGTCACTCAGAGTGTTCGGCAATCGCGGTGCCAGTGGCATCGACGGTCAGTCCTCGACGCTTGCCGGACTCAATGCGGGCGGCATCCCCACCACTGGACTGCTCGGTGATCTGTCATTTCTGCACGACCTGAGCGGTCTGTTGCTGCTGCGCCAACTTGAGCGACCCTGCATCGTCCTAAACAACGGTGGCGGTCGCATCTTCGACTACCTCCCACAGCATGGACTCCCCGGTTTTGCACAATTCTGGCGCACCCCGGTTGAGCTTGATCTCGGTGATTTGCTGCGTCCTTTCGGGATTGCTCACCGAGTAGTGAGTGATGGGGCGGGTTTCCGCGAGGCGCTCGACAGCACGAGCGGCGTGATCGAGGTGATGCTGGATGGCGCAATCAGTCAGAAGGTTCATCAAACGTTCTGGCGCGGGCTTCTTTCTGGAATCAGCATATAGATCACAATGCTTGCCATCGGGTTCATCCTGATCTGAACCAGGTGAAAGTCAACACACTAGCGATAGAGCGCCAACGGGAAATATTCGGTGATCAGGATCACGGGCTGCCTGTCGATGAAGATGCGATAGGTTCTAAAAATCGCCTCTGCCCCGGCGGTCTGGCATTCCAGGCCCACGTCAAGTACTTCGCGATAGCTCTCCAGACCACTGTCGCGGATCAGTACGCCAATGCCGATCTCGCGGTCGATCAGTCGTTGATAAAAGCGTGGCGGAATCAGATCACTGCGGATCAGTGAAAACGCATCGGCAAAACAACGCCCGCTATCCATCCCATAGAGTCTGGCTTCACGCACCAGACAGCGATCTCCGACAGCAAGCTGAATCCAGGGCACCACGTCGGTTGCCACATCAAAATCTTGCTGTAGCGTCTCGACGATCACCGGCTCCCAAAAATACGCCTCCAGGATCTTGGTGACGGTGCCATCGGTGACGAGGAGCGCACGCAAAAATGGTGGAAGCTGGCTGAGTGGCAGGCGGTCGCCGGACGCCGTGGCAATGACGCCATCACGCACAAAGCCATCGCAGCGAAATGACCGATCTGCTGGCGCATGGGATGCGCGTCCATAATAGCGGCGCATCACCACGTTCTCAGCGCGTGTAACAGGGGCATGGCGCGTAGAGGATGGTCTGGCATCATGTCTCGGTGAGATTTTTGTGGGTTGACATTCAGGATGCGAAAACATGGACGCATCGTCGCATGGTGTTCAATCGAAAAATCTGCCAGCGCACGGCGAACTCGACAGTTTTTGCTGGCTCAGTCACATCGCTCGTTGTTTAAACGCGACAGCCAATCACCCCTTCAGGCATCAGCCCGGATCGAATCCAGCATACGGATAGCGGCTCTTCACTTTAAAAACAAGCGCGCAATCAACGTGGTGAGGCAACATAGATTGAATGCAATTCATTATTTAATATCATTAATTTTAACGATATTCAGAACCCATGCCGATTTCGCCCGTTTTCGATCAGGCCGTTTGTGGGCTTGATGTTGAATTGAATTTGCTTCAATCTTACTCTGCCGCCTCGAACACGAGAGTCATCTCGTCCTACGTCGTTGCATGAACCTTGACGATGTTCTCAGCGCGTTGATCATGATGATGCGCAAGAGGTTCGGAAATTTCGCCAAATGTGTTATAAATATCGGGCTTACACCCAACTTTTATGGAGATTTACCACATGACCAAGATTATCAAGACCGCTTCCATCTCTGCTGCCGCGCTGTTGAGCGTCTCCATGCTCGGCGGCTGCGCCACCGATCAGACCGCCCGTGACATGGCTCAACAGGCTCTGGACACCGCTAACAGCGCCCAGTCCTGCTGCACCTCCAACACCGAGCGTCTGGATCGCATGTATCAGAAGATCATGGGCAAGTAAGACCCATCGCCTGACTGATTCCGGTGTCCTACCACCTGTGGGACACCGGTATCCTCCTTCACTGCACGTTCCACCGCCTGCCAGTCGATCACGATCCCCGAAGCGTTTGCAATCGATTCTGGAATCACTGACCGCGCACTTTGGTGGATGCTCTTTTCCCCAGTTTGCACCTCCAGATACAGATCATTTCCGCGCCAGCCAACCTTATAGGGTTGGTCGATAATGGCGACCGGCGTCTCAACGCCGACCAGTCCAAACAACTCTTCGATCCCCTCCGGGTACATGCGGATACAGCCTCCGCTCACTTCCATCCCAATGCCCCAAGGCATACTGGTGCCGTGGATCAGATAATCCGGGTTGCTCAGACGCATGGCGAAACGCCCAAGTGGATTGTTCGGACCGGGCGGCACCTGCGCGGGCAGAATATCGCCACGAGCGGCATGCGCGGCGCGGACATTCGGCCCCGGCGTCCAGATCGGATCTTTTTTCTTTTCGATCACCTTGAAGCTGCCAAGCGGCGTTCCCATGGCATCACGACCCACGCTAATGGTATAGATACGCACCTCGCTGGGGTTATTTGGCGGATAGTAATAAAGCCGTTTTTCGGCACGGTTGATGACGATCCCATTATGTGGCACGTTCGGCAGCACGAAGAAGCTCGGCACCATCACTTCCGCTCCTTCACCGGGCACCCACATGTCGATCTTGGGATTAGCCTGACGCATGTCGTCATAGCCCAGGTTGTTCTGGCGGGCGATATCCAGCAGCGTATCCTTTTTGCGCACCGTAAAATAAAACGGAAACCCAACGACCGAGTCGTTTGGATTTTCCAGGTGGAAGGTCTCGGCTTGGGTCTGACCCATGCCTCCCGCGCCCAGCGCCGCCGCGCAGACTGCTGTCGCGAACCATATCCGGCTGCGTGTTCCATTATCAAAACCGCTCATAAACTACCTTGCTCTGTCTATCACTAAAAAACCGATGAAAAAACCGTCGCGATTGTCGCATGTTCGCAATATCGGGGTCGCCGCACATGTCGATGCAGGCAAGACGACGCTCACCGAGCGCATTCTTTTTTACACCGGGGCCTCCTACAAGATCGGCGAGGTACATGATGGCGCGGCGCACATGGATTATCTGGCTGAAGAGCAGCGTCATGGCATCACCATCACGGCGGCCATCACCGAGGCACCTTGGCGCGAGCATCTGCTGCAACTGATCGACACCCCCGGTCATGTCGATTTCACGATCGAGGTGGAGCGCGCCATGCGGGTGCTCGATGGCTGCATCATCGTTCTCGACGGGGTGCGCGGCGTCGAACCCCAGACCGAGACGGTGTGGCGTCAGCGCTCGCACTTTAATCTTCCGGCACTGTTTTTCGTCAACAAGATGGATCGTCCAGGCGCGGATTTTAGCCGTGCGCTGGCGGCAATCAAGCAGCGTCTCAAGACCGAGCCGGCACCGGTCACGGTTCCCGTCGCGGCAACTGGCGACCAGTCTGCTGGCGTTGTCCATCTGATCGATCAGACCCTGATGCGTTTCACCGGAGAACAGGGCGAACAGATCAGCATCGAACCCTGTCCGGCGACACTCTGGGAACAGCTTGCCGGACTGCGGGAGACGCTGCTCCTGGCGGCAGCCGAGGTCGATGACGCGCTTGCCGAATACGTTCTGGCTGGCGCAGAGCCGCCTACCGAATTACTGCGCAGCGCCATCCGCAAAGGCACACTGTCGGGTCTGCTGTGTCCCTGCTATGGCGGCAGCGCACTGCGCAATCTTGGCGTTCAGCCGCTTCTGGATGGTGTCGTGGATTTTCTGCCGGCGCCACCGGATCGACCGTCGATGCAAGCCGAACTGCCAGACGGCACACAGCAGGCGGTGCAGATTGACGCAGCCGGTTCACTGGTCGCGCTCGCTTTCAAAGTTCAGCTTTGGGACGGTCGTCGCCATGTCTTTGCACGCATCTATCGTGGCATCCTCAAACCCGGTGATCCGGTTGAATTCATCTCCAGCGACGGGCGTTGCCAGCATGAACAGATTGCCCGTCTGTTTGAGGTCGATGCCGGCAGAAAGACCAAACTCGATCAGGCCGAAGCCGGACAGATCGTGCTGCTGGCCGGCCTGCGTTTTGCCTCGACAGGAGACACGCTCTGTGCCCCTGGTCATCTGCTGCGCCTGGAACGCATTGCGACCCACGCCCCGGTGTTGGGGCTGGCCATCGAACCTGTCGACGGCACTGACGCAGATAAGCTCCTGGACGTGTTGGCTAAAGTGCAGCAGGAAGACCCGACGCTGCACGTTGAAGAAGACTCCGAAACCGGACAGCGTCTGCTGCGTGGAATGGGCGAACTGCATCTACAGATCGTGATCGAACGTCTGGCACGCGAATTTGGGATACAGGTGCGTACGGGTCGACCGGCAGTTGCCGTACGCGAGACGATCCGCCGGACAGCAATGGCAGAGGCACTGTTCGCGCCGCAACCAACGCCTGACCCGCGTCAGCCACGCCTGATGGCTCGGGTGGCGGTGGCGCTGGAACCACTGGCGCGTGGGAGTGGGCAGCGCGTCATGGTGAAACCTCGCGTATTCCCCGAGGGCGCCGAATTGACTCCCGCGCAAACACACGCCATCGATGCCGCGATCACTGGCTGTCTGGCCTCGGGAAGTCTGCACGGTGCGCCGCTGCTGGATCTATCAGTGCAGGTCACGGAGGTTGAACTGTTTGGCCAGGGCTCAACTCCTGAAGCGTTGACTGCGGCGACCGCGAGAGCATTGCATCAGGCGCTGACGCTGGCTTTGCCTGCGCTCATGCACCCCGTGATGCGTCTGGAGGTCGTGGTGTCCGAGTGCAGTGTCGGCGCAGTGCTGGGTGATTTACAGTCGCGTCACGCCATCATTCTGGATACTGAAGCCAATGGCGATCAGGTCGCCATCCAGGCCGAAGTCGCGCTGGAACCACTGCTGGGCTATACCACGACGCTGCGCAGCCTGACCCAGGGACGGGGACAGTTCAGCATGACCTTTGACCGCTTCGATCTGTGCTGATGATGACAATCCTGGCGCTTTCGCGGTTCAGATCACCTCGCGGTGGCCTGATGCCGTGCGCGACGCCAGCGCAGCGCCTGACTCAGGAGCGCGGAGAGCAGATAAACGCTCCCCGCGAGCAAGATCATGGTCGGGCCGGCGGGCAGGTCAGGCTCATAGGACAATGCCAGACCCAACGCGGTAAACATCCCGCCCAGTAGTGTGGCGATGATCATCATGCCGCCGAGAGAATGGACATAGTGACCGGCAATCGCCGCAGGCAGGGTCAGCAGCGCGATGACCAGAATTAGCCCCACCACCTGGATCAGCAGCACCACCGTCACCGCCACCAGACACAGCAGCAGCAGATAAAAAAAGGCCACTGGCACGCCGCGCAGCCGGGCGAATTCCTCATCAAAAGTCACGGCCAGAAACGGACGGTAGAAGATCGCCACGGTCAGGATCAGGATCAGGTCGAGTGCGGCCATGAACCAAAGCTCGCGGGTTGGAACCAGCAGGATGTTACCGAACAGAAAGCTCATGAGATCGTTGGCATAACCGGGTGTTTTGGCAATAAACAGGATGCCGATCGCCATCCCGACCGCCCAGAGTGCGCCGATCAGAGTGTCTTCCTGGGTCTTCCAGAACAGCCGGATCGTGCCGATCAGCAGCGCCGTGAAAATTGCCGCAGACAGTGCGCCCAGCAGCGGATCGACCCCATAATAGAGCGCCGCCCCCATCCCGCCGAGTACCGAATGGGCGATGCCGCCCGCCATGAACGCGATGCGCTTGACGACCACGAAAGTACCGATCACCCCGCAGCCGAGACTCGCAAGCAGACCTGCCAGCAACGCGGTTTGCAAAAAGGCGTGTTGACCGAGCGCCAAGAGAAATTCGTTCATTATTGAGAGCCTATTCCAGGCTGGCAGGACATGGATGCGGTTTGCCGCCGCAACACAAGGTTTGTTTACAGGGTCTAATGCCGATGCGCCACCAGACGGACATGACTGCCATAGAGTTGCTGGATGGCATCGCTATTAACCTCTGTGGTGCCGTGACAGATCAGCGTGCGGTTCAGACAGGCGACCCGGCTCACATAGTCTGAGATAAAGGCGATGTCATGTGAGACCAGGAGGATTGTCAGATGCTGGTTCAGGGTCGCAAGCAGCGCGAAGACATCGGACTCGACCCGCTGGTCGATGTTGGCTGTCGGCTCGTCGAGGATCAGGATTTCAGGCTCACCAGTCAGCGCACGGGCAAGCAGCACTCGCTGCAACTGACCGCCGGAGAGTGTGCCGATGCGTCGTCGCGCCAGATCCAACGCATCCACTTCTTGCAGTGCATGGCGGGCGGCATCGCGATCCACTTTCCGCTGCCAGCCCAGCATCGAGCCGATACCAAGTCGCCCCATCACCACCACCTGTTCCACCGAGATCGGGAAGTCACGCGGAAAACTCGGAAACTGCGGAACATAGCCGATGCGTCGCGCGGCCTGTCGTGGTGTCTGTCCAAGTACCTGGATGCGTCCGGCCTGTGGTTTCAGCAGACCCAGGATCAGCTTCAGTAGCGTGCTTTTGCCACCGGCATTGGGTCCGACCAGACCCACGAATTCGCGGGGCGCGATGCTGAGCTGAATCTGTTCCAGCACCCGCGAGTCGCCATAGGAGAAACTCAGATCCTCGACAAGGATCGCTGGAACTGTGGTCATATCGGGAACAAGCGCGGGTCAGATGGCAGTCGTGCGTCCAGTATACGTAGCTGCTGGCCGCCACTGCCAGCAGCAATTCTAAAGCCGCGATCAGGCGGCAGCCAGCATCGCCGTCACATCCTCCTGCGCCCCGCCAATCGGCTTGATGTCGAACTTTTCGATCAGCACTTTCGCGACGTTTGGCGACAGAAAAGCCGGCAGGGTTGGGCCGAGTCGAATGTGCTTGACGCCTAGATGCAGCAGCGCCAGCAGGACGATCACGGCCTTCTGTTCGTACCAGGCGATGTCATATGAAATCGGCAGCGCGTTGATGTCATCCAGCCCGAAGACCGCTTTCAGTTTCAGTGCGATAAACGCCAGCGAGTAGGAATCGTTGCACTGTCCGGCGTCCAGCACACGCGGAATCCCGCCGATGTCGCCCAGATCGAGCTTGTTAAAGCGGTATTTGGCACAGCCCGCCGTGAGGATCACGGTATCCTGCGGCAGGGCGGTCGCCACGTCTGCATAGTAACTGCGTTCCTTGTGGCGTCCGTCACAGCCGCCCATGACCACGAAACGCTTGATCGCGCCTGATTTGACGGCATCAACCACCTTGTCGGCCAGCGCCATCACCTGCGCATGGGCAAAGCCGCCGACAATCTCGCCCTGCTCGATCTCGACCGGCGGCTTACAGGTCTTGGCCTGGGCAATTATCGCTGAAAAGTCCTTGGCTCCACCCGCGCTGCGGTCAGCAATATGCCTGACGCCCGGCCAGCCCGCCATGCCGGTGGTGTAGAGACGGTCGCGGTAGGCGTCTTTGACGGGCGTGATGCAGTTGGTGGTCATCAGGATCGGGCCATTGAAGGACGCGAATTCCTTGTCTTGCTGCCACCAGGCATTGCCATAATTACCGACGAAATGCGGATATGTCTTGAACGCCGGATAAGAATGCGCCGGGAGCATTTCGCTGTGCGTGTAGACATCCACGCCAGTGCCGTCAGTCTGTTTGAGCAGCTCATCCAGATCCTTGAGGTCGTGGCCGGAGATCAGAATACCGGGGTTCTGGCGCACACCAAGATTGACTTTGGTGATTTCGGGATTGCCGTAGGTCGTGGTGTTGGCGTCATCAAGCAGCGCCATGGCGGTCACGCCCACTTCACCGCATTTCAGTACCAAAGCGACCATCTCATCGACGCTCAGCTCGCGGGTGGTCGAGGCCAGCGCCGTCACGATAAAATCGTCAATCTCAGCATTCCTGAATCCCAGGACGGCAGCATGATCGGCATAGGCAGCCATGCCTTTCAGACCGTAGACGAGGAGCTCGCGCAGTGAGCGGACATCTTCGTTGAGCTGCGAGAGAACGCCGACAGTCGCGCCCTTGGCAATATACTCGCTGGGGGCTCCCGTCCAGTTGACGACATCCAGATCGCTGCTGTAACCAATGGCCGCTTTCAATGCGCCCCGCCGGGTGATGGTTGCCTGAATCAGTTGTTCGAAACGGGCATCATCGAAGTTGGCATTGGTAATGGTAGCAAATAGTGCCTGAGCGATGAACGCGCCGACCGTTGCATCGCCTTGGTGTCGTTTGTCCGCTTCCTCGGCGACAACCGCCAGCCCCTTGAGGAGATAGACCAGCAGATCCTGCAACTGAGCTGTCTCCTGGTTTTTCCCGCAGATCCCGACGGTGTTGCAGCCACTGCCTTTTGATGCTTCCTCACACTGGAAACAGAACATGCTCATAACACTCTCGCTCGCATTTAGTAGGTATGGACGGTGTTGGTGAATGCAGCATGGCAGCTAGCCTGAGCGTTTAACTTGACTAAGGTCAAAGCGTTCCATTCCAGCATCCGCGCCCGTTGCGGGTTTAAAACGAGGCTCCGTAGAGCGCTGATCGGCAGGATAATTTTTAATTCTTTGAATAATTTAGTTAAAGTTTTCCAGTGCCATGCGAATGAATGCACTATCCCAATTCGAGAAAGGAGTTTGCAATGACCAATGTGATTGTCGTCATCGGTGCCGGATCGATCGGTCAAGCGATTGCCCGACGGGTTAGCGCAGGCAAGCATGTCTTGCTGGGTGATCTGCACCAAGATCGCGTTGATGCGGCCGCAAAAGTCCTCAGCGACGCTGGGTTCGAGGTGAGCGCAGCTATCGTTGACGTCTCCTCGCGTGAGTCAGTTCACGCGCTCGTCGAGACCGCCACGGCAATTGGCTCCATCACCGGAGTCATCCATGCCGCCGGCGTCTCCCCCACGCAGGCATCGTCGGCGACTATTCTAAAGGTTGATCTGTATGGAACCGCGCTCGTACTCGAAGAATTCGGCAACGTCATCGCCCATGGCGGAGCGGGCATCGTAATTGCCTCGCAGTCCGGGCATCGCCTCGCGGCGCTGACGCCCGAAAAAAACAAAGCGCTGGCGACGACGCCTGTCGATGAATTGCTCGCGCTTCCAATGCTCCAGCCAGATCACGTCACAGACCCGCTCCACGCCTACCAGATCTCCAAGCGCGGGAATGCGTTGCGGGTGATGGCCGAGGCGGTACGGTGGGGTAAGCGGGGGGCACGGGTCAACACGATCAGCCCCGGCATCATCTTCACGCCGCTTGCCAAGGACGAGCTGGCCGGTTCGCGTGGCGAGGGATACCGGCGCATGATCGCGTTGTCTGCGGTCGGGCACAGCGGCACCCCGGATGAGGTTGGAGCTGTCGGCGCGCTTCTGATGGGGCCGGACGGCGGGTTCATCACCGGCAGTGACTTCCTCATGGACGGCGGAGTCACGGCGGCCTACTGGTATGGCGAACTTGCTCCGAAGTGATGGTCAATTGCTATCGTCGGAGGACGATCAACAGCGTTGCGGCGAAAATCACGCGGCATGCGCTATCCTGAGAAGCGGCAACAAATAACAGGCTCTTAAAACAACCTTTGACGACGAGAAGAGAAAAATGACTATCCACGTTCATAGCTATGCCACGCATTCCGCGACCAGCGAGCTTGTTCCTTTCACGTTCGAACGGCGCGATCCACGACCCAGCGATGTGGCAATTGACATTTTGTATTGCGGCATTTGCCACTCAGACATCCACTCGGCGCGCAACGAATGGGGATGGACGCAATATCCATTCGTTCCCGGACACGAGATCATCGGGCGCGTCTTCGCAGTCGGAAACGAAGTCACCAAATACAAGGTTGGAGATTTGGTCGGAGTCGGCTGTCTGGTGGATAGCTGTGGACAGTGCGCCTCATGCCACGACGGGTTGGAGCAGTATTGCGATAACGGATTTACTGGCACTTACGGCAGCGAGGATAAGATCGGCGGCACCCCGCACAAGCTGACCTTCGGTGGCTATGCGGAAAAGATCACGGTTGACGAACGCTTTGTGTTACGCATACCGGAAAACCTAGACCCGGCAGCCGCCGCGCCGTTGCTCTGCGCCGGCATCACAACCTATTCGCCGCTGAAGCACTGGAACGTTGGGGCGGGGCAGAAGGTCGGCATTATTGGACTTGGCGGTCTTGGTCACATGGGCGTGAAGTTTGCCCATGCCATGGGCGCTCATGTGGTGATGATCACGACGTCTCCACAGAAAGGCGAGGACGCGCAGAAGCTGGGCGCGGATGAAGTCTTACTGTCAAAGGAATCCAAACTGATGGCGGCAGCGCAAAACAGCTTTGACTTCCTGCTCAACACCATTCCGGTTGGTCACGATGTTGACCCTTAGGCCTTGATCATCGTTCCGGCCACCCCCTACACGGCAATGGGTAGAAGGTAGATCGGTTTCGGAGGCCGGGGTCGTCGACGTGCCGGGGATGGAGGCATCGGCATTCGTTCCAACAGTTGCTCGAAAAGCGGTGTGGGTG
>CAIUAY010000226.1 GCA_903897335.1 uncultured Chromatium sp. | reverse complement strand
GCCGCATCGTGTCACCTGCCGAGTGAGTCCTAATGATGCGCTATTTTAACTCCAGACGGCTGATTTTTCGAGAGATCCATGTCAATTCAGCCTATGCAGTTCACTGATTCAGGTTAACCTCATGAATGATCTCAACATTGCAGCGCATCGCATTTTCCTCTGTTATTGAAGTCGGAAACTTACGCTTTTCGTGTAACTACCGGGCGGATCATCCTCCCGGCACCAAGGAACCCGGTTAGGCGAGGTTTCGCGTGCGCAAACGCCCTAATTTTTTTCTCGTGTCTAACAGCCGGTCGGACTTACAGCGTAACCAATTGATATTGAGCGATATAGTCGCCTACCCGGGAAAGGATTAAATTTACATGCAACAGGCACTTAGAGCCTTAACGTACGATTTTTCCGTTTCGTGAGGTGACCCCTACATGGACCTCGTGGCCAACGTCATCATGCTGCACAACGTTAGCGACCTGACCAATGTCCTCGCCGACATGGCCGCCGCGGGCTGGCGTTTGACCAGGGACTTGGTCGCGCGACTCAGCCCCTACATGCGCGAGCACCTGCGCCGCTTCGGGCAGTACGTACTCGATATGGACGACCTGCCACCACCGTTGGTGCTACGGTTACTTGGGATCGTTGAAGAGGGCGCAGGCTGAGATTACTAAAATTTACACGTATCCTGATCAGACCCAAAGCTGACATTTGCTCGGCGGACGACCCGGAAAAAAGCTGGTGGGGCTGAGGGGTTGAGCCTGTCGGGCAGTTCCGACCGTCGAGTCACATCGTTGTGGCCCGAAAATGAAGGAATCGTTGTCGTACCCCATGGTGGCTCCATAAAGCAGTAACTACTCAGGCCTCCAAGATCGCAGTATGCTAATCGCATGGGAACTGCTCAGCCTCCTATGGCGTGGGGTACGGCGCGCCTGGACGCGCGGCCATCCCACCGCGGACGGTCTTGACCCAAGGCGCCCGGCCGACCCACGGACCCGCGCCGATCCGGAGAATGCTATGTTGGCCCACACCCTGGCCATGCTGCCGGCCTTTCTCGCCTACTTCGGGGTGGGCGCCGTGCTGATCGCCGGATTTCTGCTGATCTATCTCAACATCACGCCGTACGACGACATCACGCTGATCCGCCGGGGGAACACGGCGGCCGCCGTGAGCCTGTGCGGGGCCATGCTCGGCTTCGTGCTGCCGGTGGCGAATGTCATCGCGCACAGCGACGGCCTGCTCGACCTCGCGGTCTGGGGCCTGATCGCCGGGGTGATCCAACTCATCACGTATCTGCTGGCCCGTTTGACCCTGCCCCACATGGTCGCGGACATCCCCGCCGGCCGGATGGCGTCCGCGGTCTTTCTCGCCGGGCTCTCGCTCACCGTCGGCCTGCTCAACGCGGCCTGCATGACCTAATGAGCCGCCGTGGTGAAGACCGCTCAGTGTCCATCCTGCGGCGCGCCGGTCGAATTCCGCTCGACGGCCTCGATCTACGCCGTCTGCGAGTATTGCCGCAGCACCCTGCTGCGTGATGGCGAGGCGCTGAAGAACCTCGGCCGGATGGCCGACCTGATGGATGACCCAAGCCTGATCCAGATCGGCACCGCCGGGACCTTCCGCGGGCACCGCTTCAACGTCATCGGCCGCATCCAACTCAGATACGACGGGGGTCTGTGGAACGAGTGGCATGTCCTCTTCGATGACGCGCGCACCGGCTGGCTGTCGGAGGCCGCCGGCGAATATGTCGTGAGTCTCCAGGTCGCGGTCAAGGAGACCCTGCCCGCGTTCGCGACGCTGACACCGGAGACGGCGGTGGCTATCTCCGGCCACCCCTTCACCGCATCCCATTACACACATCTCATAACTCATGAGCCTCTCTGGCAAATTTGATCCCAGCGGCGAAGTCCATGACGCGCTGAAGGCCGAGCCAAATCGTCTTCAGGCCGGGCTCGCCGTCGCCCTTGCGCCCGAGAAAGCCG
>CAIUAY010000225.1 GCA_903897335.1 uncultured Chromatium sp. | reverse complement strand
TTAACTGCGTCAGCGACGAGCGTTCGTCATCGGTGAGCCGGACAACATACTTGATCATTGGATGCACCTCTTGAGAACTTGCCTGACGAGATGTGTCTACAATGAGGCTTATGCAAGATTAAACGGAAGCGCGTACTAGCGCGATGTGGACGGGCGACCGAACGATCAGGATGGACTTCAAACCATGGAACTCGACAGCTTCGTCCTTTCCGCCATCGTGCTGCTGACTGCGGCAGCATTGGCCGTGACCCTGTTTAAACATCTTGGACTGGGGTCGATTCTGGGGCTGCTGGTGGCGGGAATCATCGTTGGTCCCTATTCGCCAGGGCCGGGCGCGACCTCGCATGTCGAGGATGTCCGCCATTTCACTGAACTGGGCGTGGTGCTACTGCTGTTCATGATCGGGCTGGAGATGCAGCCCCGGCGTCTGTGGGCACTGCGCCGCGAGGTTTTCGGGCTGGGAACTGTGCAGATTCTGCTCTGTGGCGTGGCCATCGCGGGCTATATCTCTTTCTATCAATCCTCCTGGCAGGCGGCGCTGCTGATTGGCTTGACCCTGGCACTGTCATCGACAGCGTTGGTGATGCAATTGCTGCACGAACGTGGCGATCTGGCAACCCGTCATGGCACCACCGCCTTTGCTGTGCTCCTGATGCAGGATCTGGCCGTGGTGCCACTGCTCGCGCTGGTGCCGCTGTTTTCTGATCTGGGCATGACATCCGACGCGACACCCTGGTGGAAACAGGTGCTGCTGGTCATCTCGATGATTGGGATGGTGCTGGTCATGGGTCGCTATGTGCTGCCGTTCGTGCTGGAACGTCTGGTGCGCCAGAACAATCGGGATGCCTTTGCGCTGGTCGTGCTGCTGTCGGTGTTTCTGGCCGCTGGCGCCATGCATCAGGCCGGTTTGTCGATGGCGCTCGGCGCCTTTCTGATGGGAATGCTGCTCTCGTCATCGCGCTTCAGTTTCCAGATCCAGGCGCATATCGAGCCGTTCAAGGGGCTGCTGATGAATCTGTTCTTCGTGGCGGTCGGCATGTCCATTGATCTCGCTGCCATTGCCGCGCAACCCTGGCTGCTGGCTCAGCATGTGGTGGTGATTTTGTCGATCAAGCTGGTGGTGCTGTTCCTGATCGCACTGGTCTTCGGGCTGCCTCGCGGGATCGCCACCCGGCTGGCATTTCTCCTCGCACAAAGCGGTGAATTCGGCTTTGTGCTGTTCGGTTCAGCCAAACTTCTGGGAGTGATCGACGCGGCGACCTTTGTGATCGCGGTTAGCGTGATCTCGGTCAGCATGCTGCTGACCCCGCTGCTGGTGCGCCTAGGCGATGCGCTGGTGCGACGCATCGAGCATCATCCGGCGCATCCAGTGAGCTTTGATGAAGGCGTGACCGGCATTCCGGCGCAAGGGCGAGTCATCATCGCCGGTTATGGGCGTGTCGGACATACCATTGCTACCTTGCTTGAAGTCAACCAGATCCCGTTCATCGCTTTTGACACCAATCCGGTGCATGTCGAGCGTGGCGAACGCGACGGACGTGCCGTGTATTACGGCGATATCGGCGATCTTGAACTACTCACTGCCGCGCAGGTTGAGAATGCGGCGTTGGTGATCCTGACCATCGATCACGGCCAGACGGCGCTACGCACCGTCTCGCATCTGCGCAATCTCTGTCCGCATGTCCCGGTGATCGTGCGCGCCCGCGATCTGGAAGCCTGCGGCAGCCTAATTCGCGCTGGAGCCACCCGCGCCTATCCTGAAGCCATCGAAAGCAGTCTGCGCCTTGGTGCCGAGGCATTGGAGATGCTCGGTGTGCCGATGGGGGATGTCGATGAGCTGCTACGTGGGGTGCGCAGCCAGGGCTATGCGCCGGTTGTTGAGTAGACCGTTGGCAAGCCGCTGAACGGCACGGCGCGTTTGCCAGAACAGACGCCGGTTGTCGTTCACGCCTAAACTCAGTAGTCTCACCTGCCGCTCAGGTCATCACATGGCCAAAATCATCACAAATTGGGGGACTCTCAACATGGATAACAACCTTGAACTTGCCCGTTTCAACATGATCCAGCAGCAGATCCGCCCCTGGGATGTGCTGGATGAACGTGTGCTGGATGCGATGGCGACGCTTGCGCGCGAGACATTCGTGCCGGATGCCTATCGCGGACTAGCGTATGCCGACATCGAAGTGCCGATCAGCGCGACGACCGCGATGCTCGCGCCCAGGGTCGTCGGGCGGCTGTTGCAGGCGCTCGCTGTTCAGCCCGCTGACCGGGTACTCGAGATCGGCACGGGAACCGGCTATGTCACAGCCTGCCTGAACCGGCTTGGCGGTCATGTGGTCAGCATCGAGATTGATCCAGATCTGGCCGCTGCCGCCCGTGAGCGACTCACGGCATCCGGGTTCAAGGGAATTGACGTGCGTGACGGCGACGGTCTTGCAGGCTCCAGCGCAGGCGGGCCGTTCAACGTCATTGCCGTGACTGGCTCCATGCCGACCGATGCCGCCCTGCCGAGGCTTCAGGAGCAACTGACCACAGGTGGGCGTCTGTTCGCTGTCATCGGCGAGATCCCTGCCATGGCGGCCATCCTCATCACCCGCTTGAGCGCCCAGTCTTTCCGTCGTGAGACGCTGTTTGAAACGACGGTGCCAGTGCTCGAACAGGTCATGGAACCAGAGGGCTTTGTGTTTTAAACCGGATCGCGGCTGTTAGCCGCATCAGGCAGTGAAAGCGATGACAGACCAACATTCTCCTGACAGGGCTCGGCATCGGCCATGGTGGCGCTGGGGATTACGCGGGCACTTGGCACTCGCCTTCGCTACAGTCGCTTTATTGCCGGTGCTGGTGCTGTATGGCATCGCACGCCAGCACATCACAAACAATGCACGGATGCGGGTGGAAAAAACGCTGGAGCTGATCGCCGATGCCCAGCAGCGACGCATTAATCTGGAATTTCGTCGACTTCAGGAGCAGGCGAGGCTGATTGCAAGCCGCACTCAGATGCGCCTGAGTCTGGATGCATACCATCACAGCGGTGATCCAGCCCACCTGGAAACGATCCAGCGTATCCTCAAGGATGCCATCAACGCGATCTCGGATGTGCGCGGCATTTGGATTCAGGATGAATCAGGGCGCGTAGTAACGCATGTCATTCCAACGAACAGCGCATTGACCGGCGACAGTCTGCTGACGCCGCCTGACCGGGATGCGCCAGTCATCCTGCGCAATCTTGACGGTTTGGCGCCAGAAATCTGGGTCCTTGCGCCACTGATCCTCGATGGCAAACCCCTGGGCAGGCTGTCTCTGTTAATCAGCACTGACAATCTGCGCAAGATCTTGAGCGACTTTCGTTCTCGCGATCATGGTGGCGAAACCGTGTTGCTGCTGCGTGATGCCGATGCCCGGCTGTTTGCTTTCACGGCGACCTGCGCCGGACTGTGGGAGGTCACGCCAAAAGCCGTTGATCCGCTCAATGCTTTACTGCTGCAACAATCCGACACGACTCATCTGGCAGTGTCGCCCGCTGGCCTGATCAATGCCATGCGCCCATTGGAGATCGATCAGGCACGGGTGCTGGTGTATACCAGTCTGGCCAACATTGAGCGTTTTACGCAAGCGGATCGCAATCTGTTACTGACGGTTACGGTTAGCCTGATCCTGCTGGCGCTGTTCATCGCCTTTTTCATGGCGCGCATCATCGCCAATCCAATCCGCGTCCTCGCCGAGGCAACCCAGCAACTGCGCGAGGGCGATTTCAAGGTACGTGTTATCGAACATCCATGGGGTGAATTCGCGCTGCTGACGCAAGCGTTTAATGAGACGACAGCGGCGTTAAACGAACACGAAGCGGCTCTGCAAGCAGAAATCGACGTGCGCCAGGAAGCTGAAAAAAAGCTGGCCAAACTTGCCAACACCGATGCGCTGACCGGGCTCTGCAACCGTCGGCATTTTCTGGACATGCTATATCAGCGGGTGGAGCGCGAGCGCCGCATCGCAAGCGGTGGCGCGCTGCTGTATCTGGATCTGGACGAGTTCAAACCGATTAATGACCAGTACGGGCATGATGCTGGCGATGCGACGCTGTGCATCGTCGCCGAACGCCTGCGGCGGGCGGTGCGTGAGCGCGACTGCGTGGGGCGTCTTGGTGGCGACGAGTTTGCCGTTTTGCTCACCGACTGTGAACCCGGTTTTGAGCCGGAAGTCGTCGCCCGGCGGATTGCCGACAGTCTGGAGCTTCCGATGATGATCAAGGGTCATCACCTGCGGATCTCATGCAGCCTGGGGATGGCTGATATCACGCCTGATCTCGAACCGAACACCCTGCTCAATCAAGCCGATGCGGCCATGTATCGGGTAAAACAGTCGCGTCAACGTCCTTCCAGCACCACGATACTGCGCGAACGCACCAGCAGCGGCGCGGGATCGACTGTCGTTTGATCAGCGGGGTCGATGACATCTAGCGGCGAAACGCAGGCGGTGTCGAGTGCACGCCACCAGCGCATGGCCGGAAACACTGGCAACTCGAAGCGGCAGGCCGCATCGCTCATGTTGATCATGATATGCAGCACGACCTCGTCCTGACGCGCTGGTGCCAATGTGAGTGCAAGCGTTTGCGCCAGCGGATCATCCCAGGGTGGATCATTGAGCGTTTCGCCATGCCAGGTGATGTCGGGTAGATGCGGCGATCCGGGCTGTGGCTGACCGGACAGAAAGTGCCGACGGCGCAGGCTCGGATGACGTTTGCGCAGCGCAATCAGACCGCGCACGAAGCGCAGACTGTCCTGATTGCGCTCAACCAGTGACCAGTCAAACCAGCCGAGTACGTTATCCTGACACCAGGTGTTGTTATTGCCGTGCTGAGTGCGCAGCACCTCATCGCCCGCCAGCAGCATCGGCACGCCTTGACTGAGAAACAGCAGGGTCAGCAGATTCTTCGCCTGACGTCGTCGCAACGCGAGGATCTGCGCATCATGGGTCTCGCCTTCGATACCGCCATTCCAGCTCAGATTTTTGTCACAACCATCACGATTTTGCTCACGGTTGGCCTGATTGTCTTTGCGGTTGTAGGAGACCAGATCCCAGAGCGTGAAACCATCGTGACAGGTCACGAAGTTGATGCTGTTGGTTGGCTGGCGCAGATTGGCCTGATAGAGATCGCTGCTGCCAGATAGCCGGGTGGCAATCTCGGACGCCAGCCCCGGATCGCCGCGCACGAAGCGCCGGATGGCGTCGCGGTAACGTCCATTCCACTCCATCCAGCGATAGCCCGGAAAGCTGCCGACCTGATAGAGACCGGCGGCGTCCCAGGCTTCGGCGATGATTTTGGCGGCGGCGAGCGTGTCGGAGAGTTCGATTTCCCACAGCACCGGCGGATTGGCCAGCGGGCGACCGTCGGCATCACGCGCCATGGCGCTGGCCAGATCGAAGCGGAAGCCATCGACGTGCATTTCGCGCACCCAGTATTCCAGTGCATCGACGATAAAGTGCGACACGATGGGATGATTGGCGTTGACCGTATTGCCACAGCCGGTGAAGTCGAGATAGTTGTCCTTGTCGAGACTATCCAGACAGTAAAACGTTTCGTTGCCGATGCCTTTGAAAGTCAAGGTCGGGCCATCGGCACCGCCCTCGCTGGTGTGGTTGAACACCACGTCCAGAATGATCCCGATGCGCGCCCGATGCAGCGCCTTGACCATCTCGCGGAACTCGCTGAGATGCGTCCCCTGTTCGGGCGTCACGCAGTAACCCGGATGCGGCGAGAAAAAGCCAAAACTGCTGTAGCCCCAATAGTTGCGCAGACCTGCATCCCACACCGCTTCGGGCACGTCCTGTTCATCGAACGCCATCACCGGCATCAGTTCGACATGCGTGATGCCAAGTTCCTGAAGATAGGGAATCTTTTCGATCAATCCGAGAAAGGTGCCCGGATGCGCGACGTCCGAATTGGGATGGCGGGTGAATCCGCCGACATGCAGTTCGTAAATGATGATCTGCTCGGAAGGCAGGCGCAGCGGGGTATCGCCTTCCCAGTCGTACTCTTCGGCAATCACCAGACCCCGTGGTGAATCGTGGGGTTGAATACCGTTACGCTGGCGTCGCCAGCGATTCCAGCCGCAGACATTGACGGCTCGCGCCCAGGGATCGACCAGTTCGACGCGCGAATTAAAGCGCCAGCCGTGACCATGCGGATCAAATGGCCCGGTCATGCGCCAGGTGTAATGGGTGCCGGGTGGCAAATCAACGACCAGGACATGCCAGGAAAAAAAGGTATGGTTGACCTGTGCATCAAGCCGGATCACCTGAAACGGCTCCAGACTGGCCGCATCGGCATAGAGCAGCAGCTCGGCACCGCGTGCATGACGGCTGAAGATCGAGAAATTAACGCCGTCATCCTCAACCGTGGCGCCGTGTGGATAACGACGTCCAGGAACAGTCGCGTAAGTTTTTGGAGAGGCGGGCATAGTCTTGAATCCGGCACGAGCAAGTCAGGATGGATGCATTCCGGGCGAGTGTTTAGTTAGCCAGACGTATGCAAACGGTTCATTGCCAATTGATATCGTCCCTGCATGACATCATCCAGCACGGCATCAACCGTGCCCAGTGCCATGTGAATCCGCTTGCCATCCTCATGCGTTGGCCGACCCAGAACATAACCTGTCACCAGCGCACGATCACCGGGATGGGCGATGCCAATCCGCAAGCGCCAGAAGTCACGCGAGCCGAGCGCCGCGATGGTGTCGCGCAAGCCATTGTGACCCGCATGACCGCCACCCTGTTTGAGGCGCACAGCACCCACTGGCAGATCGAGTTCATCGTGTGCAACCAGAATCTCTTCTGGAGTGATCGAAAAATAACGGGCCACTGCGGCGACAGATTGGCCACTGCGATTCATGTAGGTCATGGGTTTGAGCAGGCGCAGATCGCGTCCAGCGCAGGTGATGCGGCAGATTTCGCCGTAAAACTTGGGTTCAGCGCGGAAGGGTTCGCGGCCAGCCTCAGCCAGTGCATCGGCGAACCAGAACCCAACATTGTGGCGCGTTGCCTCATATTGCGCGCCTGGATTTCCCAGGCCGACGATCAGGCGGATGCCAGCATCGCTCATGCAAAACACCCAAGGAGTTTGATTCCGGGAAACAGATGGGCATCGCAGCGCCGACTGCATCAGTCGGGCTGCGGCGATGCCGATGTAGGATCTCAGACCTCGGCTTCAGCCTCGTCGCTGCCGCCGCGTGCGCTGTAAATGATGACTACAGGCTCATCGGATTCGATGACATGGGCAAATTCAACGCCAGGCGGAAGTGGCAGCTCAGACAGATGAACGATGCTGCCAATCTCCATGTTCGTCATGTCGATGCCGATGAACTCCGGCAGATCCTGGGGCAGACACAGAATCTCCACCTCGGCGATATGGTGTGACACCTGGCCACCCAGCTTGACGCCAGGGCTCTTTTCTTCGTTAAGAAAATGGATCGGCACGGTCATCCGCAGCTTTTCATCCTGCGAGACGCGCATGAAATCGACATGCAGGATAAACGGCTTAGCCGGATGACGCTGCATGTCCTTGAGAACGACCTTCGAACTGGCCTCACCGATAATGAGATCAAGGACATGCGAATAGAATGACTCGTGCTCCAGATGCTTGAGCAGTTCGTTATGCGAGACCGAGATCATTTCGGGATCTTGATGGGCGCCATAGACGATGGCAGGCACGAGTCCCGTGCGGCGCAGGCGGCGGCTCGCACCCTTTCCTGCAGCAGCGCGGGGTTGCGCGATCACGTTGAAATTTACGCTCATGGGCGTTCTCCGGTTCAGTTAAAAAATTCGCCGGACACCCGCGACCAGGTACCCGGCGTTAAGACGGCAGTGACATCCTGCCAGATTCTGTTTAATCGATGAACAGCGAGCTGACCGATTCTTCGTTCGAGACCCGTCGCATGGTTTCGGCCAGCAGTTCGCCGATGCTCAGTTGCCGGATCTTGCCGCAGGCTTTCGCTTCGGGACGCAGTGGAATGGTGTTGGTCACGACCAGTTCATCGAGCTGCGATGCGGCGATATTCTTGATCGCCGCACCGGATAGCACCGGATGGGTACAGTAGGCCGCGACCATCTGCGCCCCATGAGCCTTGAGCGCCTCGGCGGCGCGGCAGAGTGTTCCAGCAGTATCGACCAGATCATCGACAAGGACGCAGGAACGCCCTTCGACATCGCCGATGATATTCATCACCTGAGCCTCGTTGGCTCGCGGACGACGCTTGTCGATGATCGCCAGATCCGCGTCATCGAGCCGCTTCGCAAGCGCCCGCGCCCGCACCACGCCGCCTACATCAGGTGAGACGACCATCAGATCGTCATACTTTCGGCGCCAGGCATCGCCGAGCAGGATCGGCGAGGCATAGACGTTATCGACCGGAATATCGAAAAAACCCTGAATCTGGTCGGCATGTAGATCAACGGTCAGCACACGATCTGCTCCCGATTGACCGATCATCTTGGCAACCAGACGGGCAGTGATGGGTACCCGCGCCGAACGTGGGCGGCGATCCTGACGGGCATAGCCAAAGTAGGGAATCACGGCTGTGATGCGCTTGGCCGATGCCCAGCGCAGTGCATCAATCATGACCAGGAGTTCCATCAGGTTATCGTTGGTCGGGGCGCAAGTCGGTTGCACCACGAAGACATCGCGGCCACGGACGTTTTCCTGGATTTCGGCCATCACTTCGCCGTCGCTGAACTGGCCGACGACCGCCTTGCCGAGCGGCAGACTCAGGTGGCCTGCGATCTCGACTGAGAGATCTGGATTGGCATTTCCAGAGAAAACCATTAATTGACTGGCAGGCACGGGCAATTTCCTGTCTGCACGGTCGTGAGGGAGTCAGAAGTTGGCTGGGGCGCCAGGATTCGAACCTGGGGATGCCGGGATCAAAACCCGGTGCCTTACCGCTTGGCTACGCCCCAAAAAAGCGACCGATATTTTTAGTAAATGCGAGCCTGAGACTCAGGTCTGCACGAAGTTGGAAACCACGCCCGGATCGGGGCATGATGTCCATCCAAACTGAGGCGATTCCAAAAAAGACCTATCGGTTTTCGTAAATTGCCTTAGTCTGACTGTCTGTCGAGACGGTCAAATAACGGTGATCGATTTAATCCCTGTGCCACGAAACCGGACATCTGCGCAGGCAGTCGCAGACAGGCATCACGCGCATTCGACTGATCCATGAAGACGGCGAAGACACAGGCACCGGTTCCGGTGAGACGCCCTTCACCCCATGCAGACAGCCAGTCAAGCGCAGCAGAAACTGGCGGATAATCGCACCGCACGACAGGAAGACAATCGTTAACGATATTTCCCTGTAGAAAGTCAGTTAGTGTGATGGGATTGGAATTCCGTGTCAATTGTGGATGCGAAAAAACGGCTTTGGTCGAGACGTTGCAATCTGGAACTAGCACCAGGTACCAGGGCTGCGGTAGTTCTACCGGAGTAAGTTGTTCGCCAACGCCCTCTGCCCAGGCTGCGCATCCGCGCACGAACACCGGCACATCGGCACCAAGCGGCAGGGCAATCGTGGAGAGCGCGTCTGCGTCAAGTCCAGTGCCCCAGAGCTGGTTCAGCGCCACCAGCGTGGTCGCGGCATCAGAACTGCCACCACCAAGTCCGCCACCCAGCGGCAGATTTTTTTCGCAGCGGATGTCAGCGCCCAGACGACATCCTGTGACCTGTTGTAGAGCCAGCGCCGCCCGCACCGTCAGGTCATCCTGCTCGGCAACGCCGGCGACCACGTTGCGACGGCTGATTCGCCCATCCTCGCGGACATCGAACCAGAGCCGGTCGCAGCGGTCGATGAACTGGAAGACCGTCTGCAAGTCATGGTAGCCGTCTTCGCGCCGTCCGACGACGCGCAGCATTAGATTGAGTTTGGCGGGTGCCAGCCAGGCATCCGCGCCATTCCGCTCAGATGGAATCAAGGATGAATGCGTCATGGCTTCACGGTTGATTGCTGTGGTTTGGTGTCCGGCGGTGACGCCTGGCCTGGTTTCGTGTGCTGACTGCCAGATTCTGGCTGGGTCTCCGTTTTCAGTGCACGATGCCGAGCTGTCACCTCCTGCAAATAAGCGTGTCCGGGATGTGTCTGTAGCGCTGCATCCCAGACTTTCCAGGCGTCTGTCTGCCGTCCCATCGTCCATAAGACCTCTCCAAGATGGGCAGCAATTTCACCGTCATCCAGCTTATCGAGGGCGCGCCGCAAATAACCGAGCGCCGCATCATAATCGCCAAGCCGGTAATTCACCCAGCCCATGCTGTCGAGAATGGCCGGCTCATCTGGTTTGATTGCATAGGCTTTCTCAATATAGGTTTTTGCCTCTCCGTAACGGTCGGTGCGATCCGCCAGGGTATAACCCAACGCATTCAGTGCGTCAGCATTTCCGGGATCAGCCGCGATCAGGCGGGTAAAATCTTTCTCGGCTAGCGTCAGTTGACCGCGCTCGACGGCGTGGAGCGCCCTCGCATACAGCAGTCCGCTGTCATCGGGGTAGATCTCCAGGGCGGTGTTAAAGACTGCCGTCGCCTCATCGGCCTGACCCACTTCATTGAGGATCTCGGCCTCAATCAAATAGAGCGCAACGGCATCTTCAGGCGAGCTGCCGCGTAATTGCTGGAGGATCTCGCGGGCGCGTTTGACCTCGCCAGACTTGGCGCGCAGAAAGGCAATGCGCACCTGGGCATCAGAAAATTTGAAGTCGGTAACTTTTTCGTACCAGGTCAGCGCGGCGTGCACGTCCTGCGCACGTTCTGCGGCCTGACCCAGGTAAAAGGCGGCCTCGTCTTTGCGCTCGCCCGTGTCATACAGCCGCGTAAAGTAAATACGTGCGCTGTTTGGATCATTGAGCTGAAGCGATAGCACGCCAACCGCAAAGAGCACATCCGGCGCATCAGGATGCTGAATCAGAATGTGTTCGAAGACTTCGCGTGCGTCTGAAAATGCCTGCTCCTCGACCAGGAACTGACCATAGAGCATTCGTAGCGACTGGTCGTCAGGGTTCTGGCCAACGAACGTTTCAAGCATCTGACGGGCTTCATCGCGTTTATCCTGCGCGAGCAGCAGTTTGACGAGAAATGTCCGGGGCTGATCCCAGTTTGGACGCAGTTCCAAGGCGCGTCGTGCTGCCGCCGTGGCAATCTCAAAGCGCGAGGCGCTCGCGGCAAGGATAGCCAGCGCCTGCTGTGCATCGGCGCTTTGCGGGAAATGCTCTACCAGCGCCTGCATCAGCGGCAGTCGTCGTTCGGGATTTGGCGCACGTTCAATAATGGAAGCCACCTTTCCGTAGACGGACGCATCCGTCCCCTCGGTGAGTTCCACGAACCGCACGAGATGGATCAGCGCCCCTTCCCGGTCATCGGACTCGAGTCGCAGCAGCGCCGCCAGTTGATGCGCAGCAGGTGCGTCAGGCGCCAGCTCCAGCCATAAGCGCACGCCCTGCTCGGCAGATGGGTAATCTTTGCTGCTGATGGCAGTACGCACAGCCAGTTCGGCAAGCTTCGAAGATCGCGTCAGTTGCGCGGCCTTCAGATAATGACTGAAAGCAACGCCCATTTCGCCACGCCGCCCCGCAATCTCGCCTGCCAGGATCGCATAGACCTCGGCAGCATTGAGCCCCGGAGTCTTGGCTTTCAATGTGGCATCGATGTCCGTGACCGGTGCAGAGGTTGGCACGGGCAAGGGTTCGGCAGGTGGCGTCGCCGGGTCTGTGAGCGCCTGTACCAGCGAGGGGTCAGATGCACATAAAACAGCGGCCAGAACCGCGCAAGGCAGAGAGAAAGATGGCATGGGTATCGTGGCAAGTGGTGAGTTGGCGGTTTGCAGTAAGGAAATTGCGGTTTTAAAGTGACGCTGAAACATGAAAATAAAACGCTGGAGCCTTCTGATTTTTTAGGAGAGATTGATCGCACGCAGGGCGGCGCGAATGATCTCTTCGGAGGTCTTCGCGCCGTCATCAGCGGCACGCGCCATGCGACTGGCGTCTGTTGGGCGATAACCGAGCGCCACCAGCGCACTCACGGCATCGGCCAGCGCCTGATCACGCGCAGCGCCAGATGCGGGAGACGCCGCGCCGACGGTTATCGGCGCGCCAGAACCACCCAGTCCGGCGAGCCGGTCGCGCATTTCGATGATCAGACGTTGCGCGGTCTTTTTGCCAATGCCTGGGATGCGCGTCAGGGCATCGCTGTCATCCTGCTCGACACATTGGGTAAAACGCGCGGCATCCATCCCCGACAGGATCGCCAACGCCATCCGCGCCCCGACGCCGGTGACTTTCAGCAGTGCGCGGAAGAGTGCGCGATCTCGTTCGTGTAGAAAGCCGTAGAGCATCTGCGCATCTTCGCGCACCACGAAATGCGTGATCAGGGTCACCGTTTCGCCGACTGTCGGCAAATCATAAAAGGTCGACATGGGCGCTTCCAGCTCATAGCCGACGCCATTCACGTCCAGCAGTAGTTGCGGGGGGCGTTTCGAGAGAATCAGACCGCGAAGTCGACCGATCATTTGGCTCAATTGAGAAATCAGGGTGGAAAGTGGAAAGTCGATCTGACCATGTTACAGTGAACGTCTTCATTCAATCCGTTGAGGCCGATTCCTGGTGGCAAAGACAAAGACACTCTCAACCGATGATATCCTGGTGATGTTGTGCAATTCCGTGCGCAAAGTCCTTTCCGCCGCGACCCAGACCCAAATCAGCTATTCGCCGATGGTACAGCGGATCACCCGTACCTGCCTGCGGCCTGACATCGGCTGCTTTGTCCTGTTTGATGGCGGATTTTCGGGTCTGGTCATCATCAATTTCTCGGCGCAGTCCGCGATGGAACTCTATCGCGCTTACATGCTCTCGATGGGGATGCCCGAATCCGAGCTGGCCAGTCAGCATACCTCCGAAGAGGTCGGCAACATGCTCGGCGAGCTGATGAATCAGATCGTGGGTGATTTCACCGGCAATGTCGGGCATGAACTCCAGGTCAGCATCAACCAGAACCAGCCGAAAATGCTGACCATCAACAAAGAAGTGATGGTGAGCATCGATACCAACCTGGATCGCGCCCAGGCGCGCCGCGTCGCCTTCAGCACTTCACGGCGTAACGTTTTCTACATGGAACTGGCCATGGACAAGACCGAATTCATCAAACTTCACGATTTTGAACTCGAAGAAGTCGACCCGGATCGCATTGTCGAAGAACAGAGCCGTCAGACTGCCGTCTCTGCCACGATTCCAACTCCTGCACTCAATGAGCTGGCGCTGCTTGAAGAACTGGGTCTGTGACGCGCAGGAATCAACAGAAAAACGGACAGGATGAACACGCAGTCCGACATCCGGCTAATCGTGCGAAATCCTGTCCATTGAACGCATGGCTCGGTTTTCCGAAAACGGCCTAACTTCCCGTTATATTCTTTGCACGAGCGATGAGGTCATCGATCTCGCGCACCGCATCGACCCAGTCCTCCTTTTCGTGGTCTGGGGCAAAATTGCGCTTTTCGGCCTTATAATAAGCCGCATCCGCAATCATTTTATGGCGTGTCTCGTCTGAGACATTCGCGATTCCCCTGAGACTAACGGCACCATCGTCGACTGGCTGATCGACAGTCCTAGTCTTTTTAGGTGCTGCTGCCGTGCCGGTTTCTGCGGTCTTCTTTGCCGTCGATGATCGCTTTGCAATAGTGGCATTGGACTTCACGGCAGGCGTCGACGTGGCGGCTGCCGTCTCCTGTGCTTGAACAACAGATGTCGTTGCAGCCTCGGTTTTCTTCCCAACCGTTTTCTTCGCCGCCGTTTTGCTGGTTACGATGTTGTCGTCAGCCATCTTTTTGCCCGCCTCTGAAATTCTTGTGTGCTCTACAAGGAATGGTCGGTCGCGCCCTGTTGATCAAGCGATCATGCAAAAGCAATCATAATTTACATGAGACACCCAGAGATTACACGTCAATTCATTGCAGTTTGGTATCCTTAAGACCATCAGCCACCATCCGGGATTTGTCAAGATGATTGCTCACCACGCACTCGTGCTTAATCTCCATCAGCCCCCCGGTAATCTCCAGGATCTGCTGGAGCATCAGCACTGGGAGGCGCGTGAGATCCTGTTTGCGCTGGATCGTATCCCGCGCAGTCTCTGGGGTCATGAAGCCCACGCCCGCGTTCACATGTCGCTCTCTGGCACATTGCTCGAAACACTCTCTGATCCAGTCTTCCAGCAACAGGTCTATGGCATCGTCGACTGCGGTTCGCTGCTCTGGCACTTCCAAAATCAATCCCTGTTCGAGGTGCTTGGTACCGGCTACTATCATCCGGTGCTCCCGCTGATTCCCGAAGCCGATCGCCGTGAACATCTGCAACGCTGGCTTGGCATCGCCCATCACCTGCTCTGGCGTCCGCGTTTCCAGGGCTTCTGGCCGCCTGAAATGGGCTTTTCGATGGAACTGATCCCGCTGCTACGTGCCTTTGGCTATCGCTATGTCCTGGTTGACAGTGAACACATTGAACCCGTCACCGAAATGAGCTGGCAGGAACTGCGCTATCGCCCGCATATCGCCCGCTACGACGGCGCTGAGATTACCGTCATCGTGCGTGACCGCGAACTCTCGGATGCACAGGAATCCGGCATGGATCTGGGCTGGTTTCAGTCCGAGGTCGCCGAGCGCACCAAATGGTGCGATTTCCCGCCGCTGGTGACAACCTGCACCGATGGCGAGAACGGCGGCTGGTTCCGCAACGTGACTGAGGGCGCCAACTTCTGGAGCGTCTTTTATCGCCCGCTGCTGGAGCAGGTTGCCGCTGGCACGTCCAGCGTCGTGCCAACCTTTATCCATGAGTATCTGGATATACATGGCGCACACGGCGAGGTGCGAGTGCGCACCGGCGCTTGGAATACCGGCTGGCATCATGGCCGTGATTTCACCCAGTGGACTGGATCGGAACGCCAGCGTCAGGCGCTGACCGACATCGCACGGATGAGTCGTGCCGTGCATGATGCCCACTGGTCTGCCGGCGAGCACGGACTCACCGAAGGACCGCACGCCGATGCCATTGCTACCGCGTTAGGCGCACTGCTGCGCGCCGAGACGAGCTGCAACCTCTACTGGGGCGAGTCCTGGGTGCCGCGTGTCGATGCCGATCTGGAGATCAGCCGTGCGGCGCTGGCGGGGATCGGGATTCAGGTGGAACCTGAAACCGATGTGGAGATCGACGAACAGACAGTCGAGCCGATGGTCATTGAATCCGAAGACGCTTCAGACAACATCCAGGAGACGATAGACAGGCACTGAAAAAACGCTGCACCTTCATGGATGAAAGTGACAGGCGATCATGCATCAGGTGCCTTTGCGTCCTTTGCCTCTTTGTGGTTCAAATGCGCTTTTAAGATTCAGGCAATTTAAGCGATCATGAACAGCGAGCGTCTCATCAAGAAGTACCCGAACCGCCGACTCTATGATACCGAGATCAGCCGCTATATCACCCTATCGGATGTGCGCACCCTGGTGATGGATTGCACCAACATCAAAGTCATTGACACCGCCAACGACAGCGACATCACCCGCTCTATCCTGCTCCAGATCATGCTTGAAGAGGAAGCCGGCGGCAAACCACTCTTCAGCGCTACCATGCTGGCTCAGATCATCCGTTTTTATGGCGGCACGCTTCAGGGCATGTTCGCTCGCTATCTGGAAACGTCGCTTGATCTCTTTGCCAGACAGCAGCAGGAAATGACCCAGTCCTGGACTGAAAACCCATTCGAGGCTATGACCCGCATGACCCAGAAGAATGTCGAGATCTGGGCTGATCTCCAGAAGGATTTTCTACGTGCGGCGCATTTTGACTTCGGCAATCAACGTAAAAAAACAGAGGATGCGCCCTGAAACGGATCGCCAGAGCGCATCACACCAGACTGGTCGTGATTTCAATGCAAAGAATTACAATAAGTGTGTTGACCGGATGCGAGAAGGTGATTATTGTGCAATGCAACATTGCTGCATTGCACAATCTTTTGGAGAGAAACCGATGAACACCAACGATACATTCAAATCTGTCAACGAAATGACCACCAAGAGCGTCGAGCGTCTGACCAGCCTGGGCGAACTGAATGTTCGCATCTTTGAGAAGATGGCAACCCGTCAGATGGATGCGCTGAACCTCTACATGGATCATGCGACACGCCTGACCAAGCTCGCCACCGAGTCCAAGGGCTACAACGAATTCTTCAAGGGTCAGGCCGATGTAACCCGCGAACTCAGCGAACGCGTGATGGCCGAAAGCAAGACCACCATGCAACTGGTCAGCGAGGCACGCGATGATTATCGCGCCTGGCTTGAAAAGAACATGGCTGAAATCACCGGTGATCTGCGTCAGAACGTCGCAACCGTCTAATCAACGGTCACATCCCGACAGTCCAGGGATGGACTGCCATGGGTCATGCTGCTGGTCGCCACCGGTAGCATGACCCATGTACGCACTAAAAGACCTGAATCAACGATCACGCCAACAATAAGATCCTGGAGGAACACGCATGACCCGCATTGCACTCGTGACTGGTGGTATCGGTGGCCTCGGCACCGCAATCTGTACTCGTCTGGCGCAAGACGGCTACACCGTCGTGGCCAATCATCACCCGTCTGAGGCGGATGCTGCCGAGGCATGGAAAAAAGACCGCGCAGACGCGGGTTTCAGCATCGACACCATCGCGGCTGACGTGTCCTCGTTCGAGGATAGCGCCCGCATGGTCAATGAAATTACCGCGCACCATGGCCCAATTGACATCCTCATCAACTGTGCGGGAATCACCCGCGACAAGACTTTCAAAAAAATGGAAGCCGCACAGTGGAACGCGGTGATTAGCGTCAACCTCAACAGCGTTTTCAATGTCACCCGTCCGGTCTGGGAAGGGATGCTGGAGCGTGGTTTTGGCCGGATCGTCAATATTTCATCTGTCAACGGACAGCGTGGCCAGTTTGGCCAGGCCAATTATTCAGCGGCCAAGGCCGGGATGCACGGCTTCACCATGGCGCTAGCCCAGGAAGGTGCATCCAAGGGAGTAACCGTCAATACCATCTCGCCGGGCTATGTCGAAACGGCCATGACGCTGGCAATGGACGAGACGGTACGCAATAGCATCATCAGCGGAATTCCAATGCGTCGCATGGCGCAGCCCGATGAAATCGCCGCCGCCATTTCCTTTCTGGTCAGCGACGAAAGCGCCTATGTGACCGGCGCCAACCTGCCAGTCAATGGCGGACTGTTTATGCATTAAGGCGATGTCTGGAACTCTCGATTCCACATTGAATCCGTCCGTGGTGAACCTGTCGAGTCCTGAACGGATTCAATGCCCGTCCGCGACACCTTGTTATTTATTCGCCCTTTGACCCGCTCATGGCGAACGTTCAACCGGAAAAGTCTTTTCCGAATATGACCGAAACCGATTTTTAGATGGATTCAACGAAGTCCTCCTCGTCTCTCTCATCATGAGACGTTTTAGCCCGGCACCCTGCCGGGCTTTTTTTGTCAATGACGCATGACAGACTGCTGATTAACCGATTAAACCCCGCCTAAGCGCAAACGGCAACCAGCCAGCCGCTTGACGCTCAGCGAGATCATGACGATCCTGATTGCTTTTCATCAGTTCCACTACCGCAATTTCAAGGCGTTTTATCTGCTGCATCTGTGCCGATACGCCCGCAGCGAGTTTCTTAATCTGTTGAGTGATCGCCGCTTCGTGGCACTGATCCCGACCACGCTGATGCCGCTGTGCGTTTCCCTCACCACTCGCCACGGCGCCAACACCGGCGTGGCCGTCATCGACTCGACCTCTCTGGTGGTTTGCCATAACCGCCGGATCCACAGCCACAACGTGTTCAAGCCGATCGCGCGCCGGGGGAAGACCTCCATGGGCTGGTTCGATGGCTTCACATTGCACCGGGTGGTCAACGACCGGGGGAGCTGCTGGCCTGTCGCATCACCCCTGGCAACGTCGACGACCGTCAACCCGTTCCGAGCTTGACCAAAGGCGTGACGGGCAAACTCATTGGGGATCGTGGCGACATGTCCCAACGACTCTTTCAGGAGCGGTGGGAGCGGGGATTGCAACTCATCACGAAAGTCCGCAAGACCATGCACAACACACTCTCAGACTGTCTTGATCTGCGAAACATCCCGCACAGCGCCATGCGCGGCACTGGTTGTCAGTGCCGCGTAAGCTTTCAAGGCTGACGAAATTTCACGCTGGCGCTCCAGCGGCTTCCAGGCGTCAGCGCCTTTTGCTTCCATGTCAGCACGACGTTGAGTCAGCATCTCTTTCGTGATGATGACGTTGATACGTCGTTTTGGGATGTCGATTTCGACGGTATCGCCTTCTCGAATTAACCCGATCACACCGCCCTCAGCTGCCTCTGGCGAGACATGCCCAATGGACAGGCCGGATGTGCCACCCGAAAAACGTCCATCAGTAATCAGTGCGCACATCTTACCAAGACCTTTGGATTTGAGATAACTGGTCGGATACAGCATTTCCTGCATTCCAGGCCCGCCTTTTGGCCCTTCATAACGGATCACGACCACATCACCGGGTTGAATCCGGTCAGTCAAGATCGCGGTGACGGCATCTTCTTGGCTCTCATAAATCCGCGCAGGGCCACTGAAGGTCAGGTTAGCCTGATCTACGCCTGCGGTTTTGACGATGCAGCCGTCTTCGGCCAGATTACCGAAGAGCACGGCGAGTCCTCCGTCGCGGCTGTAGGCATGTTCCAGATCCCGGATGCAGCCATTCGCACGATCCAAATCCAGATCGGGCCACATGGCGTTCTGACTGAATGCAACTTGAGTCGGGATGCCACCCGGGGCGGCCAGATAGCGTTGACGCGCCTGCTCATTGTGACTGTGCGCGACATCCCAATGATCGATCGCCGCGCCTAAAGTGCGATAATGCACGGTCTGGCAATCACGGTTGAGCAGTCCGGCGCGATCCAGTTCGCCGAGGATGCCGATGACGCCACCAGCGCGATGCACATCTTCCATGTGATACGTCGGAGTTGACGGCGCGACTTTACACAGATTTGGCACTTTTCGACTCAAACGGTCGATGTCTGACATGGTGAAATTTACCCCACCTTCATGAGCGGCGGCGAGTAGGTGCAGAACCGTGTTGGTGGAACCGCCCATGGCAATGTCGAGACTCATCGCATTTTCAAAGGCTGCAAAGGTTGCAATCGAGCGCGGAAGCACGCTTGCGTCATCCTGCTCGTAGTACCGGTGCGCCAGATCGACGATCAGTCGTCCCGCTTCCAGAAACAGATCCTTGCGCGCCGCATGGGTAGCCAGCAGTGAACCATTGCCTGGAAGACTGAAACCTAATGCCTCCGTCAGACAGTTCATGGAATTCGCCGTAAACATGCCAGAACAGGAGCCGCATGTCGGACAGGCAGATCGCTCAAGCTCAACGACAGTCGCATCGGTTTCAACCGGATTGGCGGCGGCAATCATGGCGTCGATGAGGTCGAGATGGTGTTCGCCGTCTGCCCGCAGGATCTTGCCTGCCTCCATCGGCCCGCCAGAGACGAAGACGGCGGGAATGTTCAGACGTAGCGCCGCCATTAACATCCCGGGCGTGATCTTGTCGCAGTTGGAGATGCAGACTAGCGCATCCGCGCAATGTGCGTTGGCCATGTATTCCACTGAATCCGCAATGATTTCACGCGAGGGCAGAGAATAGAGCATTCCCTGATGACCCATGGCAATGCCGTCATCGATCGCGATCGTATGGAATTCCTTGGCGACACCGCCTGCGGCTTCGATTTCGCGTGCAACCAGTTGACCCAGATCCTTAAGATGGACATGACCAGGGACAAACTGCGTAAAAGAATTCACCACGGCAATGATGGGCTTGTCAAAATCGGCATCCGTCATGCCTGTGGCGCGCCAAAGAGCGCGGGCACCGGCCATATTGCGGCCATGAGTGGTGGTTCGGGAACGATATTGAGGCATGTGATTTGACCTGAATGCTAAGAAAACGTAAGTTCCAAATAAGGGTGAAGGCAGTGGCGCACTTTAGAGCGAAACCAGCTAGGCATCCCTGATGCGATATCATGCCCCGACGATTCTTTGCTAGCCTGCCTGATCATATTCCGCTTGTCGAGCAGCAGGCCATGCCGCGTACTGGCGCATGGCTGTTACTGGGCGTCTCGCTGCTGGCTGTTACGATTGCCTGGTGGCTCCCGGATCGATCCTGGCAGAACCTGAGCGCCCATGCCGCGTTGGAAGCCACCGCTGCGACGCTATTAATCGTCGTGGCGACACTGATCATTTTCTTCGCGAAAGCGGACGATGCCGTCAGACTCCCGGTGGCGATCCCCATGGGGTTATTGGGAATGGGTATCCTGACCGCCTTCCATGCCGCGCTCGAAGCCGATTCCAGGATTTGGGCGGACAGTCTTGCCAGTGCGGTCGGCGGTCTGCTGTTTGCGACCATTTATCTGCGTTTTGGCAAGGCCGATGTTGCACGACACACTGGACGCCTTGTTCTGGTGGCGGTGCTGGTGACGGCGCTTGGTGGACTCGCGTTGCTCTGGCCGGAACGGGCTGTGCTGGCGGGAATGCTCAAGCGGCTGGGTGGCATCCTGCTGCTGCTGGCCGCCATCCGTTTCTCTGTTCTGCGTGGCATGACCGAGGATCGTGATTACCGACTCTTCGCCGTGTTCTGCACCCTCTGCGGCCTCTCTGACATGCTGTTTGCCACGGACGGCAACTGGGATCTGCGCTGGTGGTGGTGGCACGTTCTGCGCTGGATCGCCGCACTGGGCGTGACCTATTACCTGTTTAGAAGGCTCGTTGAATCGATGCTTGAACAGCAGCGCGTCAAGGAACATTTCCGCCAGATTTTCGAGCGGATGAGCAGCGGCGTGGTGGTCTACGCTGCCGTGGATGATGGCGCCGATTTCGTCTTCGACGACATCAATCCCGCCGTGGAGCGCAACGAGCAGTTGCCCCGCGTTGACATCATCGGCCAGCGGCTCACCCAACGGTTTCCCGGCGTCCGCGAGTTTGGCTTCCTTGACCTGCTGCAACGGGTCTGGACGAGCGGAATACCCGAAGACATGCCACTTAAACTCTATCAGGATCAACGCATTGCCGGCTGGCGCGAGAACTATGTCTACCGCCTGTCATCTGGCAAGGTGATTGCAATCTATGACGATGTCACCGCGCAAAAACAGGCTGAGGAAGCCATCCGCATGACCCGCGACCGTCTGCTGCTGGCGACACAGGCGGCAGAAATCGGCATCTGGAGCTGGGAATTCGCCACGAATGCTCTGATCTGGGATCAGCGGATGTACGAGATCTATGACCTGCCGGATGAGGCTGAAAATCCTCTGCTTTATTCATCCTGGCTGATGCGCTGCCATCCTGATGATCGCCAGGTTGCCGATGATGCCGTCATGGCAGCGCGGCGCGGGGAGTGTGATTTCAACATCATGTTTCGGATCGTCCTGTCAGATGGGCGTATTCGTTTTGTGCAGGCAGTGGCACGGCGCGAAACAGATCATGCCGGACAGCCTATCCGTCTGGTGGGGATCAACCGCGATATCAGTGCCCAACACGAAACCGAAGCGATCCTGCGTCAGGCCAAGGAGACCGCCGATGCCGCCAACCGCGCCAAAAGCGATTTTCTAGCGAACATGAGCCATGAAATCCGCACCCCGATGAACGCGGTGATCGGCCTGTCGCAGTTGCTGCTCGATACCGACCTCAGTGTCCGCCAGCGCGACTATCTGGGTCGGATCAACGTCTCCTCGCGCGCCCTGCTGGGCATCCTCAACGATATCCTGGATTACTCCAAGATCGACGCCGACCGGCTGATGCTCGACGCTGTTGATTTCTGGATTGATGACATCCTGGGCAATACCGCAGGACTGTTTACGTTCGAAGCGGATAGAAAAGGGGTGGCGCTGGTCTTTCAGGTCGCCCCGGAAGTGCCTCTGCTGCTTCATGGCGATCCGTTGCGATTTGGACAGGTGATCAATAATCTGGTGGGCAATGCAGTCAAATTCACCACTCAGGGCGAGATTCAGGTCAGAATCGACTGTCCCGTGCAGACTGACGATAGTCTTTGGCTACGGGTCGCGGTGCGCGATACGGGAATCGGCCTGACCGCCGAACAGCGTGAACGGCTGTTCCAGCCTTTTCAACAGGCCGACGCCTCCACGACCCGCCATTACGGTGGTTCAGGTCTGGGACTGACTATCAGCAAGCGTTTAGTGGAACGGATGGGCGGTGAAATCAGCGTCATCAGCCAGCCCGGCCAGGGCAGCACGTTTGCGTTCACGGCGCACCTCAGGCGTGGCGTCAGCGATGCTGGTTTACCTCGGAAGACGGCGCTGCTGCGCGGCGACCTGACCCAATCTATCCGGGGCTCACGCATCCTGCTGGTGGAAGATAATGCCGTCAATCTTCTCGTCGCCCGTGGTTTTTTGTCCAGGATGGATCTGATGGTGGAAATCGCCCGCGACGGACGCGAGGCCATCGAAAAAGTCAGACAGCACGATTTCGACGCCATCCTGATGGATGTGCAGATGCCGAATCTGGACGGTTTTGCCGCCACCCGCGCCATTCGCGCCACGGAACGGGGCAGGCAGATCCCGATCATCGCACTGACTGCCTGTGCGCTGGAACAGGATCGACAGGCCAGTGCGCAGGCTGGCATGACCGATCATCTTTCCAAGCCCATTGAATTTCCGGCGCTGGTCGCATCGCTGCTGAAATGGATTCCAGTTGACCGACCCAACACGACGGCTGATAGCCCGTCGCTGGTAGTAAATTCTCCGGTCGACTGGGCGCAGCTACGCCCCAGACTCTATGAACTCGAAGCAATGCTAACCAAAAAACAGGGACAGGCTAGACGTCTGGCGCATGATCTGTGCGTGGATCTGGAGCCGACTGTCCTGGCACGCCCCTTCGCCGAGATTGAACGCGAAACCCAGCAACTGCGCTTTGCCGAAGCGTTGATCCAGTTGCGAACGCTATTACAGTCCGCGCCACCAGTTGCTGACCAGGATTGACTGCAATGACTGAATTACACGCGCAACGTTCAACAATCCTGATTGTTGACGATGTGCCAACCAATATCGAGATCCTGCTCGGTGCGCTGGAACGCGACTACGAAACCCGGTTTGCAACGTCGGGTGCCGAGATGTTGACCCTGCTTGATGACGACAAGCCTGACTTGATCCTGCTTGACATCATGATGCCGGGGATGGATGGCTATGAGGTCTGCCAGCGTCTAAAGGAAGACCCGATAACACAGCAGATCCCGGTTATCTTCCTGACTGCCCGCAACGAGGTACAGGATCAGGAACGCGGATTCCAGCTTGGAGCGGTCGATTACATCACTAAACCGTTTGAGCTCTCGCTGCTGCGGGCGCGGGTACGCACCCATGTCATGCTCAAACGCAAGACCGATCTGCTGGAGGCGCTGGTCTCACTCGATGGACTGACCAGCATCCCCAACCGGCGGCGTTTCGACGAGATGCTGCACACTGAATGGTTGCGCACCATGCGTGACCAGACTCCGCTGTCGCTGCTAATGGCAGACGTGGATCAGTTCAAGCATTACAACGATCATTATGGTCACGGTTCAGGAGATGACTGTCTGCGTGAGGTTGCACGCTGTCTTGTCGCAGCGCTCGAACGCCCTGGCGATCTGGGTGCCCGCTATGGTGGCGAGGAGTTTGCCGCCATCCTGCCGAACTGCGATCAGCAGGGCGCGTGCCTGGTTGCCGAACGGTTTCGCGCACTGGTCGCCAGTCGCGGGATTCCGCACGCCTGTTCGTCGGTCTCCAGCCATGTCACCATCAGCGTTGGCATTGCCACGATTACCCCGTCTGAACAGACGCCGCAAGCGTTACTCCGACAGGCAGACCTGGCGCTCTATCAAGCCAAACGCGACGGACGTAACCGGGTCAGTTGCGGTGGCCTTGATCATCGTTCCGGCCAAAACCCTGTAACCGAGTAGGTCATCAGCGTTGCTGAAGGTGGCGGCAAACGCTCCGCCCTTCTTTTACCCTTGGAAGTGACGAACAACCGAGGGGTGAAGCGATGA
>CAIUAY010000224.1 GCA_903897335.1 uncultured Chromatium sp. | reverse complement strand
TCGGGAAAAAACTGTCCTGGACATGGGGTCCACTTTAGCCTATCACGCCGCGCAACACGAAGGCTTAAACACACGCGACGCCAAGCGCATCGGGCTGTTAGCCGCCCGGCTCAAACACAGCGGCAAATCCTCCGCCATGTCGATCAGCCTCGCGCTGACATACGCCATCACCCATTTTTAAGAGGCCACGGCGATGACCAGAACCGACTGCGACCCACCCAAAGACTACGCCCCCGACTGGGTGCTGGATTTTGAAACAGACTGGGATCTGGACTGTTGCGTTCAGCCGATGTCAGGGATGCTACTGATGGCGACCGCACCAGCCATCATGATCGGTATCGGTATCGGCATTGGCTGGATTCTCTGGGGATTCTGACATGACCCGCACCGACCAGCTCGACCGCCTCCTGCACGATCTCGACCTCGCCGACCTCAACGCGCTCCCACACCGCGACCTCAAACGCCTGAGCCAGCGCCTCATGTATTGGAGCGCACTGTCCCAGAACATCCTGCGTTGCCATCCGCCTGCCGCCATCCTCTCTCGACCACACCGGAGCATCCCATGACCGACATCCCCCACACCGCCAGCACCTGGGCAGTCGCCCTGTCCGACGCACTCTATCTGCTCACTGGACGCGAAGACGACGATCCAGACCCAGACCCGCTAGACAGCGCCGACCTCCTCCGGCGCTTCCACCACTGGCAGCGCACCCAGCACGGCCAAACCACCCTCCCACTGACCGACGAGACCCGCTAACATGAGCGAATTCGACACCCTCCCCTCCGCCAGCGTCACCGCCATCCTCGCCACCGAGATCCGCGCCGCGCTCGCCGCCGCCGGTTCACTCAACAGTGCCGAACTGCGCACACACTGTCCGAGTGCCCGTGACACCACCGCCATCAGCCGCGTCCTGTATAAACTCAAACAGTCTGGTGACATCGCCTATAGCGAAAGCGACTCCGGCACACGCCGTTACCGCCTCGCCGCCCGCCCCGCTGACCCGCCAGAGACCCGCGACGACACACCAGCGCACGGCCTCCCCGCCGCCGCACCCAATGACCAACCCCGCAGGACGCACCCAGGCGACCCCATCATTCGCGCCATCCTCGCCATGCCCGCGCCACGCGAACCCCGACTGCAAGAAGGCCAGATGCACGTCGACCGCATCGCCGCCCTGGTCGCCCAGCTCGATCAAGGCCACGCCATCCCGCCCGACCCCGACATCACCGCCTGGCTCGCCGATCTGCGCGACACCCTGCACGCCCTCTCCGCATGATGGCCGCTCATGCAACGATTGCTCATCGCTGCTGACGCCGCAGCCTATCTGGGTATTGGACTGCGCACGTTCGACGCCATTGCCCGCCCGCACCTGCCATACATCCTCATCGGCAAGCGGGCGCGGCGCTATGACCGTGCAGACCTAGACGCCTGGGTAACGCAACAGACTAAAATCAAACCTGCTGGCGCTCCGCAATGGGGGCAAACATGCACGACAGCAAACCAAAAGGACTCCACCTGCGTGGAACCATCTGGTGGATTGAAAAAACCATACGAATCGGCGAACAGCGCCGCGAGCTTCGAGAATCGACTGGCTGCCGCACGCTCGCGGACGCACGCACCGTCTTAGAGCGACGCGACGCTGACATCCGGCGCGAACTGAGCGCAGGCATCATTCAGGTTTACCCTGGACACGAGCGGACATTCGAGGAGGCCGCAGCAGAATATGTGGTTGATCTGGAACAACGCGGCAAAGACCCCACGCGAGCCTTGCAGGACATCCGCATGATCGTTGGAGTCATCGGACGCCTGCCCCTCTCGCATGTACACCAGCGGACACTGCAACCCTGGATCGACGCACAACGCGGACAGCGATCCAGCGGCACCGTCGAACGTGCCATCCGCACCACCTCGACCGTTCTGCATTTCGCCGCAGAAGTGCTGCGCGACGGCAACCAACCCTGGCTGACCCTCGCACCGCCGAAACTGCGCACCCCGGATTGGGGTGCCAGACAGCCACGCCCGATCACTTGGGATGAACAAGACCGCCTGATGGAATCGCTCCCCGCGCACCTGATCAGTCCCGTCCTGTTTGCGCTGGCCACGGGCGCACGACAAGCCGAGATCACCACGCTGCGTTGGGATCAGCAGCGGGACGATCAGGATCTTCCAGAGTGGTCGATCTGGTGGATTCCACCGGAAATCAGGAAGGGCAACAGCCGTAAAACGCCAAGCCAACAGAATGGACGCTATCTGGTCGCCAATCGTGCGGCACGCATCGCCATCGAGCGGCAGCGCGGGAAGTCAGACGAATGGGTCTTTCCATCACCGAAAGGCGGTGCCCTCTACCGGGTCAATAACCACGGATGGCGCACCGCCACCAGCGCGGCAGGTCTGGACATCCGTTTTCACGACCTGCGCCACACGTTCGGCGAACGCGCAGCGGACGCAGGAATCCCACTCGATATTCGCCGCTCACTGCTTGGACACGAACACCGTGACATCACCCTGCACTATTCTTCGCCAGGGCTGGCAAGACTGTTAGACGAAGCGGAAAAGATCACGCGACCGGCAGCAAAACTGATTGCGATACGTGACATGGCGGGGTAAAAATCCCCACAGTGTGGGAAAAGTGGCGCGCCCGACAGGATTCGAACCTGTGACCCCAGCCTTCGGAGGGCTGTACTCTATCCATCTGAGCTACGGGCGCAAGCGGCGCATTATGAGGATTGTGCTCGTCTGCGTCAAAGCGCATTTGACGGGTCGCCATGCCTACAATCGTGCAGTCCCGTGACCCTGTTCAGGATCACCGGGAACGCGACCTCCAAAAGACTCGGTGGTATAGCGCATGACCTGTATGGTCTCTGACCAGTAGCCGCCGGGAAACCCCGCCTTGCGCTTGAGCTGTTCAAGAAAGGCATGGGATTCAGGTAACTGCTCCCATACCGAGGGTAGAAAGGTACCCCGTCGTCCCCGGTCACTGAGAATGAGTCCGTCTACCCCTGGCCGGATCTGCCGTAACAGATCGGTTTCCGATTGAAACGTGATCG
The DNA here is from genome assembly GCA_903897335.1 of uncultured Chromatium sp. Taxonomy (GTDB): domain Bacteria; phylum Pseudomonadota; class Gammaproteobacteria; order Chromatiales; family Chromatiaceae; genus Chromatium. The sequence goes on along the minus strand of CAIUAY010000224.1, from coordinate 576 downwards.
GTTCCGGTAGACTGAGGATCGATATTTTCAGCGTCAGATGATTGAATTCATCCGGTCGTAATCGCGGGAAGCGTGGATCCTCAAAGGCCGCAGCGAAGGCGTTATGCGCCACATCGATCACCAGCGGGCGCATGGCCGTGAGAACACCGATGCAGCCGCGCAGGGTGTCGGCGATTTCCAGGGTCACGAAACTGGCGCGGATAGCCTGTAAGTCGGGCGGATAGTCCGCCGGATCGAGCGTGAGCGGCACTCCCTGCATTAACCCGCTGCGAATTGATCGCGCCGCGATCCCAAGCAGGATCTGCCACTGTCCTTTCTGAATGCTGCCGTCACGGTTTGCGGCGTTATCAATGGGCGACGTCATAGGTTTTTCCTCGGTGTTTTCTCTTCCAGAGGATGGTCTCGATCAGTTCATCTCGCCATCGTGTTCCGTCCCGTGGGATTATATCCCGAAAAGGAGCTATCCTTTGTTCCAGGCCCGCGAGGCGCTGCGCACACTCCGCGATGAGATGAGAGTGACCAAGCGCCCCCAGTCAACGACGCCTTCATCGATCTGACGGGACAAACTGACCATGA
>CAIUAY010000223.1 GCA_903897335.1 uncultured Chromatium sp. | reverse complement strand
CGAAGACGATCACCAGCGGCGGCGTCACCGTCGACCGCGATCACAATGGCGCTCGCGGGATCTTCCTGCGAGCCTTGGGAGATACACCCTCGCTCAGAAATGAGTGAGCATCTGTTGGCGCTTGTGAGCAAGCGTTAGCATAAAAGTATCGGTTATTGGCATGATCCCTCTGACGTGCGACGGGCGCGTGTGATCCACCAATTCGCTGGTTTACACGGGTTCCTGTCCCGCTTAGACTTTTGTTGAAATCATCAATAATCCGGTGCGAACAGTCGTCGATGGCTACCGTTAATTTCAGCGTTTCAGAAACGATCAAACAGGCTTTCAACGAGACCTTTAAGGATCAGAACAAGAGCGCCATCATCGCCGAGCTAATGCGCGAGGCGGTCGAACGCGCCCAACGTCGCCAACGGCACGTCGCGGCAATTGATCGGATTCTGGAACGCCGTCAGCATGCGTCTTGTTTAAGTGAGGATGAATTCCGCTCCATCCGCGAGGACGGCCGCCCCTGATGCGCTGCGTGGTGGATGCCAGTGTCGCGATCAAATGGTTTTTCCAATCGGCACCGGACGAAACGGATGTCGATGCCGCCATTGCCCTGCTGCGCGCCAATCGGGATGGGTTAGCTGACTTCTATCAACCGCCGCATTTCATTGCCGAGGTCGCGGCAGTGCTGGCGAGAAAGAAACCGGACGAGGCTCACGCGGACTTGAGCGACCTGTTTGAGATCGAATGTCAGATCATCGACGACGCCGCGATCCATCAAACGGCTCTCGACCTGGCCATCCGCCTGAATCACCACCTGTTCGACACCATCTATCACGCCGTGGCGCTGCACACCCCCCGAGCCGTCCTGGTTACTGCCGATCGGCGCTATTTCAACAAGGCGGAACCGATCGGTCACATCGTTCTGTTGGGTGATCCTGCGTTGACCAACTCGAATCCGGGTATCCATGATGAACACCGCGCTTGAAGCCGCGCTACTCGACAGTCTGCGTACCCTCGATGAAGACCATCAAGCCGAAGTCCTGAACTTCGTGGCGTTCATCGCGACGCGCCAAGCCCATGCACAGCGCAAGCAGATCGACCCCGCCCGTGATTTCCCCCAATTCGCGGGGACTGAGCCGATGACCGAGGAGAGTGTCGCGTTTCAGCGGCAGATTCGGGATACGGAATGGCGATGAACGATCTTCTCGATATCAACGCTGTGATGGATTGCGTTTCACGCCGCCGAAAGCGGTTTGACGTTGAATTCATGCCGATGCTGTTCGACTTGCCAGAGATCATATTGCGTTTGCTGATTCAGCCAGCTTTCCGACGACGTGTTAAAAGCAATCGACAGACGCACCGCCATTTCGGGGCTGATCCCGGATTTCTCGTTGATCAGACTCGACAGCGTTTTCCGACTGACGCCCAGCGCTTTCGCGGCCTCGGTGACGGATATGCCGAGCGGGACGAGGCAAAGCTCCTTGATGATCGCGCCAGGATGCGGAGGATTGTGCATGAGCATGATGAAACCTCAATGGTAATCTTCGTCATCGACAACGTCGGCATGTTGCTCGTTCCCACGCTCCAGCGTCACTGCCATTAAGTTAAGCTCCCACTCGGTTTGCTGGGACAATCCAGACGTTTGGATTGTTAATCAACATGGAAAACT
>CAIUAY010000222.1 GCA_903897335.1 uncultured Chromatium sp. | reverse complement strand
GGTGATGGCGTCGTCGGCAGTAAGCGCTTGGTCGTCCTCAGCTCATCGCGGAGTGTGCGCAGCGCCTCGCGGGCCTGGAACAAAGGATAGCTCCTTTTCGGTACATAATTACACGGGTCTTGACACTCCAGGTGCGCTCGGTGAATCTGGCCCGCTTGGCTCCGGTGCTCTCGAACCGGGCCAAAACCAGTTCGAACTATCTCCGGCTGCAGCGCTTCTTTCGCCAGTTCACCCTTGATCAGGCCGACATCGCCCGCACCGTGGCCTCGCTGTTGCCCCAGGAGATTCCCTGGATCCTGACGCTCGACCGCACGAACTGGAAGCTGGGGCGCACCGAGATCAACCTGCTGGTATTGGGCGTCGCACCGTGGTCTGGCGCTGCCGTTGTTCTGGACCGCCTTGCCCAAGGCCGACAACTCCAACACCCCCGAACGCATCGCGCTGCTGACCCGTTGGCTGCAGACGTTTCCCACCCGGCGGGTTGCCTCTCTGCTGGCGGACCGGGAATTCGTCGGGCGCGACTGGTTCGGGTTTCTGTTGGCGCACCGCCTCCCGTTTCGCCTGCGTCTCAAAGCCAACGTGCAACTAACCGCAACCCGCAGAACCTACCCCCTCGTGCAGGAATTCCAGGATCTGCGCGTGGGACAGACCCGCGTCCTGCGCCAGCCCCGCCGGCTGTGGGGGCACGCGGTCTATCTCAGCGCCAAGCGCCTGGAGGACGGCGAGTGGTTGCTCATCGCCAGCGACGCCTACGCCCATCAGGCGGTGGCGGAATACGCCGTGCGCTGGACCATTGAAACCCTGTTCGCCGCCTTGAAAACGCACGGCTTTCATCTCGAAGAGACCCATTTGACGCAACCGGCGCGCGTCGAGCGTCTGCTGGCGCTGGCGGCCGTCTGGGCGGTCCAGGTCGGACTTTGGGGCCATGAACAACAGCCGATTCGCCAAAAAAAACACTCGGTCGACCTCAGTTCAGCTTCTTCCGCTACGGACTCGATGCACTCCAGCGACTGGTCGCCAAACTGGCCGAATGCCGTGCCGAATTCCTCTGTGTGCTGGGATTCATGCTCGACGGGCGACCCTTCGCGGTGGGGTGTGACATGAGGCGGGCTTGGTCCTGAGCGTGATCCTTGAATTGGTTTTGTACTGTACTGAGCCCTATTGAATAGTATCGCAGCCAGCGTTTTCACACACCCTGCGCGCGATTGAGTGACGTCGAGCCGCGAAGCGTGCGAGCGGAACGAAGTGATACTCCGCCCCTTGGGGCGGGGACGTTCATACCGCCGTCTTTGGAAGACCTTGGGGCGTTTCTAAGCGACTGATTCGTCGTTGCCGTACTTTGCCTCGGATCGTCCGATTTCGACACGTTGAGAGAACTGATAGTTAACCCAAGTTGCCACCTTGATAGATCGGCGTCCATCGGAGTTTGCTAGCGTTGTGAGTACCCCTACTGCACAACGCCCGGCGAGGAACCCCGATGGACACCCAAATTATATTCGTGTACTGCC
>CAIUAY010000221.1 GCA_903897335.1 uncultured Chromatium sp. | reverse complement strand
TTGGGTTTGGATCATGGCGTCGATCAGCCTCTGTTGATCGGTGTACTGTGATGCGCGTCGTGTGATCGCGTCAAGAAGTCGGCTTGACCCCACGGCTAAAGCCGGTGGATTGCGCCGACAAGCGGTTCAGCGTCGTACCACGGGTGGATCGGGGCGGTCGATGCTGATTGCGCGCGCCTGGCGGTCGATGAAATCCACGCCTGCGTCATAGCCACGGATACGCAGAATCTGATGGCGCACCGCCGCTTCCACAAGTATCGCCAGGTTGCGACCCGGCGCAACGGGCATCACGATCTTGGGAATCGCCACGCCCAGGATCGTCGTTGCCGTCAGACTGCCGGTGAGCCGGTCAATCGAGTTAAGCTGTTCCTGGTTTAGTGGCTGGAGGTCGATGATCAGATTCAGGGTCTTCTCACGGAGCACCGCGCCCTCGCCGAACATGGCACGGATGTTGAGAATGCCCAAGCCGCGAACTTCGAGAAAGTCGCGCAGGGTTTCGGGGCAGGTGCCCTGCAACACTTCTGGCGCGATCCGTGCAAAACGCGGCGCGTCGTCGGCGATCAGGCGGTGTCTCCGGGTGATCAGCTCCAGTGCCAGTTCGCTCTTGCCCACTGCTGGATTGCCCACCAGCAGAACACCCATGCCCAGAACTTCAATGAAAACACCATGCACCGTGGCACAATCGGCTAAAGCGTGAGTCAGGAAATAACGTAGATGGTTGATCAGATCCTGATCGCCGAGCGTCGAGAGCAGCAGTGGCGTCTGATGGCGCTTGGCGTAATCGAGAAAGGCGGCATCCGGCTCGATGCCATCGGTGAAGATCACCGCTGCCGGGTCGTCCGCAAAGAGTTTACCGATGGTCTCGTTGAAAGCTGTCTGTCCTAATGCCGCCAGATAGCGCTGTTCCTGCTGGCCGACGATCTGCAAACGGTTTGGATGAATGCAGTTGAGCGAACCGATTAGCGACTGCCTGGCGTGTTCGGGACAGGTGCCATGCAGTGCGCGCTGTTTCTGCGGTTCGGGCGTCAGCCAGCGCAGCTTGAGCTGGGGGCCGGTTTGCGCGATCACGGACTGAAGGCTGTCGATCATCGTCCGTTAACGCGAATTCAGCACTTGAAGGAGCATGCCCGGCGAGTCGGCTTGGCGCAATTGCTGGCGGATCTGGGAGTCGCTGAACAGGCTGGCCAGATGCGCCAGAAGGCGGAGATGCTCATCATTCGCTGTATCTGGAACCAGCAGCGCAAAGGCCAGATCCACCGGTTCGCCGTCGCTGGAGTCATAGTCAACGCGCTGAGCCGTCCGCACGAACGCACCGATCACTTCAGTGATCGCCGGGGTTCGGGCATGGGGTAGCGCGATGCCATGACCCAGGCTAGTGCTGCCAAGGCGTTCACGCTCCAGCAGACGTTCAAACACTGTCTCGGTGGACAGTTGCGGATGCCCCATTGCTAGACGTTCGGCAAGCGTTTCAAGCAGACGTTTCTTGCTCGTGATGTCAAGATCGCAGCCGATTCGGGCTTCACAGATCAGGTTAGGGCTTAACATAGGTTCAAGTCCGGGTGATGCGCAGACGCACATAGCGGCTGTCGAATGCGTCATGCAACGTTAGCCAGGGGTTCCGCCAGCAGGGCTGTATAGCCATTTCGCAAGGATCTCTTAAGAAAGAAAAACACCTCGAACGGTTCGTCGACTCGCCGCCCAAGGTGTCGGGTGCCTGCTGACGCAAGCGCTTCGTTCAGTGCGCTGGCGTGGCGACGGCTAGTCTTCTGACTCGACGATTTTGGTAGCTCCGTTACGGTGACTGCTCTTCTTTTCCTTGTAGCGCAGCACCTGGCGATCAAGCTTGTCGACGAGAGCGTCGATCGCGGCATACATATCTTCATGGGCGGAATCAGCGAAGACCTTGCCCCCATTGATATGCAGCGTCGCCTCTGCCTTCTGAACCAGTTTTTCTACGCTAAGCACGACATGAGCGTTGATGACGTGGTCGAAATGACGCGCCAGGCGCTCAAATTTATTATCGACGTAACTTCTAAGTGCGTCGGTCACGTCGATGTGGTGACCCGTCAGGTTAATCTGCATCATATAACTCCTTAATATTCAAACAACCTGTCAATCCAGGCGTTTGCGCTCATTCGAGGGTGGGATGCCCATGGCCTCGCGGTATTTGGCAACTGTCCGGCGAGCGACCTTGATCCCCTGATCCGCCAGTTCCTTGGCAATTTTATCGTCACTCAAAGGTTTTTTGTTGGACTCCGCCGCGATTAGCTTGCGGATCAGGGCGCGGATGGCCGTCGACGAACACTCGCCGCCAGAAGCGGTGTTGACGTGAGAAGAAAAAAAATATTTGAATTCAAACGTGCCGCGTGGGGTGTTCATGTATTTCTGCGTCGTTACCCGTGAGACAGTCGATTCATGCAGTTGCAGCGCTTCGGCAATGTCGCGCAGAATCATCGGTCGCATCCCCACGTCGCCCTGTTCAAAAAACTCCTGCTGCATTTCAACGATCTTTGATCCAACGCGCAGCACGGTTTCATTGCGGCTTGCCAGGCTTTTAATCAACCAGCGCGCCTCCTGCAGATGGCTTTTCAGGATCGTGCCATTGGCGCTTTGGTCGGTGCGCCGGATGAGCTGTGCGTAGTCTGCATTCACTCTGAGTTTAGGCGTTGATTCAGCATTGAGTTCAACCAGCCAGCGACCTTCCTGCTTACGCACGAAGATGTCAGGCACAACGTACTCCGAAGGCGCTGTTTCAATCAAGCTGCCGGGGCGCGGATTAAGGCGGCGGATCAGTTCGATGGCGCAGGTCACGGCCTGTTCTGGCTTTCCGAGCAGGCGGGCGAGCATGGCAATATCTTTGCGTGGCAGTGCCTCGAAACCATCGCGACAGATGGCGATGGCGAGCTGACGCCAGGGCGTGTCTGATGGCAATTGCCGCAACTGGATCAGCAGGCATTCCTGAAGGTTGCGGGCACCCACGCCGGACGGGTCGAGCGCCTGCACCCGATGCAGCAGAGTCTGCACCTCTGCGGCGCTGATCTCCGGGTGATCGATCGTCACCAGCAGCTCGTCGATGTCGGTGCGCAGATAGCCATCGGCGTCGATAGCATCAATGATCGTCTGGGCAATCATGAAATCGCGTTCATTGAGACGGCTGAGATTGAGCTGCCAGGCCAGATGGTCATGGAGCGTCTGGGGATGGCTCTGCTGCGTCAGCAGATCGAACTCCGCATCGCGCTCGGACGTAGTCGGCAGATAACTGTCATAGACATCATCCCATTGGGTATCGACTGGCAGCTCATCGGGCATCTCGCCGGATTCAGCGGGAACCTCCTGCTCTACGCGCCAGTCCTCTTCTTCGCGGGTGCGCTCCGGGATCTCGGCCTGCGGGGACTGCGCCTCGCTGTCGCCAGACTGGCTGAACTGATCGGCCTCGTCGCCCTCCTCCAGCATGAGGTTGGTGTCGAGCGCGTCCTGGATCTCTTTCTGGAGTTCAAGCGTCGACAATTGCAGCAGCTTGATCGCCTGCTGCAACTGGGGCGTCATGGTAAGTTGTTGGCTAAGGCGAAGCTGGATGGATTGCTTCATGGAGCGCGGTAGCGTCTTGGTGTGATCCGTTCGGGTGTGAAATCGTAGTTGAGAGCAATTCTAGCCCATTTCAGTGCATCGAGTTCCTGCACGCGGCAGACATGGCAGTTTTTTCATCTTACACGCTTGACTATGGTGACGGGAGCGTTAAATCGCGGGCAGGCGTTGTTGTTCAGATCCGCTTAAATGTCAATCAGATTTCAGTTATATTCGTGCGACAGTTTCGCAAAAATACCCTATGAATCCAATGCCGACAGAGTCAATTTCAAGATGGCAGCGTAACGGGCTGTTACCGCAGTCAGCGTTACGCCTCCTGCCGCTGCTGGCAGCTATCGCCATCACTGGCGGCTGCGCCGTGCATCCCAAGCCCACGACCCCCGATGAGATCCAGGCGCGGGCGACGACTGATCAGGTCAAAATTTATGCCAATCAGGAGCCAATCGAGCATCCGATTCGCTTTGAAGAGGCGGTGGCGCGGGCGTTGAAATACAACCTGGACTATCGTCTCAAGCTCATGGAATCCGCTCTGGCATCGGGTCAGGCCGAGCTGGTGAGCTACGACATGCTGCCCAGCTTGCTGGCATCGGCAGGCTATGTGTTTCGGAACAACTATTACGTCACCAACAGCGTCAACATCGAAACCGGTGAAACCCAGCTTTCCAACTCCACTTCGCAGGAAAAAAACCGTGCGATTGGATCCGCGGCGCTGACATGGGATCTGCTCGATTTTGGGGTCGGCTATTATCGTGCCCGCCAGAAAGGGAACGAACTGCTCATGGCAGAAGAGCGGCGTCAACGGGTGATCCAGAATATTCTCCAGGACGTGCGGATCTCCTACTGGCGCGCACTGGCCGCCCAGAATCTGGAACAGCAGACCCACACTCTGCACGAAAAAGCGCGTCAGGCGCTGGAGATGTACCGCAAGGCGGAACGCGAAGGGATCGTTCCGCATAAGGAGACGCTCGATTTCCAGCGCCTGATGCTGGATACCGTCATGCTGCTGTCGCAACGTGAGCAGGATCTTGAAATCGCCAAACGCGAGCTGGCGGCGCTGATGAGCATTCCGCCGGATACACCCTTCACGCTGGCAGACACCCTGGCGCGTGAACTGCCGCCGATGCCCATCAATGCGCGCGAGCTGGAAGACCTGGCGCTACGCACCCGTCCCGAACTGCGTGAGGAAGATTATCGGGTGCGTGTGACCGCCAACGAGGTGCGCGCCCGGATGCTGTCATTCTTCCCCAATCTGAGCCTGAGCCTGACCCCGCAGTATGATTCGAATCAATACAACCTGAATCAGAGCTGGATCGATTCAGGCGTCAAGCTCGGCCTCAATCTGCTGAAGTTGCCATCGCTGCCCGCCGCCCAGCGCGTCAACGAGGCCCAGGTCAAGGTTGACGATGCGCGCCGGATGGCACTGTCGATGGCGATCCTGACGCAGGTGCGGGTTGCTCTGGAACGCTATCGTCTCGCTCTTCAGGATTACCAGCTTGCGCGCCAGTCACAGTCACTTGATGACCGTCTGGCGGATTATGCTAACGCCAGCTTGCAATCCGAAACGGGAGGGGAGCTGGAGCTGATCCGCGCCAAGACCCGGGCGCTCAATTCAGAGTACGCACGGTATACGGCTTTCGCAACGGCGCAGTCCGCTTATGGGCGGATCTACAATTCAGTGGGTCTTGCAGTGTTGCCCACCGATCTCAAGCCAGAACTGTCGGTTGCGGAGCTGGCCGATGTGGTCTCGGCGCATGTGACCCAGGTCGAGCAGGCAACCCTTTCAGCGGCGCTGACTGATGGCCAGACCCGCTGAGTTTAATCACGATGTAGAGCACAGGTTTGACGATGATCATGCGCAACCACCCAACACGACTGCTGCCGCGACTGATGCTGATATTCCTGGCCTTGCCAGTCTGCGCCGATCCGGCAAGCGACGCCGCGCCCAAGGATGCCACCCAGGTGCGGGTGCTGCTTGCGCCGGAACTGGAAACAACCCTGGCCAGCGCGATGGTTGGGCGCATTACCGCGATCAATGTCGGGCTTGGCGACGCCTTTTCAGCGGGAAAAATCCTGTTGCGCTTCGACTGTAGCGAGCAGCAGGCGCGACTGGAGATGGCCAATGCTGAACTCTCCTCAGCGCGTGAGATGCTCGAATCCAAACGTCGGCTGCTTGAACTCAAGCAGGCCGGCAAAGTTGAAGTCGCCATGGCGTCCAGCGCCGTCGACAAAGCGCAGGCGCAAGTCAAGCTGCTACGGGTACAGCTCGATTACTGCGCAGTGAAGGCACCCTTTGACGGGCGCGTCGTCAGACTGGCAGTCAAGGCGCATCAGGGCGTCAACGCGGCGCAACCACTGCTGGAGATCGTCAGCGCCGGCCCGCTCAAACTGCGCATCAACGTTCCTGCCAAATGGGTCAACTGGCTGCATATTGGCACCGCTTTTGAAGTGACCATCGACGAAACCGGCAAAACCTACCAGGCGAAAGTGTCAGCACGCAATGCTCGCGTTGACGCCGTCAGTCAGACCATTGAAATCGAAGCGACCATTGCGGACAAGGCACCAGAACTCCTGTCTGGAATGAGTGGCACCGCGCATTTCAGTCCACCACTCTGATGTCAGTGTTGGCTTGCCATAAGCCATTGATGGATGTCTAACCCGGTCAGCCACATCTGTCATGCGCGGATACCGCCTAGATGACTGAGCCGACCCTGAATTGGCCCGTGCTGGTCGGTCTCCAGCAACGTGCGCTCGAAGCCACGGATGTCATTGAACTGGCGTTCCTGATCGCCAACGAGACCTGGCATCTGATCCCCTACCGTCAGGCGCTGGTGTTTGTTGACGACACCTTTGGCCGGGCGCGCCTGAAAGTCGTCTCAGGACTGGTCAGCACCCTCGAAGACACACCTTTCACGCTCTGGGCACGGCAGGTCTGCGCTCACCTTGACCAGCTCGCCGCAGGCACGAACCCACGCACACTCACCGCCCATGACCTGCCTGTTCCATTGCAGGACGGCTGGTCTGAATGGTGGCCGCTTCACGCGCTCTACCAGCCGCTCGCCACGCCTGCCGGTCGGCGTCTAGGCGTGGTCATCTATGTCCGTGACGATGCCTGGGGTGATGCCGACATCAATCTCCTGCAACTCCTGCATCAGCAGTACGCCCATTGTCTTGCCAGCTTTCAGCACACGCGACCAAGCATTGCAGAACGCTGGCGGTCACTGCGACGCACGCCAGGAAGACTGATGCTGCTGGCCGTGATTCTGGCCGGACTGGCTGTTATCCCGGTGCGGCTCTCAGTGCTGGCACCCGCTGAAATGATCGCGCTGCGCGCAGAGGTTGTGGCTGCACCCACGGAAGGCGTCATCCGGGTTTTCCATGTTCTGCCCAATCAGCCGGTGAAGCAGGGACAACTGCTGTTTTCACTCGATGACACCACGCTGCGAAACCGGCTCGACATTGCCCGCGAAGCGCTCGCGGTCGCTCGCGCCGACGCACTCACGGCAGAGCAGAAAGCCTTTGATAACCCGGAAAGCAAATCCGAACTGGCCGCGCTGTTGGGTCATGTGCGCGAAAAACAGGCTGAAGTGACGTATCTCGAAGAGCTGTTGGGTCGTATCGACGTGGTTGCCGCGCATGACGGTGTCCTGATCTATGGCGATCCCAACGACTGGCTCGGCAAGCCAGTCGTCACCGGCGAGCGCATCGCGCAACTGGCCGAGCCGGATGAGCTGGGCGTGCTGGTCTGGGTGCCGGTCAATGACGCCATCGCGCTTCAGACCGGCGCGACCATCCGCGTCTATTTACAGGTCTCGCCGCTGAACGCGCTCAATGCCGAACTGATCCAGACCAGCTATCAGGCCACGCTGTCACCTGAAGGCATTGCCTCCTATCGCATCCGTGGCCGACTCGACGATGCCACGCCGGTGCATATTGGACTGCGCGGGGTGGCCAAGGTCTATGGCGAATCACAGCCGCTGATTTACTGGATCATGCGTCGTCCACTGGGCGCGTTACGGCAATGGATCGGGCTGTGACTGCGACGATGGATCAGCCGGGCGTCGCGACAATGGGCGCACCGTCCAAGCTGCCGCCACACCTGCCACCGCTGCGCGAGGATCTGAAGCTGTTTCCGGCGGCGGCCAATTCCGACGGCTCGCCGGCATGGATGATCCAGGATCCGATTTCCAATGCGTTTTATCGTCTCGGCTGGCTTGAATTCGAGCTGCTGTCGCGCTGGTCGCTGGCAACGCCCAACGCCATCCTCGACGCGACCGCGACCGAAACCCTGCTGGAGCCGGCCACCGAAGAGCTGGAACAGCTCTATGCCTTTCTGTTGCAGAGTCAGTTGCTGGAGATTCACGATCCGGCACACACACGCGAACTGGTCGCACGGTTTCGCAAGACGACAGCCAGCCGCATCAATTGGCTACTGCATCACTATCTGTTTTTCAGAATCCCGATCCTGCACCCATCGCGCACATTGCAGCGTTTGCTACCTTGGCTGGACTGGGTGTTTTCACGCGCAACGGCGTTGACCATCGTCGCACTGAGTCTGATCGGACTGGTGCTGACTGCCCGTCAGTGGGATGTCTTTGTCGCCAGCTTCGTCGATACCCTGTCACCCGCCGGACTCGCGGGTTACCTGCTGGCATTGGCCGTCACCAAGAGTTTGCACGAGCTGGGGCACGCCCTGACTGCAACCCGCTACGGCCTGCGCGTCGCGCACATGGGGATTGCCGTGGTCGTGCTCTGGCCGATGCTCTACACCGACACCGGCGAGGCCTGGCAACTGTCGAATCATCGTCAGCGTCTGGGCATTGCCTCGGCGGGGATTCTCACTGAACTGGCCATCGCTGGTCTGGCAACCTTGGCCTGGAATCTGACCGGAGACAGCGATTTCAGGCAGGCGCTGTTTTTTCTGGCGACCACATCCTGGGTGCTGTCGCTCGGTCTGAACCTCAGTCCATTCATGCGCTTTGACGGCTATTTCATCCTCTCGGATCTGTTCGACATTCCGAATCTGCATCAGCGCTCATTCGCCGTCGCCCGTGTCGCACTGCGCAACCTGATGTTTGGCTTCGCTGATCACGACCCCGAACCCATGTCGCCATCGCGCCGCCGCGCTCTGATCAGCTTTGCCATGATCACCTGGAGCTATCGGCTGACGGTCTTCGTCGGGATCGCCATCACGGTCTATCTGTATTTTTTCAAGCTGCTGGGCATCGTGCTGTTCGCGGTCGAGATGGCCTGGTTCGTCTTGCTGCCGGTCTGGCGCGAGATTAAAGTCTGGCATCAGCGCCGTGCTGAGGTGCGTATCAGCCGCAAATGGGCGCTGATTCTGATCGCATGTGGCCTGCTGCTGCTCGCCGCGTTGCCCTGGAACACCCGGATTCGCGGCGAAGGTTACGCGCATCCGCGACAGATACATGCCTTCTACAGCCCGTTGCCAGCACGCTTGCTGGAACGCCCGCCCACAGCAGGCGCGATCCAGGCTGGACAGACGGTCTTCGTCCTTGATGCGCCGGAACAGGCGTATCGAACCCAGCTTGCCGCTGCGTCAGTGACGGCACTCGATCATCAGTTACACGGACTGCGCGGGCTGGAGAATGGCGAAGAATTTCGCGCCCGACTGCAAAGTCAACGCGCCCTGCACGCGGCCGAAATTCAGGCGCAACAGGATGAAAGCGCCCGCTTGATCCTGACTGCGCCATTTGACGGCATCCTCGTCGATCTTGACCCCGAACTGGTGCCCGGCGTCTGGGTTGGCACCCAAGAACCGCTCGCGCTACTGATCGCGCCCGGACAGTGGCAGGTGGAACTCTTTGTCGGTCAGGACGATCTGACGCGGATCGCCATCGGCGCAGCCGTCCGGTTTTATCCAGCAGGTCGAAAACTGTTCCCTCTAACCGGACAGGTCGTTGATATCGCCGCGACGCGCACCCTCACCCTGCCGCAGGATCTGCTCTCGTCACACCATGGCGGTCAGATTCCGGTCATTCCGAATGCACAACAACCGACCCCCCGTGACGCGCTTTACCGTGTCCGCGTCGACCTCGCTGACGCACCAACCAAATTGCAGATTTTACGCGGTGGCGGCGTCATCGCAGGCCGCTCCGAAAGCTGGTTGATGACTGCATTGAAACCCGCGCTGATCGTCCTGATTCGAGAGTTGAGTTTTTGATGAACAGGCCGTTACAGCGTATCCGCACCCTTGCGTCAGCGCGACTTGATGCGCACGCCGATGATGGATGACGATGCCAGTTTGATCGGCTATCTCACAGCAATCAATATCGGTTCAAATCTTGCCTCGAATATTGTCTTAAGACTCGATCGCGTCTGCTAAAAAATAGCGTCATGATCATTTCGATTTCTCATAAAATTCAAACCGGTAGCTCAATGCCATGTCCACGAAACGCACCCTCAAGACCGCTCGCCAGTCATCTCGTTTACAGATGTTCAAGCTCGAGCCGCGCTTCATGTTCGATGGCGCGGCTGCTGTCGCGGGAACCGAGGCCGTGGTGCCCGATACCCACGACCAAACACCGGCGTTGATTCCAGCCATCCCCGATGTCCCCGTGGTCGATGTTCCGGTGCCAGATGTCGCGCCCGCCCCGGCACCCGCCGAGACCACCGCTACCGCGAGTCCCAACCCTGACAGCCCCACCGCCGACAGCGACCAGCAGCCATCCAGTCACGCCGACACCCAAACCGACGTACAAACCCAAACCGTGGCACAAACTGAAGCCCCTCTCCCCGTTGGGGAGAGGGGTTGGGGTGAGGGGGACAACGCCATCACCAGCCCTATCATCGTCACCCGCGATGACCTCAGTGCGTCGGCCAGCGACCTCTTTACCACGAGCGCCGACAATCTCGACGCCACGGCAAACACAGCACCCGCCACCCACGAAATCCTCTTCATCGACAGCGCCGTGACCCATCAGGACACCCTGATCGCTGGTGTCCGTGCCGGAGTCGAGATCGTCCAACTCGACGGCCAGCATGACCCTTGGCAGCAGATGACTGACATCATCAGCCAGCGTCAGGACATCGACGCCGTGCATCTGATCTCGCATGGCACCGATGCCCAGATCATCCTCAATGGCGTCGCCTATGGCGCAAATGCTCAGGATATCCTGAGCGCATCCGGCCAGCTCGTGCAGTGGCAGGATCACTTAAGCGCCAACGCTGACATCCTGCTCTATGGCTGCGACATCGGCGCGGGCACCGACGGCGCGCTCCTCATCAACCAGATCGCCCACATCACTCAGGCTGATGTCGCCGCCTCCACCGACGCGACCGGCGCAGCGGCATTGGGCGGAAACTGGACGCTCGAACGCACCACCGGCGTCATCGAAGCCACGACACCCTTCACTGAGCGGGCGCTGGCGGACTACGACACGCTGTTAACCAATCCCAGCATCACCACGCCTACAACGCCATCCATCAACGAAGACACGAGCTATTCTTTCTCCGGTTTCAATGTGACCTATGGCGGATCTGAAACCTATTTCGAGGCGGTGGTCACGCTCACTAATCCGGTGAGTGGCAGTCTGGTTGATGGCACCGAGTCCTATACCCAGCTTGCCTCTCAGGGCACTCTCTCTGCGGTCAATTCTTTTCTGAATGGACTGACGTTTCAGGATGCCGCAAATTACAATGGCACCGCCACGATTGATGTCACGATCAATGTGTATAGCGACAGCAGCTATTCCGGTACTCCGGTTGCCACCAGCACGGCACCATTCAGCATCACCATCAACTCGGTCAATGACGCCCCGGCAGGCACCAATCACACCCTGACGATCAACGAAGACAGCCCACACACCTTCACGGTGGCTGAGTTTGGTTTTACTGATCCGACCGACCTGGTTCCCAATGCATTCAGCGCAGTCAAAATCACCACGGTTCCGCTGCACGGAACGCTTGCAAATAACGGAATCACGCTGACCGCCGGGCAATTCGTCAGCGCGGCAGACATTGCAGCGAACAAGCTGGTGTACACCCCAGTTGCCAATGCCAGCGGCAGCGGTTACGGCAACTTCACTTTCCAGGTGCAGGATGATGGCGGCACCGCCAACGGTGGCGTCGATCTCGATCCGACCGCCAACGCCATGACCATCGACGTGACGTCCGTCAACGATGCGCCGGTCACGGCTGATCTGCCGCTTTCGGTCAATAAAAATGCCACGCTCACCTTCTCGCTGACCGCCACCGATGCCGATGGCGCGGGCGATGTGGTGAGTTACCAGATCAAGAGCATTTCAGCCGCTGGCGTGCTGAAAAACCACAGCGGCGCAACCCTAGCGGCAGATAGCATCATCAGCGTGGCCGAAGCCACCAGCATGACCTTCACCCCTACCACCGGCTACAACGGCACGACCACCTTCACCTTCGAGGCCATCGACGCGGCTTCAGCGCACAGCGCCACCAGCACCGCGACCATCACCGTCAACTCGGTCAATCTGCCGCCGGTCGTGACCGTGCCGGGTGCGCAGAGCGTCAACGAAGACACCAGCCTGACGCTCGCCGGTCTCACAGTCTCTGACCCGGATGCCGGCAGCGCCGATGTTCAGGCCACGCTCAGCGCCGCGCATGGCAACCTCAATTTTGCCAGCACGACAGGATTAACCAGCGTTACAGGGAATAACAGCCACAGCGTCACCGTGCAGGGCACGCTGACCGCCATCAATGCCGCGCTGGGAAGCTCGAACTTCAGTTACAGCCCGGATGCCAATTATCCTAATGCCACGGTGGCGGGCAGCGATACCATCACGGTACAGGTCAACGATCTGGGCAATACCGGTGGCGATGCCCAGACCACCAGCAACACCATCAGCGTCACTGTCAATCCAGTGCCCGACGCGCCTGAGACGAGCGACACCACGCTGGCGGCAATCCTGGAAGATACGCTCGACCCTGACGGCGCAACCATTGCCAGCTTGCTTGCCGGGCATTTCAGCGACACGGCCGACGGCAACACGCTTGCGGGCATCGCCATCAGCGCCGATGCCAGCACGGCTCAGCAGGGCGCGTGGCAGTATTCAGCCAACAACGGCATCTCCTGGCAGTCCGTCGGTACAGTCAGCTCCAGCTCGGCATTGCTGCTGGATACCTCGGCACTGCTGCGTTTTGTGCCAGTGGCCAATTGGAACGGCACGCCCGGCAGTCTCACCATCCACGCCATCGACAACGCCGCCAGCCGCACCTATTCGACCAGCGGCAGCCGTCAGACGACCAATGTCAACAGCGGCAGCACCGACATCGACGCCAGCGGCAGCACGTTAAGCACCAGCGTCACGTCGGTTGCCGATCCATTCGTCTATGTCAACGATTTTGCCCTGCGCGTGGATGAAGGCGGGACGCAGACGCTCGGCAGCAATGTCCTGAAGATCACCAACGTCGAGGCGACGGCGGCTCAGATCGTCTACACGGTCACGGACACCAGCTTCAGTCACGGGTTGATGGAACTGGACAGCGATGCCAATGGCACTTTCGAGACCACCGTCACGACCAACACGACGTTTACCCAGGATGACATCGACAACAACCGTCTGCGCTATGTCCACGATGGCACCGAGCCGACCGGCAGCGATCAAACGCTTTCTTATACGGTCGCCGTTGCGGGCGGGGTCAGCGCAAATCGCACCCTCACGATCAAAATTTCTCCGGTCAACGATGTCCCTGTGCTGTATGTGCCGGGACAAACTGCGCCTGACGCTACGTATCTGTTCGCTTACGTCCCGGCACTGGGCGGCTCGCTGACTTTTTCGACCAGCAACATCCAGGTGGTTGACCCTGACAATACCGGTGAGCAGCTTGTTTTCCGCGTTGAAAGCCTGCCCACGCATGGCGAGCTAACGGTAAATGACGCTGCGGTGGCGGTCGGTTCAGTCTTCAACTACGCCAACCTCAGCCAGTTAAAGTACAAACACGACGGCACCCAGACTTACAGCGATGCGTTCAATGTGACGCTGCGTGATGGTGCAGGTGGTCTGGTGAGCGCAACGACGGTCAATCTCACCATTGGCATCTACAACGCTGCGCCAACCGGCATCGGCAACCTGACGACAAATCTCTATGAAGATCCGCTGACCTCAGTCGGCAGCAACTCCGGCGTGGCGATCAATGCCATGACTGGCTATCACTTTGCGGATGCGGATATTGGCGCCAGCGTGTCCGGTCTAGCAGTGGTCTTCAACCCGAACAATGCACAGGGCAGTTGGCAGTATTCGACCGACGGGACGCATTGGGCAGACATCGGCACGGTGGGCGATGATGCAACGGCGCTGGTGCTGTCGCCAACGACGCTGGTGCGCTTTGTTCCGGCAGCTAATTACAACGGTACGCCGACCCCGCTGACGGTAAGGGCGCTCGACAATACCTATACCGGTGGCGCCTCAGTGAGCAATGGCAGCGAAACCCGCGTGCTGCTTGATACCTCCAGCGGACAGCGCGGTGGCTCGACGGCGATTTCAGCCAGCACCAATACCCTCGGCGTGACCGTTATTGCTGTTGACGATGACCCGACGCTGGCCGTGAATACCGGCGGAGAGCTGACGACCGGAACCGCCGTGCCGCTCAGTCCAGATAGCGGTGCGCACACCTACCAGACCCTGCTACTCACCTCAACCATGCTGCACGTGGATGATGTGGACACGGCGCTTGCTTTGCGTACCTATACCCTGACCAGCCAGCCCATCCACGGCTATATTCTGAAAGATGTCAGCGGCACCTGGACGCAAGTCCTCAACAACGCCAGCTTTACCCAGGCAGACATTTATAACGGCCTGGTGCGCTATGTGTATTTCGACTCAGTGAGCGGAACGTTTGATGATTCTTTCAACTTCACGGTCACAGATGGCGATGTGCGCATCAAGCCAACGGTGCGCCCAGGCGGCATCTACGCCAACTTAACGACGACCACGCTTGCGTCACAGACCTTTACCATCACCGTCACTGACATGCCCAACGGCCCGGGTGGTGGCGGCGGCGGTGGCTATACCTTCCCGACACTTGGCCCAACGGCTCCGCCAGAGGTCAGCACCGCTGCGCCAGCCGTGACGATCGGGACGTTGAGCCTGAATGAAGGCGATAGCAACGTCACCGTGACAAACAGCGTCCTCAACACCACCGACATCGACACGGCTAACAGCGGTTTGGTCTATACCCTGGTCTCGCTGCCGACCAGTGGCACGCTTAAACTCAATGGCACTGAACTGAAGATCAGCAGCCGTTTCACCCAAGACGACATCACAAATAGTCTGCTCACCTTTAGCCATGACGGCAAAGAAGATTTCACCGACCAGTTCCAGTTCTACGTCAGTGATGGCGTGAACGTCACCGCGATCTACACCGCACCGATTGATGTCACGCCAGTTAATGACCAGCCGGTGATTGTCGCGGGAGTTGTCGATGTTCTGGAAGGTGGCTCAATCCAGTTGCCAGGTGGCACGCTGAACAGCGACAACCAGATTGTCAATGGCGTGATCGGCGCCAGCGATGTGGATGGCGTGGGGAGCGACAAAAGCACAGGCTATGCCGCCGTCAACACACTGACCTACACGGTCAGCACCTTGCCTGCGCATGGCCAGGTGCGTCTTGAGAAAGGCGGCCAGACCTACAATGCTGCGGATTCAAACACGTATACCGTTTTAGCAAACGATACCGTGATCACGGCGGCCCAGCTCCTCGGCGACGCGCTCTATTATGCCCACGACGGCAGCGAGACCACGCTCGATAGCCTCGCCTTGACCGTCAATGACAACTCCGACGCACCCAATGCGACTCACACCGCGACGCTGTGGATCAGGGTCATTCCAGTCAACGACGATCCTGCCGTCAGCGTGAATACCGGACTGACCGGTACCAAAGCCGTTAACGAAGGACAGCAGAAAACGATCACAGCAGCCGAGTTACTCGGCGCCGATCCGGATAATCTGGATACCCAGATTCAGTTTCGCGTGACCAGCAACGTCCAGTACGGACAACTGCTGCTGGACGGCAAAATCCTCGGCGTGGGTAGCGCGTTTACGGTCGCGGATGTGAGAACGAACAAATTGAGCTACAAACATGACGGGCTTGAGAGTCCGTTGACCGACAACCATTTTACCGACGGGTTTAACTTCACACTCTCCGACGGCGGCGGCGGTAACGAGCCAGCCAGCACCTTCAACATCCACATCATCCCGTTGAATGAAGCGCCGGTCATCACGGTGTCCGCCGCGCGCACGGCGATCGAACAGCAACCGCTGGCCATCACCGGCATCAGTCTTGCCGACCCCGACAGCGTTGATCGCGCCCAGGCCATCAACAGCAATTTTGGCCCGCTGCTGGTCACGCTCACCGCCGGTCACGGAACCCTGACCTTCGGCAACACCACCGGCCTGACCTTTGAGAACGCAACCTCCAATGGCCGCGCCACCGTGGCCGTGACCGGTACGCTGGGTGCGCTCAATACCGCATTGGCAACCCTAAGCTACACCGGAGACGCCTACTTTATCGGCAGCGATACTCTGACGATCCGCACCGATGATCTGGGGCAGTTTGGCGACGCGCCTCCCCTGAATCAGATCGTCACGATTGGCACCGCTGCCGCTCCCGGCGAAGATAATCTGTTTGATACCAAGACCATCGCCATCACCGTCAACCCGGTCAACGATGCACCAACGCTGACTGGCGTCGCGGCCAACGGTTACACCGAAGACGCCACCGCAACCGTGCTGGCTGCTCTGGCGCTGCCGGGTGATGTCGATCTGGATGCGTTCAACACGGCAACGGGTAATTGGGGCAGCGCGACGCTCACCATCGCCCGCAGTGGCGGAGCCAATGCCGAAGATGCGTTTACCAACAGCGGCACACTGGGTGCGTTGACACAAGGCGGCAACCTGACGTTAAGCAGTGCGACCAAGGGCACCGTCACGACCAACAGTGCCGGGACGCTGCAATTGACCTTTGCCGCTGACGTGACCACGGCCGAGGTGCAGTCCATCCTGCGCCAGATCGCTTACACCAACAGCCGTCAGTCGCTCGCCGCTGGCGCGACAGCGGATGTCACCCTGACCTGGACGCTAGATGACGGCGACACCGACCCTGACCGCGCCAATAACGGACAGGGTACCGGCGGGCATCTTGCAGTCAGTACCGATCAGACCATCACTCTGACCGGCGTCAACGATGCACCGACCCGCAACGGCGCGGCTACGCTCACACCGGCTGCATTGACGGTGGCAGAAGATGCCACAGCGCCTGCTGGCGCGACGGTGAGCAGTCTGTTCGGCGCGTCATTCGCCGATGTCGATAGCGGTAACAGTCTGGCTGGAATCGCCATCACGGCCAATGCGTCGGATAGCACTCAGGGACATTGGGAGTATGCGAACTGGAATGGAACATCATTTGATGCCTGGACGCAGATTGCTAACAGCCTCACGACTTCCAACGCACTCGTTCTAAAATCCACCGACAAGCTCCGCTTTCTGCCGGATGCTGCCAATTACAACGGCACACCGGGTGCATTGACGGTGCGTCTGGTCGATAGTTCCACCAGTCTCACCAGCGGCAACTTTGCCGATGTCTCCGACGATTCCACCAAATCCGGCGGGTCCACGCCCTACAGCACCAGCGGCA
This sequence comes from uncultured Chromatium sp., assembly GCA_903897335.1. Classification (GTDB taxonomy): domain Bacteria; phylum Pseudomonadota; class Gammaproteobacteria; order Chromatiales; family Chromatiaceae; genus Chromatium. The sequence continues at coordinate 9,290 of CAIUAY010000221.1, read as the reverse complement.
ACGCCATCACGCTCAACGCCACGGTGACGGCGGTCAACGATGCGCCGACGATTTCAGCCGATAAAGATGTCAGCACCGGCGTCACTGAAGGCAGCGCGATTGTCATTTCAAATGCTGGCGCTGGTCTGACGGTCATCGCCGACATCGAGGCCACCCGTATCAGCGGCGGCGAAGGCGGAGCCGACAAAGGCAAGGTCAGCGTCACGGTAGCCGTTCCCAATGGCCTGACGCACGGCAAGATCACGCTTGGCAGCACCAGCAATGTGACCATTACCGCCGGCGCTAACAACACCAACACGGTGACGATCAAGGGGCTGCTGGCCGATGTCAATGCCGCACTCAATGGCTTGAGCTTCACCCCCGGCGACGACGCGGGTACTTCGGAAACGGTCACGATCACGGTCGATGACCTTGGCAACAGCGGCACTACGACCACATCTGGCAGCAAGCTGACCGCCGTTCAAACCATCACCATCTCCAACATTTCACAGGTTAACAACGCGCCAACTGCCACCGGCAACGCCGCTTTGACGGCGGTCAGCGAGGATGCGGGCGCGGCTGTACCGACGATAGACCATCCTGAATATCCTAATTCCGGCAATGTCTCTGCCGCCACCGGCGCAACCGTCAGCAGTCTGTTCAGCAGCAAGTTTGCCGATGTCGATGTCACCAGCGGCAATCACACCTTTAGCGGCATTGCCATCACGGCCAATGCCGAGAATGGAACCAATGGTCATTGGGAATATTCCACGGATACCGGAGCGACCTGGATTCAGATTCCCACGAGCGGACTGAGCGACACGACCGCACTGGTTCTCAGCAGCGCCGTGACCAACAAGATTCGTTTTAACCCGGACGCGGCCAATTTCAACGGCACACCGGGCGCATTGACTGTGCGCTTATCGGATGGAACAGCTTTTGTTGCAGGTTCAGGACAGAATATTTCTGCCGGGATTGGTGGGTCGGGCGGCTGGTCGAACGACATTGCGCTCACCACCAGCGTCAGCCAGGTCAACGATGCGCCGAGTCTTTCCGCGCTGGATGGCGATACCGTGACTTTCAGCGAGGCCGTGGGCGCTGGCGCCGGGACGGCGGTCTATCTCGACGCCAGCCGCGATGCCGGGTTGTCGGATATCGATCTCATCACCCGCGCCGAAACCACCTTCAACGGTGCGACGCTGACCGTGCAGCAGCAAACCACGGTTGATCCCAACGATTTCTTCGTGATCCAGATCGAAAACGGCATTTCAATCAGCGGTGGCTATACCACGCCCGGCGGATTGAAGGTGTTCAACAACGGGTCAGCAATCAAATACAACAGCACCACCGTTGCCACGCTCACCAATAACAGTCTCGATGGCCTGCTCGTCATCACCTTCAACGCCAACGCCAACCAGGCCGCCGTCAACGCGATTCTGCATAACCTGTCTTACTCCAATGACAACGCCGCGCTGACGGCGGGCGACAAGCTCATTGACATCACGTTCAAGGACGGCAACGCCACTCAGGCCAACAACGTTCAGGGTTCAGGCGGCGAACTCTCGACCACCGCCACCGTGACTGTCACGCTCACACCGTCCAACGACGCGCCATCCTTCACCGCCGGGCTGACTCTGACCGGCACGGAAGACACCCTGACCGGCGCAGGCCTCACCACCACGCCGACAACACCGGCGACGCTCGGATCACTCCTGGGCAGCGCCTTCTCTGACCCAGACAGTACCAGCACGCTGGCTGGGGTTGCGATTGGCGGTTTTGCGGATAGCAGCACCACTGCTGGCGCGATTCACGGTACGTGGCAGGTGTCGTTCAACGGTACAGACTGGGTTGATCTGTCGGCGATCAATTCGACGTTAATTTCTTCATCCGGGACAATTTCTACAACCAACGCACTGCTGTTGTCCGCAACCACCCAAATTCAGTTTGTGCCAGAGGCCAACGCCAACACCGCCGGACTCGCCACGCCGCCGCGCCTGTCGGTTTTTGCGGTAGAGAGCAGCATCCCGAGCGGTGCCAGCACCACCAATGCACCGGTCATCGTTTTTTCCACATCGGGCGACCTCAAAACCTACGACACCACGACCGACACACTCGAAGCGCGGGTTTCTGCTGCCAGCGTCAACATCGACGTGACGATTTCGCCAGTCAACGACGCGCCGCTCTTTAACGGAACAACCGCCTGGACTGGAACGCTCACTGAATCACCGACGGATGGCGTGGGAACCCCAACCCAGCAACTGGTGTCCTCGGCGAATGTCAGCGATGTCGATCTGGGCACGACCAAGACGCTCGACAGCAGCATCTTTGGCGCGGGGACGATCACCGTGCATCTTGACGGTGGAACCACCGGCGACAAGCTCACGCTGGCCGGCACCCCGGCGGGTGTCGCCAGTTCGAGCGGCGGGCTGGGTGCGAGCGATTTTGTGATCACGCTCAGCAACACCGCGACCATCGCGCAGGTCAACGCCATCCTCGAAGCGATCCGCTTTGAAAATACCTCCGACACCCCGCCATCTGGCACACGCAACTACAGCATCACGCTAAACGACGGCAACAATGCGCAGACCGGCGGCAATGCCGGTGGCCCGGCGGCGAATGCGACCACCACGCTCACCGGCGCGATCACCATCACCCAAGCCAACGACCCGCCCATCGTCGATCTGAACGGCGCGACCGGAGGCACAGGCTCAAGCGTCACCTGGACTGAAGGCAGCAACACCGCGCATACGCCGATTGCGATGGCGCCAGCGGCGACCATCACCGACGTGGATAACCTCAATCTCACCCAGATGCAGGTTGTTGTCGCTGGTGTGCTGAATGGCGACAGCGAAGTCGTCACGATTGGCGGCACGGCGTTTACGCTGGGCAGCGATCATGCCAGCACCGATGTTGGCAGCTTCCTGGTGAGCTATGCCATCAGTACCGGCACCTTCACCATCGTCCCGGATGGAAGTCGCACGATTGAGACTGCTGCGAATTTTCAGAGCCTGCTGCGTGGCATCACCTACAACAACAGCACCAACAACCCGACTGACGGCGACCGCACCCTGACTGTCACGGTGACGGATGCCGGTTACAACGACAGCGCGACGGTCACGGGTGAGCAAACCAGCGTGGCCGCCGTGGCCACTGTCAATGTCAATCCAGTCAATGATCAGCCGGTCATCACCGGACTGGATGCGGCGAGCTATTTTGAAAACGCCATCAACGTCACAGCCGCCGTCATCGACAGCGACATCACCCTGACCGACAGCGATAGCGCCGACTACAACGGCGGCACGTTGACGGTCAGCGGATTGATTGCCGGTCAAGATACGGTGTCGCTGCCCGCTGCACCGGCGGACGCGTCAGGCAATGTCAAATGGACTGGCGTCAATGGCGGCAACGTCGAATACCACAACGGCACAAGCTGGATCGTCATCGGCACCGCCACCGGCGGCGCGGGCAGCAACTTCGTCATTACCTTCAACGCTAACTCCACCCCGTCCAGCGTCGAACGCGTGGTCGAAAATCTGACCTTTGCCAATTCATCGAATAACCCGACGACCAGCCGCACGTTAACGCTTGCCTTGAACGATGGTGATGGCGGCACAGTGCAGAACGCTACGGTTGGCGTGACCATCAAATACGACAACGACGCACCGACCATGACGGCGAGCAGTCTGGGTGGCACCTACACCGAGCAGAACGCCACCGCGCTTCAGTTCGTCGGCGGCACGATCAGCGTTTCCGATCTGGATCTTCCAGCCAATTTCTTCAGCAGTGGCGCGGGGTCGCTGACGGTTCACCTGGATAGCTATGTGCCAGGTGATACGTTATCGGTACTGCATCAGGGAACTGGGACCAACCAGATTGGCGTCGCCGGTACGCTTGGGAGCGGGTTAACCATCAGCTATGTCAACTCCGTCTTCGCGACCACCAGTGCCGGAAGCGGTAACGGAAGTGACCTCGTTATCAATTTCACCAGTACCTCTGCCACCCCCGCCGCGTTACAAGCCCTGCTGGCACAACTGCGCTACAGCAACATCAGCAGCAACGACCCGACCGTCAACAACAGCGATCCAACCCGCGCCTTTACCGTCACGCTCAACGATGGCGGCAATACCAAAGACGCCACGTCAAGCACGACCGCGCTCACCGCGCAACTGACCGGAACCATCACCGTCACCGCCGTCAACGATGCGCCGGTCGTCACCACGACTGGCACCGCGCAGACCTACACCGAAAACGGCGCTGCGGTCACGGTCGATAGCGGCCTGACGCTGACGGATACCGACGACACCGACATCAACCGCGCAACCGTGCAGATCACCGTCAATCTCAGAGCGGGCGACGTGCTGGCGGTTGCCGGCACGACAACCGGCAGTCAAATCAGCGGCACGAACATCACCGTCACCAGTTATGACAGTGGAACCGGACTGCTGACCTTGAACGGAGTTGATACGGTTGCCAACTATCAAGCTGTTCTGCGCACCGTCACCTACGTCAACACCTCGGACAACCCCAACGCCAACAGCGCCACCGATCCGTTAGCCCGCACCATCCGCTTTACGGCGTGGGACAACAACAGCGATCTAATTGGCGAACAAAGCGGTACCAACACCCGCACACTCAACGTCACCGCCATCAATGACGCACCGGTCATCACTGGCACAGCGAGCAATCCAACAGCCGTCGAACAGACGGGGATCGGCACCGGAACCAGTACTGTCACCCTGCTCACGATCAGCAGCGTCACCGACGCCGATTTCTTCACCGCTGGCACTAATTTTGGCGGTGGCAGCATCAGCGTGGCCTTCACCGATGCCTATGTCAGCGGCGATGTTCTCAGCGTGACCAGCGGCGCGGGCGCGATCCAGCGCAGCGGCGACAACATTCAATACACATCGGATGGCACCAACTGGACAACCATCGGCACCGTCAACGGCACCAACACCGGCCTCGGCAAGGCGCTGGTCATCAACCTCAACGCCAGCGCCGATCAAACCAACGTCGCTGCGCTTCTTAACACACTGAACTACCACAGCACCTCCGATGACCCGACCGTCGGCGGCGACACCCAGCGCAACTACAGCATCCAGCTCAACGACGGCAACAACAATCTGGCCGGTGGCGCCGGTGAAGCCTCGCAGAACTCCAACACACTGAGCGGCACCCTCACTATCACGCCAGTCAACGACGCGCCGACGCTGACCGCGACTGGCACCACCCCAACCTTTACTGAAGCGACCGGCCTGAACGCCCAGGCCGCCCCCGTGACCGTTTTTGGCAGCGCCACGACGGGAACCATCGAATCCGGTCAGACCATCAGCGGCCTGACCTTCACGGTCAGCGGGCTACAGGATGGCGCGAATGAATCCATCGTGGTCGATGGCAAGACCATCACGCTCGGTGCTGACAGTTCTGGCACGACCACCACCAACAGCATGAGCTATGCCGTCACGATGTCCGGCGGCACGGCGACGGTGACACTGACCAGCGCAGCAGGTCTTGCGACGGCGAACGCCAATACATTGATTAACGCCATCGCCTACCAGAACACCCGTCTCGACGACCCAACCACAGGCAGCCGGGCCTTCACACTGACCCAGATCCAGGACAACGGCGGCACTGATCACAGCGGTGTCGATGCCACGACGGTTGCCATCACCTCGACCGTGACCGTGGTCAACGTCAACGATCCACCTGATCTGACCGCGACCGTTGGCGGCACCTACAGCGAACAGGGCACGATCCTTCAGTTTTTGACTGGCGCGACCATCACCGATCCAGACACCACGCAGTTCAATGGCGGTTCGCTGACCGTTGCCTTGGGTAACTACGTCACCGGCGACACACTCAGCATCATCGAAGGCGGCGGCATCACAGTGTCTGGCGGCACGGTGAGCTACAACAGCAACGCCATCGGCACCGTCAGCATTGGCTCCAATCTGGTCATCAGCTTCAACTCAGCCAACGCGACTAATGCCGCCGTCCAGGCGCTGACCCAGCAGATCGGCTTCTCCAGCACCAGCGACAACCCGACTGTCGCCGGCACGGCAACGACCCGCAGCGTCACCGTCACCCTCAATGATGGCGGCAATTCCGGCACCGGCGGCGCACAGAACGACACCACGCTCGTCACCGGCACGTTCAACCTCATCGGCATCAACGATCAACCGACCCTGACCGGACTCGATGCAACGGCAGCAACCACCCACATTCAGGGCGGCGCGGCAGTGGTCATCGACGCCAATGCAGTGTTGGCCGATCTTGATTTGCAGACGCTTAACAGCGGCAATGGCAACTGGAACGGCAGCACGCTCACCATCCAGCGCGAAACCACCGCCAGCGCGGATGACCGGTTCGACGCCAGCGGCAATCTGTCGAGCCTCAGCGCCGCATCCGGCAATGTCGTCCTGTCCAGTACCACCATCGGCACCTACACCCAGTCCGGCGGTGTGCTAACCATCAGCTTCAACGCCAGCGCCACGACGGCACGGGTCAATGAAACCCTGCATAGCCTGACCTACGCCAACGCCCAGACCACGCCCGGCGCACTCGGCTACAACAGTGTCAATCTGGCAGTGACGTTCAACGACCAAAATCCCAACATCACCAGCAGCGGCACCGCTGGCAGCGGACAGGATCAGGGCAGCGAAGGTCAGAAATCAATCAGCGGCATCATCACCGTCAACATCGACCGTCTGCCAGTCACGGTCAATGATGCCAACAGCGTTGCTGAAGGCGTGGCGACCAGCGACACCACAACCACCAACGGCAATGTGCTGACCGGCACGGGCAACACTGGAAATGCTGGCGCGGACAGCGATCAGGATATAACGGCTGGTGGCCGTACCGATGCGCTGATCGTCGTCAACGCCAAGGACTCGTCAGCCGGCAGCTATACCGCTGTTAGCGCAGGCACGAATAGCACGACCGGATCAATCATCAGCGGCGATTATGGCTCACTGAAGATCGGTGCTGACGGGTCTTACACCTACACCGTCAACAACACACTTGCCGCCGTGCAGGCGCTGGCCGTGGGCGAATCGCTCGCCGACACCTTTACCTACCAAGTCAGTGATGGCGTGGGCGGGTACAACACCGCCACCCTGACCATCACCATCAACGGCACCAACGATGCGCCAGTTATCGCGGATGGCCCGGATACCGCCGCGCTGACCGAAACCAACGCTGGACTCAGCACGTCAGGCGCACTGACAGTCGGCGATGTCGATCTGACGGACATCGTGACTGCTAGTAGCCACGCACTGTCCATCAGCGGCACGTCAAACCTCAACGATCCCGCCAGACCGAATGATGCAACCCTGCTGGGCATGTTCAGCCTCAGTCCGACGACCATTCTGACCGGCAGTCAAACCACCAACACCCTGACCTGGAACTTCAATTCCGGCAGCGAGGCGTTCAATTATCTGGCAGCCGGTGAAACCCTGATTCTGACCTACACCGTCACCGCCACCGATAGCGCCGCAGCCACCACTAACGAAACGGTGACAATTACCATCACTGGCACCAACGATGCGCCCGACATCACCATCGGCGGCGGCAACAGCGCAGCGGCTACACTCACCGAAACCGACACCACGTTGACTTCAAATGGAACGTTGACGGTAAGTGACGTGGATACCACCAATATGGTCATGCCGAGCGTGTTAAACGTAGTCGCAACGGGAACAACGACCGGCCTGGAATCGGACAGCTCGGCGCTGTTGGCAATGCTGACGGTGGATGCTGGCGCAGTCATCAGCAGCACCACCAACACCGGCACGATCAACTGGACTTTCAATTCCGGCAGCGAATTTTTCAATTATCTGACGAATGAACAAAGCCTGACGTTGACCTACACCGTGCGGGCGACCGACAGCAGCGGCGCGTTTGACGATCAAACCGTCGTTATCATCATCCATAGCAGCACCGATGCGCCAGTGTTGACCGTCGCTCAAACAAATGTTGATGAACTGGCTGATGCCAGCGCACAGGATTTGTCGCTCACCGGCAATTTGCAGGTGTTTGACAGGGATCTTGGCGACACCCTCACGCCGAGTCAGGCCGCACCCACGCTGATCTGGAGCGGCGGCGCGAATCTTCCGGCGAGCGTAAATGTGAGCGCGTTGACGGCAGTCAATGTCCTTGCACTCGGTGCAGCAACGACATCAACTGGCGGTACGCTCAATCTTTCATGGACGTATGACCCTGCCGCGACGAATTTGGATTTTCTCGCGGCGGGCGAAACCCTGACCGTGCGCTATCCAATCAGCATTTTCGATGGCACTGATACCGATACCAAAAATTTCGACATCATCATTACTGGCACCAATGATGCGCCGGTGATCAGCGACGGCGCGGATACCACCGCGCTCACCGAAACCAATTCCACGCTTACAGCCAGCGGCACGATGACCGTCACTGACCCCGATGTCAGCAATACCACAACCATGACGGTGGACAGCGTAACGACGGGCGGCACTTTTGCTGGCACCAATCCGCTGACCAACGATCAGCTCAAGGCAATGTTGAGCGTGACCACTGGCGCATTGGCATCTGATCCGACAGCAGGCAGCCCTGTCGCCTGGACGTTCACCTCCGGCGCGAGCGGCAACAGTGCGTTTGATTTCCTCGGCGAGGGTCAGACGCTGGTTCTGACCTACACCGTTAAAGCGACCGATACCGCGCTGGCAACCGATACCGACACGGTGACAGTCACCATCACCGGCACCAACGACGTGCCGGTGGTCACGGCAGATACGGCAACGACTGTCGAAGACACGCCGATCACGATCCCTGCCGCGAGTTTGCTCAGTAACGATACCGATGCGGAAGGCACGGCTCTGACCATTTCCGCCGTCACCAGTGGCAGCGGTGGGACGGCGGTACTCAATGCTGACGGGTCTGTGACCTTCACACCGACGGCTGATTTCAATGGCGCGGCGACCTTCAGTTACACCGTGAGCGATGGCAGCGCGATTTCCGCTCCTGCAACCGTGACGGTGAATGTCAGCCCGGTGAGTGATATTACGAATGACACTCTGACCACCCCCGAAGACACCGCCCTCACCGCCAACCTGATCACCGGCAGCAACGGCGCCAGCCCCGACAGCTTCGAGGGCACCCCGGTCATCACCGCCGTCACTCAGGGCAGTCACGGCACCGTGAGTTTCACCGCCGACGGCACCGTCACCTACACCCCCGACGCCGACTTCAACGGGACAGACCGCTACACCTACACCGTTACCAGCGGCGGCGTCAGCGAAACTGCCACCGTCACGGTCAGCGTCAGCGCCGTCAAC
>CAIUAY010000220.1 GCA_903897335.1 uncultured Chromatium sp. | reverse complement strand
GCAACGGTTGCGAGCAACAGCGATGAGTGACCTGTGCCGTGACCGAGAAGGCGCGCTCCCTGTGCGAGCCCTGACGAAACACCGCCTCTTCGACTTCAATCGTCCCGAACCTGCTGTGTCAACAGCGTTGTTTTACCCCCTTGGTGCGCCCGGCGGTTTGCGCTACCTGTCAGCCCAGGCCTGTCAATGCGCTTGTCCTAACCGCCGAACCTCTTCGATGCGGGTCAGATCACCCGCGACGTTCGCCACCACGCATACCAACGCCTCAATACGATGCGTCAGGTGGGAGGTGGCGGTTGAGTTCATGCAGGCGCGTGGCGTCGTTCGGATTAAGGGGTTCGCTGTCTTGATAACGGGTCTGTTATCACGGCATCCTACCCAAAGCATCAGTGTTGGTCGCACCCGTTTGAGTCGACCCGTCCGTTTTGCTTTCAGCACCATCCAGACGTCTCTCTTGTTGTGGACGCCTGTTCTGATTTTCCGGCGCTGTCGATCCGGTCGGGGTTGTCATGGTCATCAAAAATAGCATGAACTTCCGGCAGGATGTCTGAGAATTCAATTCCATACATTTCCCAGATCGTGATGAACAGCGACGCGATGACAGGGCCAATAAAAATTCCTTGCAGACCGAACATGACAATGCCGCCCAGCGTACTCAGAAAGATCATCAGTTCGTGCATCCTGGTGTCCTTGCCCACGAGCATGGGTCGCAGGACGTTGTCAAGTGTGCCGACGATCAGGCCGCAAAAGACAGTCAGCCCGATTGCCGTCATGAATTGATCTTGCAGGATCAGGATGGCGACCGCAGGAATCCAGACAAGCGAAGCACCGACATGAGGAATGGCCGCCAGGATGGCCATGATGCTCCCCCAGAAAACGGCGTTGGGAATTCCGGCGACGGCAAAGGCAATTCCTGCGAGTCCGCCCTGAAGCAGTCCGATCAATAGCGAGCCTTTGAGCGTCGCGCGAGTCACCGAGGTGAATTTTGCCAGCATCATCCGTTCTTCGCGGGTCTTTAGTGGCAGATAGTAAAGACATTTATCGACCAGCTTAGGACCATCCATCTGGAGAAAATACATGCTGTACAGAAACACGAAGGCCATGAAAATGAGATTTGCAGTGCCGAGCGTCACCGACGAGACCCATTCCACGAGCAACCGACTAAGCAGGGTTGCCAACTCTCCAGCCTGCTGAATGATCTGGTCGTGATTGAAAGCAAGCTGCTCGTAGAAGGGGAGGCGTTTCAGATAGGCATCGACGGTACCCGGATCGCTAAACGTCGCACGGAACCAATTGGTGATCATCTCGCTCACATCGAGCGCCTGTCCGATCAGGATGCCGACCAGCAGGATCAGCGGGATCAGCACGACTACAGCCATGAGCAGCAGGGTCAGCAGCGATGCCAGGTGGCGTTTGCCTTTGAGTCGTTGCTGGAAAGACAGAAACAGTGGTCGCGTCAGGGCACTGAATAGCGCCGCCAGAAACAGCGCCATCAGGAAAGGCCGAATCATGGCGAAAAACAGAGCCGAGATTCCGAGCGTCATCAGCAGGATGACGGATTTATTGACGGCGTCTTGATGCATGGTTTTGCTCCTCGCTGATAACGATGCAATGCTGATTGATCAATCGCCAGCAGCAGGGTCGGGTGCGAAGGGATCTTCGCCGAACCCGGTGGGTGCGGCCTTGTCAGGTTCGCCGTGGAGTTTGTGGCCTCGCTTCTTCGCAGTAGACACCTGACCTTTGGGTGTTAAACGCACTTCAGGCGGAGATCCCAGTGGAATATCACCGGGCAGAATGGCATTTGGGTCAGTGGGATGTTCGACGCGCAGCGATCTCGGAGATGATTCGGCGTCCATGGTGTCTGCCGGGGTGGCCGTGACATCCATTGACGGCGTCGGGTCAATGGCATTGGGGTCGGTCGTTAGAGTTGGAGCTGTGGTCAGGACATAGCGCAGTGCAGGGTGCATGTCGGCACCTGGCTCGGCTGTCTCCTGATCCGTGCCCGGATGCAGCAAATCAAGATTCCAGCGCCGCCGGTCTTCCGAAACCAGGAAACGCAGCACCGCGCCGACAGCGGATTTGAGTTCGACTGCAATCTCCGCGTGGCGTTCGTCTCCAGCATCAGGAACCGGATCGCTCGTGACGGGTTCGATCCGTTCCGCGACGATGGTTTCCAGTTCAGCCAGCGTCTCTGCTGCCAGCGCCACGCCATTAATTCGGCCAAAGATTGGGACAAATCCTTGCGGCAGGAGTCGGCGCGAGATGAACTCGATAGGTGGTGCAATCAGAAGCGGGTAAACGCGGTCATCGATCAGATGCACTAGTCCCTCGCTGGCGACATAGCGATAATGTTCCACCGGATCGATACCCCCGAAGGCGAGTTCCAGCGTATTCAGCCGCAGACGAATCCGGGGCTTGGTCAAGCCAAGCTGATCCAGTGCGGTGGATGATTCCGGGAGACTGCGGTGAACTGGCGTATCCAGGATCGCAGCGAGTTTATCCACCCGCTCCTGATCGGCATCCATGCGTACTGGCGCTTCGAGGCGCCAGCCCTGAGATGATCGACCGAGCTGAATGCTGGGCTCGCCCTCGCGCAGGATCTCGATTTGCAGCAGATCAGACGCTGGCAGATCCGAAAGTGTCGGCGGTGTCCGTGAGTGGGTGATGTCGCGCTGCATCAGCAAACCCAGCAGTAGCACCAGCATCAACAGCAGCACATTGATCAGCCAGCGTTGTATCACTGTCCCCTCCAGCGCCGCCAGCGCACCGTCAGCCCAATGCCAAGAAAGCTGGCCGGCAGCAACACCAGGGCGCCGAGACCGAGCAACATTCTCTGGAAGCTGTCCAGAATGAGCGGCGTCGGCGTTCCGGGCGCGGGCGGCAGCTCCAGCAATGCCTCGTCACGACTCAGCCAGCCCAGCAGGCGCATCCCCAATGCCCGGTTGCCATAACTGCCAAGCTGGGCGTTGCTCAGAAAGTCACCATCACCGGTCACCACCACGCGCTGTTCGCCCTGGATGCCAGTCACGCCTTTCTGGTTCTCGGCAGAGCGTGGCCGTGTCAAGGCCAGGATCACCGGCAAGGGGCCTGAAACTTCGCCGACCACTTCATCGCGATGGATCTCGCCTTCAATTCGCCCGGTTTCATTCCAGCTCTGTGCGCCAGTCGTCAGATAGGACAGGAGCGTCCAGTCAGGTGCGACCTGCGGCTCGAAGGCGACGCTCCCCATGAGCAGGCTGGGAATGGTCAGGCCGGTCGCCAGCGCATCCTGCGGATAGTCGCTGATGATGGCAGCAATCGGCGTGTCGAGTCCTAGACGGGCGGCAGCGGCATCCACGACGACTCCCGGCAGAATGTGCAGACCCAGTTGCTGCGCAACGGGTTCAAGCCCATTGAGCGGACCGGGATCAAGCAGCCACAGCAGATTTCCCCCACGCGCCAGATATCGCGTCAAACGCTCCGTTTCGCTCGGAAACAGCGGCATTCCGGGCGTGGACAACACGATAAGACGGGTGTTGTCAGGGATTTCGGTGAGTTTTGCCAAATCCAGTGGCCGCACCAGATAACCCTGCGCTTTGAGTGCCTGACCGAAGCGACCCAGGTCACTGCCCGTGGTGCCGTTGATGGCGCGCTCGCCGTGGCCTTCGATGACGGCCACCCAGGGTGCGCGGGTTTCGATAAGACGGGAGATGGCGGCGGTAATGGTGCGTTCGTTGATCGCTTTAAGGGTCTCGCGTCGTCCCCGGTATTCCAGCAGGATCTGCCCGCTCAGTGAAACCTCGGCATCCCGTGCCTGTTCAGGAAAACGCTGCGGGTCAACAGACTCGATCAGCAGTTCGGGGAGCGCCTGCGCATAGGGTGCCAGAACGCGCTTGACCGCTTGACTGATCGGGGTGTCTAACGCGGCAAAGATGGTGACATGCAGCGGGGCATCGAGACGGGCAAGGATCGCCAGACTTTGTGGAGTCAGGCTGTTAGTTGCCGTGCTCGTCCAGTCCCAGATGCGATCATGACGCGCCACCAGCCAGCCGCTGATGATCACCGCCGCCAGCAGCAGAATGACAAACAGCCCGTCAGCGAGCGGGCGTTCCAGTCGGCAAAGTAGGTTCCAAATGCGCCGGATCATGTTATGCATGTCACTGCAACCGTCGATTGACAAGTCGCCGATGGGTCAGCGCCAGGAATAGCGCGGTGAACAGCGCGAAGTACGCCAGATCACTCAATCGCACGGCACCCAGCAAAAACCAGAAGAGATGCTCGTTCCAGGACAGCCAGCCGAAGAGCGACAGCGTTGTCGCCGTGAGTGATTCAGCGCGTCCGATGATGGAGAACAGCAGCAGCAGGCCAAAGGCGACGAATACCGCCGCGCCTGGCTGGGCAGTCAGGCTGGAGGCATAGATCCCGATGGCTGAAAACAGCATGGCCGCCAGCCACAACCCCAGTGTGGCCGTGGCAACCTGACCGAAATCCAGATCGCCGATGCCGGTCAACATCAGGACATTGACAGCGGGCAGCAGACAGACTGGGCTGATCAGCAGCAGCAAACCAATAAACTTGCCGATGACGACCTGACTCAGACGGATCGGCGCGGCATCGATCAGGTCAAAACTGCCATCGCGGAACTCACCGCTCAACATCCGCATTGCCAGCAGTGGCGCTGACAGCATGGCAATCACGGCAGCGAAACCAAAGAGATTCAGCATGAGTTCCTGGGTTAGGGTGGCGACCCGCTCATCAGCGCCCAGACCGCTAAAATTCTCGATGACCTGTAGAAAGATCCAGGCGAGTATCACCTGTCCGACACTCAGCAGAATCCAGAGCAGTGGCGTCACCAGTCCAGCACGCAGCTCACGGCCAATCATGGCACCGATCATCCTTGCTCCTCCACGCCAAGCAGATCGAAAAAGGCGCGTTCCAGGTCACTGCGTTCCGGCACCAGCTCATGCAGCTCGAAACCGGCCTGGATGATCTGTCGCGCCAGTTCAGCCGAATCCACGCCATCCTCCAGTAACACCCGGTAGCGATCCTCACCCATCACGACCGCGCCGGTGATTCCGGGTAGATCAGTGAGCTTGACGACGGTCGAGGATGCGCCCAGACGCAACCGCCAGCCGTAGATGGGCTGTGCGGTCGCCAGATAATCGTTAAACCGAATCCGTCCCTGATGCAGGATGGCGACACGGTCACAGACCGCCTGTACTTCAGGCAGCAGGTGGCTTGACAGGATCACGCCGCAGTCTCTCGCCAGTTCGCGGATCAGACCGCGCAGCGCACGCATCTGGAAGGGATCGAGTCCTTCAGTTGGTTCATCGAGAATCAGCAGAGGCGGCTGATGCAGGATCGCCTGCGCGATCCCAAGCCGCTGCCGGAATCCCTTCGAGAGTTTGGCGATGAGTCGCTGCCCGCTGTCTTCGAGACCGCAGCGGCATTTGGCTTCCGCAATGGCGGTGGCGATGCGCCGACGCGGGATCTGGTGCAGCCGGGCACAGAAAGCCAGGTATTCATCAACCCGCAGTTCGGGATAGAGTGGCGGGTGTTCAGGGAGATAGCCCAGATGGCGTCGCGCTTCCAGTGGGTGACGCGCCAGGTCAATTCCCAAGATCTCGATGCGCCCGCTGGTCGGTGCCAGCATCCCGCTGAGCAGACGCAGACAGGTGGTTTTGCCCGCGCCATTGGAACCGAGCAGACCCAGAACTTCACCCCGCTCCAGAGAAAAGCTGGCCTCTGATAGGGCGGCATGGCTGCCAAATGAGCGACTGAGCGCAGTGACGCGAAGGAGTGTTTCCATGGCGGCGCGGGGTGCCTGCTGACCAGTTGCTAAAAACCTGCCTTATTCCCTGAACGCCCGCAGATAGGCTGAAAACCGTTCGCCAAGCTCGGGATGGGCAAGACCGAATTCAACGGTGGCTTCCAGATAGCCGAGCTTGCTGCCGCAGTCGTAACGCTTGCCCTCGAATGGATGGGCGATCACATGCTCATCCTGAAGCAGATCGTAGATGCCATCGGTGAGCTGGATCTCGCCACCGGCGCCCTCGCGGGTCTGTTCAAGTTTATCGAAGATGCGCGGGGTGAGCAGATAGCGACCGACCACCGCCAGATTGGATGGCGCATCTGCCGGTGCCGGTTTTTCGACGATCGAGATCACGCGCAGCTCGCCATTGCGTCCTTTTTCGACTTCCACGATGCCGTATTTATGCGTCTCCTCACGCGGCACTTCCTGAACGCTGAGAACGCTACAGCCATAACGCGCATGGACTTCGGTCATCTGTTCCACGACACCTTTTGTGCTTGAGCGGATCAGGTCGTCAGCCAGCAAGACCACGAAGGGTTCGTTGCCGATGACCGGCTTGGCGCAGAGTACGGCATGACCCAGACCCAGTGCTTCGGCTTGACGGACATAGATGCAGGAGGCGGGCGCTGGCAGGACATTGCGCACGATCTCCAGCAGCTTGTCCTTGCCTGCTTCTTTCAGTTCCGCTTCCAGCTCATAGGCTTTATCGAAATGATCCTCGATGGAGCGTTTGCTGCGTCCGGTGATGAAGACCAGTTGATCGATTCCAGCGGCGACGGCCTCGTCAGCGGCATACTGAATCAGCGGTTTATCGACGACCGGCATCATCTCCTTTGGGCTGGCCTTAGTCGCCGGAAGAAAGCGGGTACCGAGACCAGCCACTGGGAAGACGGCTTTACGGATCGTTGCCATGCGGTGTTCTCCATGATGAAAAAAGTGTTCGACCATCCGTCGTGAAAGGCCAGCACAAGATGACGGTCAGACGTTAAATCGTATCAAGCCCTGCCAGCTCGCGTTCAATTTGATTGATGACGTCCAATGGACGTGCCGCCTGGGTGATCGGTCGACCGATGACGAGATGGCTGGCTCCAGCGGCAATGGCCTCGACGGGCGTCATGACCCGCTTTTGATCGCCAGTTGCTGATCCGGCAGGTCGTACTCCCGGCGTCACCAGCAACCAGTCATTCCCCAGCGCCTCACGCACCGCTGCCGCTTCTTGTGGCGAGCAGACAATTCCGTCCAGACCGGCTGACTGAGCCAGCCGCGCCAGCGCCAGCACCCGCTCAGGCGGTGAGCCGGGACAGCCGATCATAGTCAGATCGGCGGCATCCAGACTGGTCAGCACCGTCACGCCAATCAAAAGCGGTGGCTGCGTCATCCGGCTCAGACGCTCGCGGGCAGCTTCCAGCATCCGTTGACCACCTGTCACATGCACGTTGACCATCCACACGCCCAGATCCGCCGCCGCCTCGCAGGCTGCCGCGACAGTATTCGGAATGTCGTGGAATTTAAGGTCAAGAAACACCTCGAACCCGCGTTGCTGGAGTGTTTCCACGAATGCAGGGCCCAGACGGGTGAAGAGTTCCTTGCCGACTTTCAGCCGACAGTGCGCTGGATCGAGTTGATCGATCAGCGCGAGAGCGGGTGACTGCGCGGCAAAATCGAGCGCGACGATAAGACGGACAGATGGCTTGACTGACTGGATCACGGAATAACTAACTCATTGTTTTAAAAACATTAATTCTATGTAATGGGGTCTGGCTTCACCGGCGCAACGGTTCCCCAGCCTTTACAACTGGGACACTGCCAGTGCAGCGAACGTGCCTGAAAGCCACATTGCTCGCATTGATAGACAGGTTGACGCGCCAGTAGATGACGCGCCACCGCCAGCACCACGCCGGCGCGAAACCGCCCGCGATCATCCGCTACCTGCGATTGCAGGTCGAGCAGACGCTCCAGCGCTGCCAGATCGGCATGTCCGGCAAGGTAGTCGGTCAACAGCGCCAGCGCTGCCTCGACGCTCTGCGTTTCAGCCAGCACCTCGGCGAGACTCAGGATCAGGGGCGAACTCGGATGGCGGCGGGCGACGTCTTCAAGCAGACCCAGCACGTCATCCTGACCAGACTGATGCAAAGCGTCGATCAGCGTCGGCAGAATCTCGACCACATGATTTGCACCCCGGTTGGCGGCCTGCCGGAACAGCACCACCGCCTGCTGCGGATCGCCGTCTTCCAGTGCCGCATGGCCTTCGAGCATGACCGCGCGCACGCCGTTAGGATCAACCTCCTGAGCCAGACGCAACTGCTGCAGCATCGCCTCGCGATCCTGTCTGCGCCGCGCTTCTTCAGCGAGTTCGCAGTGATAGTGCGCGATTTCGACGGCCAGCGACTGGTCACTCAATGGGATGAGTTGCACGGCGACCTCAAGGCATTTTGCCCAGTCACGCTCGCGCTGGTAAATGTCACGCAATGCCTGGAGCGCACGCTGGCGGTGCAGATCCAGTTCAACCAGTTCCTGAAACAGCAGCTCCGCACGATCCAGGAGACCGGCGCACATATAATCCTGACCAAGTTCGAGCAACGCATAACCGCGCAGTTCGGCACTGAGATTCTTGCGAGCGATCAGATTCTGATGGATGCGGATGGCACGATCAACCTCGCCACGGCGACGGAACAGACTACCGAGCGCCAGATGCGTTTCAACCGTTTCGCCATTAACCTCGGCGAGCTTGAGAAACAGATCAATTGCCTTGTCGGGCTGTTCCTCCAGCAGATAGTTCAGACCACGCAGAAAATCTGGATGCGTGGTTCCGACACCCTGACGTTTGAGCCGCATGTCGCGCCGCGCCAGCCACCATCCCGATGCCGCCGCCAGGGGCAACAGCAAAAATAGCGTTTCGATCATGTCAGTTCCCCATCCTCCGCCATGAAACCGCACTCATGTCTCGGGCAAGCACAGGACTCGATTTCCATTTCCAGTCAGCGGGTCATGGCGTTGCAGCATCGAGATCGGATGGGAATCATACAGACTCACGACACCGACCGCATGATGGAAGAAAACCGGCAGGCGCGGCCATGACTGCGAGCGGGCTGTTGTTCTGCCGTGCAGATACCCCATGTCTTAAGCGCATCATGACTTCTCCCGGAATGCTTCCGAACCCGCTTCAAACCTTTATTCGCAAGGAGCTGATCGCGTGAATCAATTCAACGGCAAGACTGTCATCATCACCGGCGCCGCCGGTCATCTGGGACACGCCACCGCACACGCCTTCGCGGCGCAGGGCGCGAAACTAGCGCTGGTAAGCCGCGATCCGGTCGCGCTCAAAAGTTTGCTCCAGGATCTTGGAGCAATGGCTGACGCTGCTATATTCCCGACCGATCTCTTGCAGCCACAGGCGGTTTCAGCAATGGTGGATCAGGTCAGCGACCATTTTGGCCAGATCCATGTGCTTGCAAACCTCGCTGGTGGCTTTACCATGGGGCCACCACTCCACGAAACCAGCGACGCAGACTGGGATAAGATGATGGATCTGAACGCCCGCACCCTGTTTCACTGTGTTCGCGCCACGGTTCCGCGACTGTTGGAGTTCGGCGGCGGACGCATCATCACGATCGCTGCCCGCGCCGCCACCAAGGGCAGTGGCCACATGGCACCTTACTGCGCCTCCAAGGCCGCAGTCATCACCCTCACCGAAAGTCTCGCCGATGAACTGAAGCATCAGGGCATCACGGTGAACTGCATCCTGCCCGGCACGCTCGATACACCTATCAACCGTGCGGCGATGCCTGACCAGGATCATGCCAACTGGGTTGCGCTCGACGCGGTGGCCGATGTCATCCTTTTCCTGGCCTCGGATGCGGCTCGCAGCATCACGGGTGCCGCGATTCCCGTGTATGGACGGAGCTGAGTGTGTTCGGCGGACGCGCAACTGGCACCTTCAGCGCATCGTCGGCCAGCCACCAACTGTTCCTGGGCATGGTCTGCCTGCTGGCAGGGTTAGCCGCTACCCCAGACGCGACCGAAGCGCTCGATGGCCTTGACGCGACCACCCAAACACTCCTGGTGGAAGCGGTCGAGGCGGCGTCTGCACTGGACTTGCTGTACTCCCGCTGTCGCGGCGATCTCTCCGAACGCCGCACCGAGAATCTGAACAAACTGGTTGCGACCAAGTTTCGTCTCACTGTGCTAACGGTCAAGGATGAGCTGTTTCCAGAACAGGACTATCGTCGCGCCCAACAACGTCTCGAACAGGATTTTGCAACCCTCTTGCAGGATGTCGGCGGCTGTCAGGGCGCGAAAACATCAGGTCTGCCAGAAACGCTGCGAGTCCGCTATGATGCCGCACTCAATGCCATCCGATCATTGCCCTAAGCGAGCATCCCGTTTCTCACGATGTACAGCCGCGATCGCCTGATCATTCTCGACGCTGATGGCACCACGATTAATGCTTTCGATGCCATTGCCGCAACTTTCTCGCAGCTTGGCATGGAACTGGGCGATCTGGAGACCTTTCAGAAGCGCCGACACCTCTTTAAATACATGGGTGGCGTCAAAGTCTTCCCCAAAAATCTGAGCAAGCAGCTTGGCAAACGCAAACGTCACGCACTCATTGCGACCCTTACCGAGGTGTACCGGGAAGATGCACAACTGTTTCCGGGCATTTCCGCGCTCATCCAGCGACTGATTCAGGCGCCCCGCCTTAAAGTTGGCATCGTCACCCGCAACATCACTCATCATCCCGAAGAGACGCTGCGCTGCTTGTTCCAGCGTCATGACATCGAGACGGATGCGCTTGATTTTCTCGTCCATGTCCCGTTGGCTCAGGACAAGACCATGCCGTTCAGGACGATCCGGGGACAATTTGAAATCAATCCAGCCAAGAGCTATGCCTGCGGTGACGAGCGCAAGGATTTCCGCGCCGCCGTCGGTTCCGGGATGCACCCACTTATGGTGTCTTACGGCTTCGAGGATCACCAGCATCTGGTGCTGAATGCTGGAATTCCCGAAGAACTCATTGCACGGACGCCCGCCGAACTCTGTCAGCGGGTCGTCCACGCACTCGACCTTGACCGCGACGCGGGCATTGCGACCTCAGACGATGGCGTCATGATGACGTAACGCTTCTTTGCGCTGCGGCCACTGGCTGCGGCCACTGAGTTAGCGCAAACGCCATGCGGAAGGCGCAGCCGATGTAGTTGCGTTGGATGCGAGGAGACGACCTGATCCTCATGACGACCCAGTTCCCCAGTTCCTAAAGTTTGACCCCCGCACGGATCAGCTCAGGTGACAGACCCAGTCCCCAGACAGCGGCGACGGCGGCCAGCAGCGGCTCGATCTCCTGTGTCGGATCAACGCTGGTAAGTGACAACAGCGTTTCGACCGTTTCACCTATCGCCAGCATGATCGATCCTTCCCGTTCCAGCACCGCCCAGTCACCCTGAGCAAGCTGGTCAGCGAGCAGCGCCGACGCTGCGCTGGAAAACCAGATCCGACGACTGGGACAAGCGTTAGCCATGCCGACGACCTGCGGATCAGTGGCATTGAGGACGCAGACGCCATCCGGCAAGACGGCTTCGAGCACGCAACGTTTGACCTGCGCCAGCGCGTCCAGGGTCTCGATACCTGGCTGCGCGACCGGCGACGTCGCGCCAATTCCGGTCACGA
This sequence comes from uncultured Chromatium sp., assembly GCA_903897335.1. GTDB lineage: Bacteria > Pseudomonadota > Gammaproteobacteria > Chromatiales > Chromatiaceae > Chromatium. The sequence continues at coordinate 6,857 of CAIUAY010000220.1, read as the reverse complement.
TGCCGACCTGACAGCGGTCAAATCCCAGACCTTCGCGTCGTATGGCTCCCGCCGCCAGACCCAGTACCGCGCTGTCCAACCGTGGATTCATCAGCAGCCGCCGCGCCGCTTCCGGATCGGTGCTGTCCTGCGGATCGATGCAGCGCTCGCCGACGAAGAGGCCATTCACCGTGGCCAGACCCACCAGATCGCCGCGTCCGGCGAGCAGGCGGGCGATCAGTCGGGCGGTTGCGGTGGCGCCGGTGCCGGTGATGGCGATCACGGGAATGCGGCTGGTGGCATCGTCAGGAAATAGCAGTTCAACGATGGCCGCGCCGACCGGACGCGGCTGACCGGTGGAGGGTTCCAGATGCATCCGTAGCCCCGGTCCGGCGTTGACTTCGACGATGGCGCCGCCCTGTGCTTCAAGAGGTTGGCTGATATCCGCCGCGAGGATGTCGATTCCGGCCAGATCCAGCCCGACCATCTGCGCGGCATCCAGCGCCCGAGCCGCGACTGCCGGATGCACCTGATCGGTAACATCGGTCGCGGTGCCGCCGGTGCTGAGATTGGCCGTGTGACGCAGCAGAATCCGCTGTCCGGCAGCAGGCGCTGAGTCGGGCGTCAGCCCCTGTTCAGCCAACACGGCAAGTGCAGTCGCGTCGAGTTCGATCAGGCTTAACATGGTGGCATGACCGGCGCTGCGGCGTGGATCGCGGTTGGTGGCAGCGACCAGCTCGCGGATCGATGACTGACCGTCGCCCGTCACCTGCGCGGGTTCGCGCCGCGCCGCAGCAACCAGTCGTCCACCAACCACCAGCAGGCGATGATCTGCCCCATTGATATAACGCTCGCAGAGAATCGACGAACCTTCTTCGCGGGCGGCAGCAAAGGCATGGATGATCGACTCACGGCTGGTCAGATTGGCGGTAACGCCACGGCCATGATTGCCATCACGCGGCTTGATGACGACTGGCGCGCCCAGTTCCTGCGTAAACTGCCAGGCATCCTCGGCGCTGGCGACGTCGCGGCCTTCGGGTACCGGGACGCCAACCGCAGCCAGCAACCGCCGGGTCAGTTCCTTGTCTTTGGCGATGGCCTCGGCGATGGCGCCAGTACGGTCGGTTTCAGCCGTCCAGACGCGGCGTTGATAACGACCCCAGCCCAGTTGCAGCAGATTGTCAGCACCCAGACGCCGCACTGGAATCTGGCGGGCACGGGCGGCTTCGGCGATGGCAGTGGTGCTTGGCCCCAGCCGCAGGTCATGACACAGCTCGCGCAGACGCTCGACCCCGCCGGTCACGTCGCAGGGGTGATCCTGGATGGCGGCCAACAGCAATTTACGCGCCAGGGCAATTGCCGCCAGACCCAGCGATTCTTCCTGATATTCGATGGCGACCCGATACACGCCATCTTCGTCGGTCTCGCGGGCGCGGCCATAGCCAACCGGCGTTCCGGCCAGGGTTTGTAGCTCCAGCGTCACATGCTCCAGGATGTGCGCCATGTAGGTGCCGCGATCCAGACGCTGAAAGAAACCGCCGCGCTCGCCGATGCTGCACCGGTGCTCGATCAGCGATGGCAACCAGGATTTGAGCCGGTCATTGAAGCCTGGAATCTCGTCGGAAGAAGTATCTTTGATCGCGCCCAGTTCCAGGCGCAGTTCGATGACCGGGAAATGCGCCCAGATGTTCGGGCCGCGCAGCACCCAGTGATGTCGGATGGTCAGCATTGTTTCAGTTGTCAGTTGTCAGGTATCGGGTGTCCGGCGTGTGCCAGTCAGTCTGGTCGGTGGGTGTCGTCTGGAGTGGTGGGTAGTGCGGCGGGTTTGACTCCCAATAGGGTGACGCGGCCAGACGGCGGCGCACATACTCGACAGTCTCGTCGATGACATCTGCCTGAATCAGCAACAGGTCGCCTGGCTGAGCCAGCCACAGTGCCGCATCGACGGCATGTTGCCAACCATGAATGGTCTGTATCTCACTCACCCGCTCGCCAGCCGCCAGCCCCTGGCTGAACAGCGACATGATCTCGCCCGGCAGACGGCCACGGATGTAGTGATCCTCGTAGAGAATGACCTGATCAAAGGCATGACCAAGGATCTCGCCCTGACGGATCAGATCGGCATCGCGCCGGTCTCCGGCTGCCGAATAGACCGCCAGCCGCCGCCGGTGCGGAAAAACCGTAAGCGCATTAATCATAGCTAGCAGCGCAGAGGGGTTGTGGCCATAGTCGAAGACGACGGTCGCGCCATTGATGGCCAGCACATTGAAACGCCCAGGACTCTTGTCGAGATCCGCTCCGAAGGTTTCCAGCGCCGTGGCCAGTGTCTCCAGCGGGAGATCCAGCGCCCACAGCGCCGCCGCGCCAGCCAGCGCATTCTCGACCTGAAAGCCGATCTGCCCGTCGCGGGTGAGCGGGATGCTGCCCAGATGAAGCAGCGTCCATTCTTGAGCGCCAGTGGCCAGAATCAGCGCCTGTCCACGCACGAAAACGACCCGCCTACCGGCTCGACGCTGCCGGAGAATCAGTGGATGACGGTCATCACGCGCAAAAAACAGCACCTCGCCCTTGCAGTGACGCGCCATGCGGGCAACCAGCGGGTCATCGGCATTCAGCACGGCGGTGCCCCAGGACGCCACTCCGCGCACCACGGTCTGTTTCACTTCGGCTAGTTCACTCACCGTGTCGATCCAGCCCAGACCCAGATGATCCCCTTCGCCAATATTGGTGACGACGGCCACCGAGCAGGCATCGAAGCCTAAGCCCTCGCGCAGGATGCCGCCCCGAGCGGTCTCCAGCACTGCCGCGTCGACCTGTGGATTGAGCAGCACCAGCCGGGCGCTCTGTGGGCCGGCACAGTCGTCGGTGTCGATCCGCCGGTCGGCCAGATAGATACCATCGGTACAGGTCATGCCGACAAAACGACCGGAGACACTGAGTCCATGCGCGATCAGCCGGGTCACGGTGGTCTTGCCGTTGGTGCCGGACACCGCCACCAGTGGGATGCGTCCGGTCTCGCCGGGTCGGTAGAGCATCTCAAGCACGGCGTCAGCGATGGATGGCACGGTATCGAGATAGCCATCAAGCGGCGGGGACGCGATGATGTCACTCACCTGTCCGCCCTGGGATTTCAGCGGACGGCTGATGTCCACGGCCACGACTCGCACCTCCGCCATTTCCAGACCCAGTGTCCGTGCGACATCTAGCGCATGGAGACGGATCTCCTCATGGATCAGGCTCGTCACATCCGTCAGCGTGGCAGCGCTGCCATCTGCTCCCGGCTGCCACCAGAGCGCGGCCAGAACGCGCCGTCCCACCACCAGAATGCGATAGTGCGAATCCGTGACGGGGGTCTCGGTGCAGGTCAGGCCGGTTGCGGCCAGCAGGGTGTCAAGCAGGTCGCGGTTTCGGGTCAGATGCGTGGTCACGGGATCGAGCGCAACCTGACCGGTACAAAGCAGACGCCGCTGACGAACGCCGTAGCCGAGCTGAAGCACCTCGCCAGACAGTCGGCGCACCGGAATTCCACGCATTCTGGCGGCGGTCATCAGCGCGGCACAGGTCGGGCTGGGAGCCGCCTCCCGGGTCTGGACATGTAACGCCCCCAGTAGCGCCTGAGCGTCACAGTGCGTCTCGCCCAGAGCCGCTGTCACCAGCGCTAGCGCGGTCTCCACGCAATTTGCGGTCGGCAGGTCATCGTGCGCCTGAAAAGCTAGCAGATAGACGCCTGCTTCCGAGGTGTGCCGCAGTTTGGCGAAGGTTGGACGCTCGCCGACTTGCGCGGCCAGTTCCAGAATCGTTTCCAGAAACATCTGCGCCAGCCAGCGTTCGTGACGGGGTGGTGAATCAGTGCGCGGCAACCGGCGCAGACGTTTCAGACCCGGCAGCCAGCGGCTCAGGCGCGGATACAGGGATATCGACGACTCCAGAATCTGGTCAGGCGGGTGACCGGACAGATCACAACAGACTTCAACGACGGGAAAATCGGCCCAGAGGTTGGGGCCACGCAACACACGCACTCTGCGGATATCCACTCGATCTGACCCAACACGCAAGGGCACGGGCGTTAGTCTTCAAGGAAGACTGAGTGCGTTGACAACATGATGTCAACCGTCGCCTCAGAACCTCAAAGGGAACCTGGATCAGCACCCATCGTGCGCCCGCGATGCGATTGATGCCCGACCATCCATGCGCCACAACAGCGACTGGCAACGGGCGCAGGTCGGGGTTGGGAGGTCGTGCGTCATGCTATGACGGAGGGTGTCAAATGTCGAGATCTACAGCAAACGGGAGCCGCTTTCTCTGGTAAAGCCGCAAACCAAGTGCGACCATTGGCTGTGACCGGTCATGCGGCCGGCGCTCAATTGTTTGCGTGGATTTTGAACGTATCGTGGCCAAACCAGCATCTCCAACAGATCCTCAAACTTCTCACTGGGACATCCCACGCAGCCCGCCAACACCCTGGCTGGATGCACTCCAGTCGCAGCTTGCGGCAGGCGAGAGTCCGCTGGCCTGGTTGCTGGTTGATCTCAATCAGCAGCTCCATTACAGCACGGGCTTTCTCTGTCTTACCGCGCAGCGGCTGCTCGGTTCAGACCCCACAGCGCCTGATAGCGCCTGGATCTCCTGGCCGCTGGCCGAATTGGAACAGGTTCGGATCGTGCAGCGCGGCAGCGCGGGACAACTGGAACTGCTGGACGCAGAACGACGGCTGGCCTACTGGCGCTACACGGCGGCCTGCCAGTCCGCCGCCGGACAGTTCGCGCAGCACTGCACGGCAGCCATTGACCGGCTTCAGGGCAGGTCGGTGGAAGAAAATGAGGGACAGGGCACCGTCTGCCCGACCTGTGGCGGCGTCATTGCCTTCGGTCAGATTGACTGTGCTTTCTGCACCGCGCCACCGCTTCCACCACCGGGGCGTTCATTGTGGCGGCTCACCCGTTTCGCCCGTCCTCGCGCCGGACTCATCGCGCTGGGCTTCGGTCTGATGCTGGCCTGCACCGCCGCCAGCCTGGTGCCGCCCTATCTCACCATGCCGCTGCTCGATGAGGTGCTGATTCCGCACCAGAGTACCGGCGCACCGCTCGACACGCATCTGGCCATGCTCTATCTGAGCGGTCTGGCCGGGGCGGCGCTGCTGGCCTGGCTGCTTGGCTGGGGTCGCACCTATGTTTTGGCCGTGGTTAGCGAGCGCATCAGCGCCGATCTCCGCAGCGAGACCTATGCTCACCTCCAGGCGCTGTCGCTGGAGTTCTTCGGCGGCAAGCGCACCGGCGATCTCATGTCGCGCATCGGCAGCGACACCGAACGACTCTGCTATTTTCTGTCAGTCAGCCTGCTTGATCTGCTCAATGACTTGCTCACCATCATCATGGTCTCAGTGGTGCTGTTTTCCATCGACGCGACGCTGGCGCTGGCGACACTCGCACCCTTTCCGCTGATTGCCTGGCTGGTGCAGCGGGTGCGGGCACGTCTGCGTCACGGCTTCGAGCGCGGCAGCCGTGCCTGGGCCGAGATGACCAGCGTGCTGGCCGACACCATCCCCGGCATCCGCGTGGTCAAAGCCTTTACCCAGGAACAGCGCGAAATCGAGCGTTTCAATCAAGCCAATGAAAACGTCGTCACCATCAACACCCGGGTCAATACGCTCTGGTCGTTTTTCGGTTCAACCGTGACCTTTCTCACCGAACTGGGGCTACTGGTCGTCTGGGGCTTTGGGGTTTGGCAGGTCGCGCAGGATCATGTCACCGTCGGCGTTCTGACGGCTTTCGTCGCCTATATCGGTCGCTTCTATGCGCGGCTGGAAACACTCAGCCGACTGGTCGGCGCGGTGCAGCGAGCCGCCGCCGCCACGCACCGCGTGTTCGAAATACTGGATCGGATGCCTAGCGTCCCGGAGCCGAGCCACCCCGTGCAGCCGGGACGGGTGACAGGTGCCATCGAATTTCGCGGGATGTCTTTTAACTATGGGCCACGGCGCGTCCTGCATGACATCAATCTAGCGATTCGTCCGGGCGAGATGATCGGTCTAGTCGGTCACACCGGCGCGGGCAAGACCACGCTGGTCAATCTGATCTGCCGCTTCTTCGATGTCGCCGAGGGGCAACTGCTGGTGGACGGCGTCGATATCCGCGCCTTTCCGGTCGAAGCCTACCGGCGCAACATTGGCATCGTGCTACAGGAGCCGTTCCTGTTCTATGGCACGATCGCCGACAACATCGCTTATGGCCATCCTGCTGCCAGCCGTGCCGAAGTCATGGCCGCCGCCCGTGCCGCCAGTGCCCACGAGTTCATCCTACGCTTGCCGGATGGCTATGATTCACTGGTCGGCGAGCGTGGCCAGTCGCTCTCTGGCGGCGAGCGTCAACGCATCTCCATTGCCCGCGCCCTGCTGACCAATCCACAGATCCTGATCCTCGACGAGGCGACCTCATCGGTCGATACCGAAACCGAACAAGCGATACAGGGCGCGATCGACAACCTGACCCAGGGTCGCACCACCATCGCCATCGCCCACCGGCTCAGTACGCTGCGCCGCGCCGACCGCCTCGTGGTGCTGGATCGCGGACGCATCATTGAAGTTGGTACCCACGCCACGCTACTGGAACAGCAGGGTGCCTATGCCCGGCTCTATCAGGCGCAGTTACAGCAAGCCCAGCAGCATCTGACGCTGTAGGACAGCATCACATTCTGGCAAACTGTGACGCTCAGGCGATGTTGGGGTGATTGGGGATCATGGGTAGTAGATCATTCCAGCTTAACTTGTGGGTAGAGGCGTTTGAGTTTGATGCGGGCGTCTTCGGTGGTGAACTGCCAGTCCACGCCGGTTTGGGAGGCATTGCGGCGTTCGGCCCACGCTTTGGCCTCGCGGCGCAGGG
>CAIUAY010000219.1 GCA_903897335.1 uncultured Chromatium sp. | reverse complement strand
CACCCACACCGCTTTTCGAGCAACTGTTGGAACGAATGCCGATGCCTCCATCCCCGGCACGTCGACGACCCCGGCCTCCGAAACCGATCTACCTTCTACCCATTGCCGTGTAGGGGGTGGCCGGAACGATGATCAAGGCCTTCGGCGAGCTTGGCGCGCTCGACGAGCGGCGCCGTCTGCCCAGAGTTTCCTTAGGCTTATTTTGCATTGATAAATATCAGCGTCATTTGCCTAGAGAAAGCACTAGAATACTGAATATCAAAATAAAAAATTCACGATGCAACAGTTTTTCAGCGCAGCAGAGTATCGCGTTTGCGCTCGTGATACCCGACACGAATAACTTGACGGCGTGTCGGATGTGCTCGCCTATCGCCCCACAGTTCGGGGCACCGCCCTTTTGCCTCTGCGGCGCTACGTCCGCGCCCCATGCCTACCCAGAACTACCGGCTTCGCGCTTTCATGGCTGGCAGCGCTTGACACGCAAAGACTGACAGATTGCCTAGATGCGCCGCAGCACGATTCACCCAACATCAGGACAGAACTATGAAACTTGCCATCTCGATCACTGGCCAAACACTTGATTCACCCTTTGATGCTCGCTTCGGGCGCGCTGCATCGTTCTGTCTGGTGGACACCGACACCGGCAGTTGGACGGTTCATGCGAATCCAGCATTGTCAGCATCGGGCGGTGCTGGAGTACAGGCCGCCCAGTTCATTGCGCAACTCGGCGCACAGGCAATCGTGAGCGGTGCCTATGGCCCCAAAGCCTATACCACGCTTGCGGCGGCAAATATCCAGCGTTTTCTCGCGTCGGGTCATGACGGGCGCACGGCGGCGGACATCTTGACGGCCTTCAAATCGGGGCATTTAGCGACTGCCGATGATGCCACCCATGGCGGCCATCACGGAGGCTAATCTCCATGCGTATCGTTGTTGCCAGCGGCAAGGGTGGCACGGGCAAGACCACGGTTTCCACCAGTCTGGCGCAGGTGGCCGCAGAAGCCTATTCCGTGCGTTTTCTCGACTGTGATGTCGAAGCGCCCAATGCTGCACTCTTCCTTCATCCCGCACTGGCCACCCAACGGGAGGTTGGCATTCTCGTGCCGAGGGTCGATACGCAAGCCTGTACGCACTGCGGCAAGTGCGCCGAAGTCTGCCAGTTTCATGCGATTGCCGTGGTTGGTCAGACCGTCCTGGTGTTCGACGATCTCTGTCACGGTTGCGGCAGTTGCACCCTGATCTGCCCGGAACAGGCGATCAGCGAACAATTGTCCGTCATTGGCGTGATCGACACTGGTCTAACGCCGGAGGGCATCGCATTTGCACAGGGCGTAATGAATGTCGGTCAGGCGATGGGTGTGCCCATCCTGCGCGAGCTGAAAAAATGGACGCCGGAAGCGATGCCAGCGACCTGTGACGCGCCGCGCCAACCGCTCGAAATCCGCGACGCTCCACCCGGTGCTTCCTGCCCAGTGGTCGAGACGATGCGCGGTGCGGAGTTCGTGCTGTTCGTCACCGAACCCACGCCCTTTGGCCTGCACGATCTCAAACAGGTAGCGGCGATTGCGCGTGAATTCGATCTGCCTGCAGGGGTTGTGATCAACCGCGACGGGATTGGCGATGATGCCATCGACACCTATTGTGCCGTGCAGAATCTACCGATTCTGCTGCGCATCCCGTTGGAACGGCGCATCGCCGAAGCACTCGCCAGCGGTCAGACGTTGGTGGATGCCGCGCCGGAATACCGGACTCTATTTAAAGATCTATTGGAGCGCATCGTCGCCAGGATGAACGCATGAAGCAGCTCGTCATCCTCAGTGGCAAAGGTGGTACTGGCAAAACCAGCGTCACGGCCGCCTTTGCGCATCTGGCCGCTCAGGGACGCTTTGCCGGTCAGATGCTGCTGGTCGATGCGGATGTGGACGCCGCCAATCTGGAACTCGTGCTTCAGCCTGATGTCCTCGACAGTCAGCCGTTTCGTGGCGGGCAGATCGCGGTAATCGATCAGGATCGCTGCGTGACATGCGGCGATTGCGAGTCAGTCTGCCGTTTCGATGCGATCATCGAGAGCAAGGGGCAGTTTGTAATCGACCCCATCGCCTGTGATGGTTGTGCCGCCTGCGTCTACCAGTGTCCGACCGCAAGTATCAGTATGCAGGAGCAAACGATCGGGGAATGCACGCTGTCCGAAAGCCGCTATGGATCGCTCCACCATGCGCATCTCTATCCGGGGCAGGAAAATTCCGGCAAGCTGGTGACTCAGGTCAGACAGCGCGCCCGCCAGCAGGCACTGGATAAGCAACGTCAACTCGTCATCGTGGATGGGCCGCCAGGCATTGGCTGCCCGGTCATCGCTGCCGTGTCCGGCGCAGATCTGGCGTTACTGGTGACTGAGCCGACGGTTGCCGGTCTCCACGACCTGCGCCGTGCATTGCAAACCGTCCAGCACTTTGGCGTACCAGCTTTGGTCTGCATCAATAAAGCCGATGTGTATCCGGCAGGCACGCAGGACATTGAAGACGCTTGCCGCGCTCAGGGAATTACCACTGTTGGCCAGATCCCGTTCGATTTAACCATTGCCAGCGCCATGATCGCAGGCGAGTCAGTGACGGCATTCTGCCCCGATGCCCCTGCCAGCCTTGCGCTATCTGCAATCTGGGAGCGCGTGGCGGCAGTGCTATCGGCATGACCATAACAAGTATTCATCATTCAACAAACCGGAGCTTTAAAATGAAAATCGCCATTACTGCCGAAACCAGCCAAGGGCTTGACAGCCAGGTCGCCCAGCATTTTGGACATGCCCCTTACTTCATTCTGGTCGAGCTTGAAAACGGTGCCGTGACCGCCACTCAGGACATTGCCAACCCCTTTGCCGAAGCTCATGAACCAGGTCAAATTCCCACGTTTATCAAGCAGCAGAACGCTGATGTCATGTTGAGCGGTGGCATGGGTGGACGCGCGATCGAGTTCTTTAAGCAGGCTGGCATCAAAACCGCCACCGGCGCGAGCGGCACGGTGCGTGAATCGCTAGAGCGCTACTTAGGCGGTACGCTCATTGCTACCGCACCCTGTGCTGAAAGCGTGGCACACGGGCACGGCTAATTCCGAGCTGATTTGACCGTCATCCCCGGCTCTGCACCCATGTCTGGGCTGAGGATGAAGCGATCTTTCTCACCTGATTCGGCAGCCCGCATCATTTATCCATCTCGGCAAACTCCGGGCGATTCTCAACGATGAGGCGATGAGAATTAACGGCGCTCTTGCGCTTCACCCAGGCCGCGATTGTCCTTGGGCATGGAGCCTAGTCCAGCCTTGCACTATACTTCTGCCTTCATGTGATCGTCACAGACAACCGCATCAGCAAGGTCTGAATCTCCTACCATGAATCCTGATCTGAGCTTGCTTCAGCCCTACCCGTTTGAGAAACTCGCCGCGCTGAAACAGGGTCTTCAGACTGCTTCGGATCAGGAGCATATCGCCCTACAGATTGGCGAACCCAAGCACCCAACCCCGGCGTTGATCACTGAGACGCTGATCGCGCATCTGCATCAACTGGCCATTTATCCGACTACTCGTGGTACGCCAGCATTACGCGAGGCCATTGCCGACTGGCTGACGGCTCGGTTCCAGCTCGCCACCGCTGGCGGCGCTGGCATCGATCCTGAATCGCAGATCCTGCCAGTCAATGGCACCCGCGAGGCACTCTTTGCCATCGCTCAGGCGCTGATTGACCGCTCACGCGATCCGCTGGTGCTGATGCCTAATCCGTTCTATCAGATCTATGAGGGCGCGGCGTTGCTCGCCGGAGCCAAACCGCGTTATCTGGCTTGCACTGCTGAACATGGCTTCATCCCGGATTTCGATGCCATCGACACAGCCACCTGGGAGCGTTGTCAACTGCTCTATATCTGCTCGCCGGGAAATCCGACTGGGGCGGTTTTCGAGCCGACGCTCTTTGCCCGTCTGATCGAACTGGCACACCGTCATGATTTCGTGATTATTTCGGATGAATGCTATTCAGAGATCTATCTGGATGAGAGCACACCCCCGTCTGGTCTACTCCAGGTTGCAGCGGCAATTGGACAGACTGACTTCAGTCGTTGTCTGGTCTTCCATAGTCTGTCCAAACGCTCTAACGCACCCGGATTGCGTTCGGGCTTCGTCGCCGGAGATGCTGATCTGATCGGGCAGTTTTTTACCTATCGAACCTATCATGGCTGCGCCATGTCACTGCCGGTGCAAACGGCCAGCGCCGCCGCCTGGTGCGACGAGATCCATGTGCGCGACAATCGTCAGCGTTACCGCGATAAATTCGCCGCCGTCCTCGATATTCTGGGTGACATTCTGCCCATGCCGCGCCCGACCGCCGGGTTTTATCTGTGGCCAGAAACGCCGATCCCGGATACTGACTTTGCCCGGCGACTCTATGCCGAGGAAAACCTCAGCGTTCTGCCCGGCAGCTTTCTGTCGCGCACAGTCGAGGGCAGTAATCCCGGCGCTCACCGCATCCGGCTGGCGCTGGTGCCGCCGCTCGATGAATGCGTGGATGCCGCATGGCGCATCCGGCGCGGTGTCGAGCGGCTTGCAGCAGGCCGTTAATGTTCAACGAAATACCCTTTTGAAGCGGCACAGGCTTCACTCATCACATCTGAAGGAATCACGCCATCATGACCGACCAGCAGACTATCATCGCCGCCGCTTTCGAGCGCCGCGCCGAGATCACGCCACGTAATGTTGAGACCCATGTCCGCGATGCGGTGCAGGACACCATTGAGCGACTGGATCGGGGCGAACTGCGGGTCGCTGAGAAGCGCGACGGCGACTGGATCGTCAACGACTGGATCAAGAAAGCGGTGCTGCTGTCATTCCGCATTGAAGATAACGCCTTCATGAAGGGTGGCTTCACCAACTATTACGACAAGGTTGCTTCCAAATACGCCGACACCAATTCGCGTGAATTCCGCGACGGCGGGGTGCGCATCGTGCCGCCCGCGACCGCACGTCGGGGTGCTTATATCGCGCCAGGCTGTGTACTGATGCCGTCCTATGTCAACATCGGCGCCTATGTCGACTCCGGCACCATGGTCGATACCTGGGCGACGGTCGGTTCCTGCGCTCAGATCGGCAAAAACGTCCATCTCTCCGGCGGGGTTGGTATCGGCGGAGTGCTGGAGCCGGTGCAGGCTGCACCGACCATCATCGAAGACAACTGCTTTATCGGCGCACGCTCCGAAGTCGTCGAAGGCGTCATCGTCGGCGCGGGCGCGGTGATTTCGATGGGTGTCTACATTGGCCAGAGCACCAAGATCTACAACCGTGAAACCGGCGAAATTACCTATGGCCGTATCCCGCCCGGCGCGGTGGTGGTCTCAGGCAACCTGCCTGCGAAAGACGGCAGTCATAGCCTCTATTGCGCGGTGATCATCAAGCAGGTCGATGCTAAAACCCGCAGCAAGGTCGGCATCAACGCGCTGTTGCGGGATATCTGAGGCGCAACCGGGATGACCATCAATGTTGCTCATCTGCTGTTGCTCCCGCTGCTGCTGGTTGCCATCACGCCAAGCATGGCAGAAGAAAACGCCTTCATCCCGGATGTGACGCCACGCGCCCCGGCAAGCGTCGAACCCGGTAAACCCTGGCAGGAAGGAACAGCTCAGTTTCCACCCTGGCCTCAGGATACGGATCTGGTCGAACTCCAGATCGACGGCTCTACGAGGCGTTTCCGCTATTTTATCGACAGCAGAAACCTTCAGGTCGGATCAGATCAGGTGGTGCGTTATACCCTCATTGCCGAGTCGGGCAGCGGCACCCGCAATCTGTCGTATGAGGGAATCCGTTGCACCCCAAAGGGCAGATATAAGGTTTTCGCTTATGGTCTCGACGGACACTTTAGTCCCTCGGAAAACCCCGACTGGCGGCTTATCTCCGATGACCGCTCGGAACCCTACCGCAATGCGCTCTGGCAGTTCCATTTCTGCATCCCGCGTCAGTTTCTTCCAAAAACCCGGAAAGACATTATCCGCTCGCTGAAGCTCAATCTCGCAAACTGAATCATCATGGATTTCTCATAGATGTTTTGTCTGTGCAACGATGCAGTCATGCATCAAGCTAACCGCTGACGACAATCAAAGACCCGCGATATGACTTTTCCTAAAGTAAAAATCGGCCAGCCTCGTCCGCTGACGTGGCGTGAGCGTCTTGATACCTATCTGGTTCTGGTGCGTCTGCACCGTCCAATTGGCGCCTTTCTGCTGATGTGGCCTGCACTCTGGGCGCTGTGGCTGGCGGGTGACGGACATCCGCCCTGGTTCGTGGTATTGATCTTCATCCTGGGCGTGGTGCTGATGCGTTCGGCGGGCTGCGCGATCAACGATTTTGCCGACCGCCGGGTCGATGGCCATGTTGAACGTACCCGGCAGCGCCCGCTGGCTACCGGCGGGGCAACGCCAACAGAAGCCGTCGTAGTGTTTGTGATGTTGAGTCTGCTGGCCTTTGGTCTGGTACTCCAGTTGAACTGGCAGACGGTGGCGCTGTCAGTGGTGGCGCTGCTGCTCACCGTCATCTATCCCTTCATGAAACGTTTCACGCATATCCCGCAGTTGTTTCTCGGCGCGGCCTTCGGCTGGGCGATTCCCATGGCTTTCACGGCAGTCACCGGCAAGATTCCGGGGTATGCCTGGATTCTGTTTATCGCCACGCTGATCTGGGCGCTGATCTACGATACACAGTATGCGATGGTTGATCGGGATGACGATCTGAAGATCGGCATCAAATCGACAGCGATCCTCTTCGGTCGGCATGACCGTCTAGTCATCGGTCTGCTGCAACTCCTGTTTTTCAGTCTCTTGATTTGGATCGGATGGACGCTGGGGCGTGGCGCGTTCTTCTTTTGCGGACTTGCCGTGGCTGCACTGTTTGCGATCTACCAGCAGGTGCTGATCCGTAAACGCGAAAAATCGGGCTGTTTTCAGGCGTTTTTGAATAACAACTATCTCGGCATGATGATCTTTGCCGGATTGGCGCTGGACTACGCCTTTGCCTGAATGGAGCGATTTTTTACCCGGCCAGCGCTGGCTGAGCGAAACCCAGAGCGAGCTGGGGCTGGGGCTGGTCGAGTCTGTCGCAGGACGCCATGTGCGGATCGCCTGGCCTGCGACCGGTGAAACGCGACTGTATGCGATGCAGGATGCGCCACTGGCGCGGGTTGAACTGACTCCAGGCGAGCGTATCCGCAATCGTACCGGGCAGGCGTTCAGGGTGATCGAGGCCAGATTGCATGATGGTTTGTTTCGCTATCGCTGCGAGACGTCAGACGGGAGTGTCCGCGAACTCCCGGAATCTGAACTGGATGACCGTCTGCGCCTCAACCGTCCACGGCAGCGTCTGCTATCCGTGCGACTCGACAGCGATGACTGGTTCAGTCTGCGTTACCAGACCTGGCTGCAGGGGATGCGAGAAGCTGATTCACCAGTGTTGGGACTCGTGGGCGCACGGGTTGCACTCATTCCACATCAGCTCTTTCTCGCGGCAGAGGTGGCAGGGCGCGATGCGCCGCGTGTGCTGCTGGCAGACGAAGTCGGGCTAGGCAAAACCATCGAAGCCGGGCTGATCCTACACCGGATGCTGCTGACTGGACGGGCGCAACGCATCCTGGTGGTCACGCCCGAACCGCTGCTGCATCAGTGGCTGGTGGAGATGCGACGGCGCTTTAATCTGCGCTTCGCGCTGTTCGATCGTGACTGTTTTGAGCCAGATCCTGACGCCAATCCTTTTCAGTGCGAACAGCAGGCACTCTGTTCGCTGAACCTGCTAGTCTCCTGTGATGCGACCCGACGTGCCGTGCTGGATGGCCAGTGGGATCTGCTGGTGGTTGACGAAGCCCATCATCTGGCCTGGTCAGAATCACAGGTCAGCCCGGAATACGCACTGGTCGCGGCACTGGCCGAGCGTACCCCCGGTGTTCTGCTGCTCACCGCCACCCCGGAACAGTTGGGGTCAGCCGGTTATTTCAGACGCTTGCATCTGCTCGATCCAGCGCGTTTTTATGATGCGGGTGCTTTTCATGCGGAAGCCGCAGGCTATGCGCCGGTCGCCGATCTGGCTGCCCGTCTGCTGGATGATGCCGCACTGACTGAGTCTGATCAGACGTTGCTGCGCTCGCTGCTCGGCGAGGATGCAGAACTGGGTCACGACGCGATCATCGAACGGCTGCTGGATCGGCACGGTACTGGACGGGTGCTGTTCCGTAACACCCGTGCCGCGATTCATGGCTTTCCAGAACGCCAGTTATTGGCTTACCCCTTGCCTGAACCGGTGGCGTATCGGTCGCTGACAGCGGCTGCCGTGGCGCGCCTGACACCTGAGCGCCTGATCGGCGCGGGCTGGACTGAAAATGATCCACGCATCAACTGGCTGATCGCCACATTGCGCGGTCTGCGTCCGGCAAAAATGCTGCTGATCTGCGTCCATGCCCAGACCGTGCTGGATCTGCGTGAAGCCCTGCTGCGACGCGCCGGAATTCATGCCGCAATCTTCCATGACGGCATGGCGATCGTCGAGCGTGACCGGGCGGCGGCCTATTTTGCCGCCGTCGAGGACGGCACCCAGATCCTGCTGTGTTCGGAGATTGGCAGCGAGGGGCGCAACTTCCAGTTCGTGCAGCATCTGGTGCTGTTCGATCTGCCGCTGGAGCCGGATCTGCTGGAACAGCGCATCGGTCGGCTCGACCGGATTGGTCAGACCGAAACCATCCGCATCCACGTCCCCGTCCTGACTGGCAGCCCAGGCGAGGTGCTATTTCGCTGGTATGACGAGGGGCTGAACGCCTTTGCCGCCATCTGTCCGGCGGCATCGGCAGTCTTCAGCCATCAGCGTGATGCGCTGCTGGACGCGCTGGATGATCCGACCGTTACCGGAACGCTGCTCACGGATGCGCGTCGTCTGACCAGGCAGATCAATGCCGATCTGGCAACCGGGCGCGATCGTTTGCTGGAACTCCATGCGCATCGTCCGGCTGTCTCGGCAGCGCTGGTGGAGGCCATCAAGTCAGTGGATGCCAGTCCGAATCTGGCGGATTATCTGCAACGCTTCTGGGATGCATTCGGAGTGGATCATGAATCCGGCTCTGGTGGTTCGGTGGTGGTGCGTCCTGGTTCAGAAATGCTGCACGACACCTTTCCACGCCTGCCAGAGGACGGACTGACGGCGACCTTTGTCCGCGTCGATGCGCTGGCTCACGAAGACCGTGAATTCCTGACTTGGGAACATCCCATGGTGCGCGAGGCCATGGAACTGCTGACCGCATCGGATCTCGGATCGGCTGCCATGACCGTGGTGCGCCAGGGACGCTTCAAGCGGCCAACGTTGCTGCTGGAACTGCTTTACGTGGCCGATTGTCCTGCGCCGCCTGATTTGCAGGTTGGGCGTTTTCTGCCACCGACAGTCCTGCGCCTGCTGCTTGACGTGGAGGGTCGAAATCTGGCGGATGAGATTGCGCCGGATGCGTTGCGCGGCGAGTGTCTGACCCACAACCTGACGCTCGCCCGCACGGTCATCCAGTCCCAGGCTGCACGTCTTGCCACGATGCTCGATCAGGGCGAGCGGCTGGCGCGGGAGGCGCTTGGACGTTTGGAAACAGACGCGGCGACACGGATGCAGACTCTGCTCAACGCGGAACTGTCGCGCCTGATCGCGCTGGCACAGATCAATCCATCCGTGCGCCCAGATGAGATCGAGCGCCTGCGAACGCGGCGCGAACAGCTTGCCCGCACACTGACCCGAACTGACCTGCGGCTGGATGCGCTGCGGGTAGTGGTCATGGCCTAGCGCCGAAAAATCCTGCCTTGGTCGCGCCGCCTGATGGCTGCCGCGAAAACAATTCGCGGTTGATGCATCACTCCCATTCAATCGTTCCCGGCGGCTTGCCGGTGATGTCATAGACCACCCGCGAGACGCCGGGCACTTCGTTGACGATGCGTCGGCACACCAGATCGAGAAAATCGTAAGGCAAATGTGCCCAACGTGCTGTCATGAAATCCAGTGTTTCGACCGCACGTAGCGCAATGACATGGGCATACTGACGGTTATCGCCAACCACGCCGACTGAGCGCACCGGCAGGAAGACGGCGAACGCTTGCGAGACCTGATCATAGAGCGCAGCACGGCGCAGTTCCTCGATGAAGATGTGATCAGCCAGTCGCAGCGTGTTGGCGTCTTCGCGGTGTATCTCGCCGAGAATCCGCACACCGAGACCAGGCCCTGGAAACGGATGGCGGTAGACCATCTCGGACGGCAGACCCAGCGCGACTCCAATCCGGCGCACTTCGTCCTTGAACAGCTCGCGCAGCGGTTCGACCAGCTTGAGCGTCATGTGTTCCGGCAGTCCACCAACATTATGATGCGACTTGATGACTTTGGCTTTGCCGGTCTTGCTGCCAGCCGATTCAATCACGTCTGGGTAGATCGTGCCCTGTGCTAGCCAGTTGACAGCGTTGATCTTGCTGGCTTCTGCGTCAAACACCTCGATGAACGCATTGCCGATGATCTTGCGTTTCTGCTCCGGGTCGCTCACGCCCTGAAGTCGGCTTAAAAACAGCGCTTCGGCATCGACCCGGATCACGCGCACACCCATATGACGGGCGAAGGTCGCCATCACCTGATCGCCCTCGCCAAGTCGCAGCAGACCATTATCGACAAACACGCACGTCAACTGTTTGCCAATGGCGCGATGCAACAACGCGGCGACGACGCTGGAATCCACGCCACCAGACAGTCCAAGCAGCACGTTATCCGTCCCAACCTGGGCGCGGATTGTCGCCAGACTGTCGGCGATGATGTTATCCGGCGTCCACAGTCGCCCGCAGCCGCAGATGTCATGCACGAAGCGTTCGATGATGCGCTGACCCTGACGGGTGTGCGTCACCTCTGGGTGAAACTGCACGCCATAAAACCGGCGTTCCTCGTCGGCGATCCCAGCCAGCGGGGCGCTGTCGGTTGCGGCGATGACCTGAAAGCCCGGAGGTAGCGTGTCCACCCGGTCGCCATGGCTCATCCAGACATCCAGCAGGCCGAAACCCTCGACGCTGGCATGATCCTCGATGTCGCGCAGCAGACGCGAATGACTCCGTGCCCGCACCTGGGCATAGCCATATTCGCAGTGTGTCGCCGGAATGACGGTGCCACCGAGTTGGGCGGCCATGGTTTGTAGACCGTAGCAGATGCCCAATACCGGTACGCCAAGATCGAACACCAGCGGGTCAGCTCGGGGCGTGTTAGTTTCATGCACCGACTGCGGGCCGCCGGAGAGGATGATGCCGCTCGGCGCGAAATCACGGATTGCCAGCGCGTCGATGTCGTAGGCATGAAGCTCGCAATAAACCCCAGCCTCGCGCACCCGGCGGGCAATCAGTTGAGTGTACTGTGAACCAAAATCGAGGATCAGAATGCGGTCAGCGTGGATGTTTTTCATATTCATTTTTTTAACTATCAATGGTTTGCGTTTTTTAGACTGGCCTTAATCCCATTTCGTCCACGCCACAGCAAACATCAGTACACCCATGGAACGAATTTGCGCACCCGCCGTGCATAGTTGGCATAGTCTGGATGACGTTCGGTCAGCCAGGATTCTTCTTTCTGCGCCTTGTAATCAAAAAAGAACCAGGCGATTACAAGCACCAGCAGATGTGTCAGGCTCAGTGTGTAGAGTGTCCAACCCAGCGCCGCAAAGAGCTGGCTGGCGTAAAGCGGATGGCGCACCCAAGCATAAACGCCGTGCTGCACCAACTGGCTGTGATCGACCGGATAAGGCAGTGGAGTGAGATACTCACGCAGATGGAATGATCCGAAGAGTCCAAAAACGAGCGCGATCAAACCCAGCACACCAAGCATCAGGCCACGCGGCAGCGCCAGCGTTGACAGCAGGGATGGCGTAACCAGCGGATTCCAGACCGGCATCAAGATGAACACGAACAAGATGACGAACTGCAACACGACAAGATATTCGCCGCGTTTGCCATTGAGAAATGAGAGACGTGACATGCTGGGTTCCTTCTTGGATGTGGAGTGTCTGTGCGCGAGGATTCAGGAACCGCTCAGACAGGATGTCTGAGCGATTCGTTTCCGCTAAAATCATCACCTTAAATTAAGTCAGTCTGGGTCAGGGTCAGTCTGGCGCTGATCGTTTCGCTTCTTGCATCCGTATTAAGACGAGCGCACGACCATGACGTGCCGCTTCAGGCTGTCGGTTCTTGATCCTGAGAGCAAAACGCAGATGCCAAGTCTTGCGACACGAGGAGATGACGATTTCCAGCAACGCGACGAAAACGACCTTCGACTGGCCGGTACGTGTCTATTATGAGGACACCGATGCTGCCGGTGTGGTTTTTTATGCTAATTATCTGCGTTTTCTGGAGCGTGGTCGCACGGAGTGGCTGCGCGCACTCGGTTATGAGCAGGATGTACTGCGCCGCGATGCGGGTATCCTGTTCGCGGTGCGCCGGGTCGAACTCGACTATCTGGCTCCGGCACTGTTCAATGATCTCCTGACGGTGCGCTCCAGTCTTGCACAGATCGGCGGTGCGACGCTGACGTTCGCGCAGGACATCCGTCGTGAGGATATTCTCTGCTGCCGGGGCATCGTCAAAGTGGCCTGCATCAATGCGCTGACGCTGCGACCCTGCCGTCTGCCAGCATCGTTGGTCTCAGGAATTCAGTCTGGCACGGGTCGCCTGTTGTCGGCATCCACGGAGTACACATGATGACATCCGATCTATCGCTGCTAAACCTGATTTTACATGCCAGCCTGGTTGTGCAACTGGTGCTGCTGGTGCTGCTGCTGGCTTCAATCATCTCTTGGACGATGATTTTGGATCGCGGGCGCGTTCTGGCGAAAGCGCGCAGGACAGCGACGCGCTTCGAGGAACAATTCTGGTCTGGCGGCGATCTGAGCGCACTGTATAAAGAGCTGAGTCAGGACAAGCAAGGCAGTCAGGGGTTGGCGTCGATCTTTCGGGCTGGATTCAAAGAATATCTGCGGATGCGCAAGATTGAGGACAATGATCTGGCAGCGATCCTACAGGGTACTGAGCGTTCGATGCGGGTTGCACTGAGCCGCGAGATGGATCGCCTGGAAACCAATCTGGCCTTTTTAGCCACAGTTGGTTCAACCAGTCCCTATGTGGGTCTGTTTGGGACAGTCTGGGGCATCATGCAGGCGTTTCATGCGTTAGGTAACGTCGAACAGGCGACCCTGGCGCTGGTTGCGCCGGGCATTTCCGAGGCGCTGGTCGCCACCGCCATTGGTCTGTTCGCGGCAATCCCAGCAGTCGTTGCCTATAACCGCTATGCCAACCAAGTCGAACGGCTGAACAACCGTTACGATGAATTCATGGAAGAATTTTCGACCCTGCTCCAGCGTCAGGGGCGGGGCTGAAGGCTCTGGAATCCCATGCTCAAACACAAGCGCAACCGCCGTCGGCTTATGGTCGAGATCAATGTCGTGCCCTATATCGACGTGATGCTCGTGCTGCTCGTCATCTTCATGGTGACAGCGCCTCTGATCACGATGGGCGTGAAGGTCAATCTGCCACAGGAGAAGGCTGGCGCACTGGCCAGCCCGACCATCGAGTCGGTGGTCATCACAGTAGATGAGAGCGGTAGCTATTACATTGATGTCGGCAAGGACAAACATCAGAAAACGACCGAACGCTCACTCTATGACCGGCTGCGAATCGTCCTTGACGCGAATCTGGCAACGCCCATTCTGGTGCGGGCGGACAACCGCGTTAATTATGGACGGGTGGTGCGGGCGATGGTGATCGCCCAGGCTGCTGGCGCGCCGCAGGTCGGGCTGATCACCGTGCCGCCAGAGCAGACCGAGCCTTAAACCATGTGGCAGATCCTGCGGCGAAATCCTCGTGCCCTTTACGGGTCACTGGGGCTGCATCTGATCGTTGGCGTCCTGCTGTTCGTCAGCGCACGTTTCATGCCGCCGACGCTGGATGTCGGTTACAAGCCCCGCGTGGTGCAGGCGAGCGTCGTCGCGGATCGGGTACTGGATGCGATGGTCGCCGAGATTCAGGCCACGTCGACCGAACAACTCGTAACGCCAGAAGCGCCCGTTGCTGAAGAGGCATCAGCGCGGGCGGACGAGGAGCAGGCGCAGCAGGACGCTGCCAAACAGGCAGAATTGGACGCACAACGCCAGACACAGGAAGCGGCGCAGCGCGAGGAACAACGTCAGGCTGAATTAGCGGCACGGCGTCAGACCGAACAGGAAGCTGCACGTCAGGCGGCGGCTGACGCACAACGTGCCGTCGAAGCCAAGCGTCAGGCTGAGGCTGCGCAGCGTGCGGAACAACATCAGGCTGAATTAGCCGCACAGCGTCAGGCTGAAGCGCAACGTGCCGCCGAAGCCAAGCGTCAGGCCGAGGCAGCGCAGCGCGAGGAACAACATCAGGCTGAATTGGCCGCGCAACATCAGGCCGAACAGGAGGCTGCACGTCAGGCGGCGGCTGACGCACAACGTGCCGCCGAAGTCAAACGTCAGGCTGAGGCTGCGCAGCGCGAGGAACAACATCAGGCTGAATTAGCCGCACAGCGTCAGACCGAACAGGAGGCTGCACGTCAGGCGGCGGCTGACGCGCAACGTGCCGCTGAAGCCAAGCGTCAGGCCACCGAGGCTGCACGCCAGCGGCGCATCGCAGCAGAAGCCGAGCGCATGGCCGAGGCCGAAGCCAAACAGCTTGCCGCTGACGTGGCTCGGCAGAACGCGACACAAGCCGAACAGGGACGCCAGCAGGCCACCGAGTCACAGCGGGCGCGTGAGGAGGATCTGCTGTCCGCGCTAGACTCCGAGCAACTGGCGCATGAGACAGATCGCTATGCACCGGCAATCCAGGATCGGGTGAGTCAATTCTGGATACGTCCACCGGCCAGTGCGCGGGGACTGATGGCCATCGTCTCACTGCGCCTGATCCCAGGCGGAGAGGTGGTGCCGAACAGTGTGCGTGTCATTCAGAGCAGTGGTCATGCCGCGTTTGATCAATCGGCTATTGCCGCCGTGTATCAGGCGTCACCGTTGCCCGTGCCTTCCGGTTCCGCGTTTGAACCCTTCCGGGAATTCGATCTTAAATTCAATCCAGACAAGCTATAACAGAGACTTCGCATCATGTTCAGATATCCACGCCGGCTATCCGTTTTGCTCGTCTCGCTGCTGAGTCTTTGGTTTGGCTCCGGCTTGGCCGCGCCCCGTCTCAACATCGAAATCACTGGCGGCGTTGAAGGTGCCCAGCCGATTGCCATCGTGCCCTTCGGCGTGTCCGAAGGACTGATCCCGCCGGTCGACGTGGCCGCCGTGGTTAGCGCCGATCTGGCACGCACCGGCAAGTTCAAGCCACTACCGAACCGCGACATGCTCGACATGCCGACCACCCATGAATCCGTCGATCTGCGCGACTGGCGGCTGCTTGGAATGAACAGCCTGGTGATCGGCCAGATCGTTCCCGAAGGCGCCGGTTTTCAGGTGAGTGTTACGCTGTACGATGTCCTGCGGGGCGATGAGCTGGTCAAGACCAGCCTCGCCAGCACTAAAACCGGACTGCGTCACGCCGCGCATCAGATCGCGGATCTCATTTATGAAAAACTCACCGGTCAGCGTGGCGTGGCGGCAACCCGCATCGCTTATATCACCTCCAGCGGGAGCGGCGATAAACAGACTGTCACGCTGCGGGTAGCTGATGCGGATGGCGACCAGCCCCAGACTATCGTGTCGTCTGCCGAGCCGATCCTGTCACCGGCCTGGTCGCCGGATGGCCGCCGGATTGCCTATGTGTCTTTCGAGAATCACCGCGCCGGGATCTATGTGCAGGATCTGGGCAGCAGCCATCGCGATCTGGTCGCCAGCTATCCCGGCATCAATGGTGCGCCGGCCTTTTCGCCAGACGGCCAGCGCCTGGCCATGACGCTTTCGAAAGACGGCAATGCCGAGATCTATGTGCTGAATCTGACAACGCGGGAACTCAGCCGTCTGACCGATCATTTCGCCATTGATACTGAACCCGCCTGGTCGCCAGATGGACAGCAAATCATCTTCACCAGCAACCGGGGTGGCAGTCCACAGATCTACCGCATGTCAGCTACTGGAGGAGCCGCGCAACGGATCAGTCTGGATGGCGATTACAATGCTCGTGCGTCCTATTCCCCGGATGGTCGTTCAATCGTCATGGTGACGCGCATCAACGGCGCTTTTCGGATCGGGGTGCTGGATACCGAACGCAGTACGACCCGTCTGATCAGCAGCGGGACGCTGGATGAGTCGCCGAGTTTCGCGCCAAATGGCAGCATGGTTATTTACGCAACCGAGCATGGTGGTCGCGGCGTACTAGCTGCGACCGCTGTGGAAGGCGGTGGCAACCAGCGGCTATCCCAGGATGCCGGGCAGGTTCGTGAACCAGCCTGGTCACCATTCATTCAGTGAGAACAACACGCATCATGTCTATGTCTCCATCTGTCGGCCTGCTTCTGGCGACCGTGCTTGTTGCGGGCTGTGCCACCCCTCCAGCTAAAGAAGCACCGACCGCAACACCTGTCGCGCCAGCCGTCACCCGCCTCGAAACCGTGCCGGTCACGGAATCAACCCGCCCACGCTATGCCGGCCCCTGGGAAGATCCAGCCAATCCACTCTCTCAGCGGACACTTTATTTTGACTACGATGCCGTCGAGATCAAACCCGAATACCTGACGCTGCTGCGTCTCCACGCCGGTTATCTGGGCAGCCATCCCGGTCAGCGCGTGACGCTGGAAGGTCATACCGATGAACGCGGCACCCGCGAATACAACCAGGCGCTCGGCGATCAGCGCGCTGATGCAGTGCGCCGTGTCATGCTTGCTGAAGGCGTCCCGCCGAAGCAACTGGAAACACTCAGTTATGGCGAGGAACGCCCTGCCGATTCCGGGCATGGCGAATCCTCCTGGCGTCTGAACCGGCGTGTCATCATTCAGTATTGAGGAAAAACCGTGAAATCCCTGCCAATCCATTCCGTTTTCGCCCTGATTGTGCTGGCGTCCGTTCAAACTGGCGTCTGCGCTGCCGAATCCACGCTCGATGGGCGTGTCGGACGCCTGGAGCGCATCTTGGAAAACCAGAGCGGATCGGATCTGCTGTTGCAGGTTCAGCGTCTGCAAATGGAAGTTCAGGAACTGCGCGGAATGCTGGAAGCCCAGCGTATCGATCTCGATAAACTGAAGCGTCAGCAGCGTGACCAGTATCTCGATATTGATTCGCGGCTTGGAGCCATCCATTCCAGCGATCCAGTGATGGCTGCCGATCCTGCGGCAAAAAAACTGCCAGAAGGCGTGATTGATGCCAGTGGTGGCGACCTTCAGGCACCGGATGCCGCGACTCCCGCCGCAGCGGAAACCGCTCCGCCAGCAACCGGCCCGGTCGGCATCCCGCCGCTACCCCAGCCTGAGACGACCGGCGGCAGCGAGCGCGAAGCCTACCGCAATGCCTTTGCCTTGCTGAAAGATAAACAATACGACGCAGCGCGTGATGCCTTTCATGACCTGCTGAACCGTTATCCACAGGGTGAATTCACCGACAGCGCCCGTTACTGGCTAGGCGAGACGTATTATGTTCAGCGTAACTATCCGGCGGCTCTGGAGGAATTCGAGCGTTTGGTGAAACTTAATCCATCCAGTCCCAAATTACCGGGCGCGATGCTGCGCATCGGCTATATCCAGTACGATCAAAAAGCGTATGACCAGGCGAAGGTGTCGCTGGAACAGGTTATCAAAACCTATCCCAACAGCACCGAAGCCCGTCTGGCTCGCAGTCGTCTGGAGCAGATCGGGAAGGGGACGCACTGATGCACATCCACGTCCTCACGCACGTTCCTTTTGAAGGTCCAGCCGGGATCCTTGACTGGGCGCAGACGCGGGGTCATGCAATGGCCATCACGGCACTGGATAAGGACGGTCATCTGCCTGATCCATCCGGGTTTGACTGGCTGGTCGTCATGGGCGGGCCGATGGGCGTGCATGATGATGCGGCATACCCCTGGCTGGTCGCCGAGCAGCGTCTGATCAGCGAGGCAATTGCCGCCAGTAAAACCGTCATCGGCGTCTGTCTGGGCGCTCAACTGATCGCCAAAGTCTTAGGCGCACGGGTCTACCGCAACCCCGAACCGGAGATTGGCTGGTTTCCGATCGAACTCACCGAGGCTGGCCGCGAGTCGGCACTAACCAGCTTCCTGCCGTCCCCCATGACGGTTTTTCACTGGCACGGCGACACATTTGAGCTGCCGCCTGGAGCCATCCAGCTCGCCCACAGCGCCGTCTGCGAACAGCAGATCTTTCTCTATGACGGACGTGTGCTGGGTCTGCAATGTCATCTGGAATCCACGCCCCGCAGTGTTACTGACATCGTGATCAACTGTGCCGATGAGATCCGCCCGGCACAGCATGTCCAGACCGCCGAACGGCTGCTGGCGGCCGATACGTCGGACTATGCGCGAATCAGCGGAGCATTGTTTGGCATCCTCGATCATTTACAGGTCATGTCGTGCCCAGATTGCTAATCGCCAAGCGACTTTTTGCCGTCCTGCTCTTCAGCGTGGCGACGGCGTTGTTGGTGCATCTGATCGGTGATCTCAACCGGGTCAAAGTCATGAAGACCGATCTCGCTGAAATCAACAGCGTACGCTATGGCCTGCTGGATGCCGATCAGTGGGCGTCACGGGTCGCGGCGATCATCGAGCGGAAGGTCGATGCCTTCGAGCTGACCGACGCCAACCGGCCACAGATTGTCAAGGCGGTGGAACAGGTGCTGCTGACTATGCTCGATGAGATCGAGCGTTATCTGCGCCAACGCAATCTTGGCCAGCACGGTGGCACCTGGATGGATCAGCTTGAAGGCGCGCTGAAACAGGGCGTGCAGGATTTGCTGATCGACTTTGACCGGCTGCAACAAAAGGTGCCTCAGTATGCCGAAGCCGTGGTCGTGCAACTGAGCAAACCCAATGCAAAACAGGAGATCAAGACACAGGTACTGGCGCTGCTAGGACAGACCTCGGAGGCAACCTTTGCGAGGATCGACCGCACGGCGCTGAATGCACTTCTGAGCCAGTATCAGTGTTCCGATCCAGCGGTCTGCTCAGCGACACTCCAGTCCAGGATTGCTGCGACTCATCTGCCCATCATGCAGCAGCTTGGTGGCGTGATCGGAAGCGTGGCGCTGCTGTTTCTGGTCTGTCTGAGCGGTGCAGGACGGCGGAACGCGGCTGGCGGCAGCATTGACGGGTTCATGCTCCTGCTGCTCTCCGGCGCAACCCTGCTCCTGCTGGCTGGTGGGCTGCTCACGCCGATGATTGAAATCGAGGCGCGAATCGGCGAACTACGACTGGAGTTCATGGGCGAGCCGCTGGCCTTCACCGATCAGGTGCTCTATTTCCAGACCAAGAGCATCTTTGACGTGGTGCGGATTCTGGCGGAGACCGGCACGGCTGACATGCTGCTGGTGGCGGTGCTGATCACCCTGTTCAGCGTGATCTTCCCGGCGCTCAAGCTCATCGCCACCCATCTCTATTACTACGATGCGTGGCACCTGCGGGCATCCAGCTGGGTCAGGTTTTTTGCGCTGCGATCAGGCAAATGGTCGATGGCCGACGTGCTGGTCATCGCCATCTTCATGGCTTATCTCGGTTTTGATGGACTGGTCGCCAGTCAGCTTGGCAGTCTGGCGCACGCTGGTCATGGCATAGATCTGCTAACGACCAACGGCACCGCGCTGGAGCCGGGTTTCTATCTGTTCCTGTCGTTCGTGCTGGCCAGTCTGCTGCTGTCAGCTAGATTGGAACAGCACGGCAATCCCTGCCCCGCCTAATCAAACGTTATCAGATCCGCACGAAGGTCAGCAGGTCAATCAGACGCTAGGGTCGCTGGGTGCATCAGCTAAACGCGAATGATGCAACGCTTTTGTCATCTTCCAGTGTTCTACTATCGATCATCCTGACTTTTCTCGTGATTCACAACTTCCGTGCACTGCCATGACAATCCGCAAAAGTGTCACCCTTGCCGCGATCTGCGTCACGCTGATGGTGGCTGCCGCCCTGATTCTGGTTGCTCGCGCTAGCAACGCTCGTATCGAAGCGCAGTTGGCGCTTACCGTCACGACCGATAGAGCACTTATTTGGAATCAGGCTGCTGAGCGACTGTTCGAGCAAATGGAGGGCGGCATTGCCGCATTTGCAGATGATTTCGCCCTGCGCCAAGCCGTCAAAGCGCGAGATGCCAACCAGTTGCAACCAGCGATCAACTCGCTCACCAATCTCATCGCCGAACAGGGCTATTTTGAACAGGTTGATCTCTTTGATGTCGATCATCAGCGGTTATGCTGCGGCGATCACGCTGTGCCGCCGGATGTCGCCATGTTGGCGCAGACTAATTCCAGTGACCAAAAACCACTGCGCCGGATCGGGCGCAACGCTCAGGGTGAGCCGGTCGCGCTGCTCGCCTTCCGGTTATCGATGCGCCATGAACTGATCGGCACCGTGGTCTTCCAGAAATCACTGGCGACCGCACTTGATCGCTTCAAATTGATTTCGGGTTCAGATATCTATCTGGTCAGCGCCACGGGTCAGCTCTTCGCCGGAACTCACCCCGAACTGTTCGCCCAGGTGAGCACCCATCTACCCCCGCTTGGTGATTGCGTGTACACGACTGTCACGACTGGTGGTGCGACCTATACGGCGGCAATCTTGCCAGTTCCCGGCGTCGATGGTCTGCCGCTGGTGCATCTCATCAGTCTCACCGACGAGAGTGCCGCGTTTGCCGCCCAACAGCGTTTCGAGTGGATCGCTTACAGCGGCATCGGGCTGCTGCTCATTCTGGCCAGCCTTGGCCTGTTTTGGTACATGCGTCGGGCGCTACAACCATTGAATGACGCGATGCTGACGGTTGCGGCGCTTGCCGACGGTCATCTCAACATCTCTTTTGCGACCAATCGCACCGATGAAGTCGGACGCTTGATGACGGCGTTGCAATCCATGGTTGAGCGGATTCATGGCATCGTCAGTCATTTGCACAACGCCAGCGGCGATCTGCATCATTCCGCCGGAAAAATGTCGCAGTTGGCGCAAACCAGCAAGATTCAGTTTGACCGCCAGAAAACCGAGATTGGTCACGTCGATGTCGCCATCAACCAGTTGGCAATTTCGGCGCAGGACGTGACCGATCACACTAACCGCGCGGTTGGCGCAACCGAAGATGCGCGGCAGCGGATCGCCAGCAGCCGCCAGATTCTCACCGTCACCACTGGCATCATCGAACAGCTCGCCCGCGAGATCGAGCAGGCTGCGGGCGTGGTGATCAGCCTCGCTGATCACAGTCATGCGGTCGGCAATGTCCTCGACGTGATCCGCAACATCGCCAGCCAAACCAATCTGCTGGCACTTAATGCGTCGATTGAGGCAGCGCGCGCCGGAGAGCATGGGCGCGGGTTCGCGGTCGTCGCCGATGAGGTGCGTCAATTGGCGACACGCACCCATCAGTCCATTCAGGAAATCGAAACCATGATTGACACGCTCAAAAGCAGTTCCAACCAAGCTGTGAGCGTGATTCACGCGAATCGGGATCGCGCCCAGCAGAGTGTCGCGCACTACGGTCAGGCGGTGCAGAATCTGGATGCGTTTTCCGAATCGGTGAGTGTGCTGATGGAGTTGACGAACCAGATCGCCAGCGCAGCGGAAGAAGAAAGTCGGATGGTTGAGGAAATCACCCGCGCCATTAACCAGATCACGTTGCTGGCGCAGGAACACGCCACTGCCGCTGAAGATAGTTTTGGCCAAAGCGCGCAGTTAAATGATCTTTCTCATGCGCTGCGCGAACGGGTGGCATATTTTCGGATTCATTAGGAATAGGACTCAACAACCACCAGCTAAAGCTGGTGGGTTGAAGTGACGGACTGAAAGTCCGGATACGGGTCGAATAGACCCGTTTAGGGTGCCTCCGTTCGGAAATTGTCGTCTGCCTTGGGCTCAAAATGATGCTCCAAATAGTT
>CAIUAY010000218.1 GCA_903897335.1 uncultured Chromatium sp. | reverse complement strand
GACAGAGACGCACGCGGCCTTTTCCATGATTAAGATTGAAACACCACGCCATACAGGAGCCCGGCTGATGTCCTGCTCAGAGAAACCCTACGCCACGTCCTGCGATGAAAACCGCGAGCCGATCCTGACGGTGATCCAGCCACTTTTTCAGAACGCACGTCATCTGCTCGAAATCGGCAGCGGCACCGGTCAACATGCGGTCTTTTTTGCAGCAGCCATGCCGCATCTGATCTGGCAGACCAGCGATGTCGCAGACAATCTGCCAGGCATCCGGTGCTGGCTCGCTGAGGCCAACCTGCCAAACCTGCCGCCGCCCCTGACGCTTGATGTCAACGACAACTGGCCGGATGGCGCGTTTGATGCCGTGTTCAGCGCCAACACCGCGCACATCATGTCTGCGGCAGATGTTGTCGTGACTTTTCGCGGGATCGGTAAGGTGCTTGCGCCCGGCGGTTGCTTCGCGCTCTACGGGCCATTCAATGACGGCGGACGCTTTACCAGCGAGAGCAACCGACAGTTCGACGCGCATCTGAAAGCGCGTGATCCACGGATGGGTCTGCGCGATCTGGATGACCTGCGCGAGATTGCCGCCCGGCATGGCCTGATGCTGGCAGACAACCACGCCATGCCAGTGAATAACCGCGCGCTGGTCTGGCGACGTCTCTGAAGATGTCTGACCAGCGCGGTTTAGGGTTGCTGGCCGCGCTCGATCACGACGCCAACATCGACGCCGTTACCCACTGCGCCCGGCTTATTCAGGCTCAGACGCAGCCAGGGAATGCTGAATTCTTCGCGCAGAATCGCCGCACAGTGTTCGGCGAGCGTCTCGACCAGTTCAAAGCGGTTTCCCGACACTTCCTGCACCAGACGCCGGGTCACGGCATCATAGTCCAGCGCATCCGCGATCCGGTCAGTTGCGGCAGCATGGGCGATGTCACTGCCCAGATCCAGATCCAGAATCACCGGGCGGCGCACCTGCTTCTCCCAGTCGTGAATGCCGATGGTGGTGTCGATCCGCAGGCCACGGATGAAAACAATGTCCATTTGAAGCGTCTCCGGTTGCGAGGCATGTCGATTCATCCTATCTTCGCTGCACTCCAGTTCTCATGTCCAACGCCGTTCCATGACGACCAGCATCCTTCTAATCCTCGCCGCCTATCTCTTAGGCTCAGTCTCCAGCGCCATCATCGTCTGCCGGTTGATGGGGCTTCCTGATCCGCGTACCCAAGGCTCAAATAATCCCGGCGCGACCAATGTTCTGCGTCTCGGTGGCAAAAAACCGGCAGCGATCACGCTGGTCGGAGACAGCCTCAAGGGGTTTATCCCAATGCTCGTCGGCCATCTGCTTGGCGTGACGCCGCTGGTGCTGGCAGCAACGGGTCTGGCCGCCTTTCTCGGCCATCTCTATCCGGTCTTTTTTGGATTCCGTGGCGGCAAGGGCGTCGCGACCGCGCTGGGCATCCAGTTTGGTCTGTACTGGCCGATTGGCCTGGCGGTCGCGGCAATCTGGCTGTTCGTGGCAAAGGTGCTCAAGGTCTCGTCGCTGTCCGGTCTGACATCCATGGCGCTCGCGCCGGTGATGGTCTGGCTGTTCTGGACGGAATCTCGTTCGGCAACGGTCATGATTGGGATGCAGCTTATCATCACTGGCCTGCTTATCTGGCGGCATCGCAGCAATATCCGCAACCTGCTTGCGGGGACGGAAGACCGCATGACCGATCCATCAGACTAGACGCGATCTTCGCGGTCGCTGGACGACTGATGCAGACGGTCAAATGTCTGATGCGCTCAGACTGCCGTCAGGTCTTCCAGCGGCCAGCGCGCCCTTGGCTTGAAACTCAGTGGATCGCACTGACCAACGCGGAGTCGCTGCCAGCCGGCAAAGGCGATCATCGCGCCATTGTCGGTGCAGAAAACCGGGCGCGGATAAAAGGTCTCGCCACCCTCGGCGGCAATGGCGGCGTCCATCCGTTCACGCAGACGCCGGTTGGCGCTGACGCCACCGGCGAGGATCAGCCGCCGGTGCCCGGTTTCGCGCAGGGCGCGTCGGCATTTGATGACTAGCGTGTCAACGACCGCCTCTTCAAAGGCTCGCGCAATATCGGCGCGTGTTTGTGATTGATCGGCGGCATCAGGCAGTTCCTGATGGAGTGTATTGAGCGCAAAGGTCTTGAGTCCGCTAAAGCTGAAATCTAGCCCCGGACGATCTGTCATCGGGCGCGGAAAACGGAAACGCCGTGGATCGCCCTGCTCTGCCAGCGTTGCCAGCTCCGGCCCGCCGGGATAAGGCAGACCGAGAATCTTGGCCGTCTTGTCGAAGGCTTCACCGGCGGCGTCATCGAGCGATTCGCCGAGGATGCGATAGCGCCCAATGCCGGTGACATCCACCAGTTGCGTGTGACCGCCAGAAACCAGTAGCGCAATGAATGGAAAAGCGGGAGCTGGTTTCTCGATCAGCGGCGCCAGCAGATGTCCTTCCATGTGATGGACGCCAATAGCCGGTTTACCCCAGCCCCAGGCAAGGCTGCGTCCCAGTGCCGCGCCAACCAGCAGGGCGCCGATCAACCCGGGTCCCGCAGTAAAGGCCACGCCGTCGATCAGGGTCGCAGGGAGACTGGCCTCATCGAGAACCTGACGGATCAGCGGTAGCGTCTTGCGGACATGATCACGCGAAGCCAATTCTGGCACCACGCCACCATATTGCGCATGAATTTCGATCTGGCTGTAAATAGCATGTGCCAGCAAACCGTCATCGCCATACACCGCGACCCCAGTTTCGTCGCACGATGTTTCAATGCCCAAAACGCGCATGTGGTGACATTCCAAAAAAACAATCGGTTATGCTGATCGCGTGGATTCGCTTGAGGGGGGAATCGAATAGACGCCTTAACTCGCTGATTTTAAATAATTTAATTTTTTTTTAAAATTTTGCCTGAAAGTTGGCCGTGTTTAAGTGATGCTGCCCCCCGAAAGATCAATATCGCCCCCAAGGCAATTGCATCAGAT
>CAIUAY010000217.1 GCA_903897335.1 uncultured Chromatium sp. | reverse complement strand
CTCTACAAAAAAGGTGTCAGGCTGACCAAAGGAGCCATGAAAGCTGTTGAGGCACGTTTAGAGCGCAGCCTGCTCTTGCCGAAATGGGACATCCTTATTCGACCCGCTTGCGGGTAAAGTCTTTATTGGAAATCGCCTAAGCAGCAGCGACGCACTGACCACCAACGGTCAGGTCAATGTCAGCGGCCTGGAAGCGGGAGCGATCTGGACATACAGCACCGACAGTGGCACCAACTGGAGCGTTGGCACGGGCACCAGCGTCACCCTGACCGGCGACGGTGCCAAGAGCCTCATCGCCCGTCAGACCGATGCGGCGGGCAATGCCAGCGCCAACAGCACGGCGCTGAATTTCACGCTCGACACCACCGCGCCGACCGTTGATGCCGTCACCGCGTCCAATATCACCAGCACCGGCGGTGTCAGTTACAGTTTCAGCATCGTCTATGCCGACACTGGCGGCAGTGGCATTGATCCGGCTTCTATCGGCACCTCGGATGTCACCGTCACCGGCCCCAACAGCGTCATCGCCGCCATCACCGGCGTCAGCTACAACGCCACCACAGGCACGGCCACTTACAGTTTGACCCCGCCCGGCGGCAGTTGGGACGGCGCTGATGCGGGCAGCTACGCCATCGCCATCAATGCCAATGACGTGCGGGACGTCGCAGGCAATACAGTGGCGGCCAATGCCAGCGCCGGGAGCTTTAGCGTCCACTTCCAGCCCACATTGACCATCAGCAGTTCCGCCACAACGGTCAGAGTACCATCACGTTCACCTTCAGCGAGACGCCCAGCGGTTTTGACAGCAGCGACATTACCATGACCGGCGGCACCCTGGGCACACTGAGCGGCACCGGCACCAGCCGTACCGCACTCTTCACCCCGATCGCGGCGCAAAGCCTGCTGGCATCACTGAGCGTGTCAGCCAATACGTTCACCAACAGCAGCGGCCAGAACAACCTCGCTAGCAACACGCTGACGCTGACGGGTGACACCCAGCGCCCAATGCTTGAGGTCAACCTTAGCGACAGCGACCTCAAGGCAGGCGACAGCGCCACGGTCAATTTCTGGTTCAGCGAAGCGCCCAGCGACTTCAGTCTCGCCGATGTGACGGCGGCTAACGGGACGTTGTCTGGCTTGACCGGCACTGACGCCCGCTACAGCGCCACGCTCATCCCGATGGCCAATGTCCAGGACGCAACCAACGTGATCACGGTCGGCACCGCCTGGAGCGATGCGGCTGGCAATGCGCCGCTGACCAGCACCAACTCGGCCAACTATGCCGTCGACACCATGATTCCCACGCTGGATGGTACGCATTCCAGCCCCATTAATGGGGCGACCAGGGTTGCCGTCAGCGCCAATCTGACCCTCGATTTCAGCGAGAACATGGTTTTTGGCAGCGCGGGCACCATCACCTTGCGCCATGTCACGACGGGCGCCACCGTGGAAACCTTCACGGTCAGTGGCGGCCACATCACCGGCAATGTCGGCGGCACGGCAACGCTCAGTGCTAACACGCTGACCCTGAATCCCCACGCCGATCTGCTGGCGAATACGCCGTACAGCGTCCAATTCAGCGCAGGAACCCTCCTGGACGTGGCAGGCAATGCGCTGGCTGCGATCAGCGACGACACCAGCTATCGTTTCACCACGGCGGCGGCGGTGGCAGGCGTGACCCTGACCCAAACGGGCGGCACCACCGCTGTCACCGAAGGCGGCGCGACCGACAGTTACAGCCTCGTCCTCGACAGTCAGCCAACCGCCAACGTGATCATTAGCCTCAGCGCCACCAATGGTCAGGTCACGACGGATGTCAGCCGCCTGACGTTCTTCACGACCAACTGGAATATCCCGCAAAGCGTGACCATCACGGCTGTCGATGACACGGTTGTCGAAGGGACGCATGCCAGCGCCATCCGTCATGTCGTGACGAGCCCTGATAGCGCCTACAACGGTTTGGCGATTAGCAATCTAGTACGCGCTTCCGTTTAATCTTGCATAAGCCTCATTGTAGACACATCTCGTCAGGCAAGTTCTCAAGAGGTGCATCCAATGATCAAGTATGTTGTCCGGCTCACCGATGACGAAGGCTCGTCGCTGACGCAGTTAAT
>CAIUAY010000216.1 GCA_903897335.1 uncultured Chromatium sp. | reverse complement strand
CCCTGGATCGTCCCCAACGCAATCCCCCGCGTCAGACATCCTCGTCCCGAGCCTTGCTGGATTTTCATCAGCGGCAGAAAAAGCATTGCTATTGAGTTGCATACGGTTAACTTAATGGCAGTGAGCCTTCAGGTGCATAAGTTTGCTGAAGGCGTGCTGGAGCGCCTTGACATAGAGTTTGGTGAACCGCCCCGGGGTTCAACATCGACGGTTCCTGGAACCGATCAATCATGTCCCCCCGTCCGAGGCCACGTCTGATCGACCACTCAACGCGTTCGCTATGGTGGCGTGACTCACGCCAATGCGCCTCCGGGAAACCCGGCGCGGTTCAGTTGACATCACGCCTGGAAGACGACATTTCGGAGGAACCTCAGAGGGAACTACCCCCGCACGATGCCGTTCAGTCCCGCCGAGAATACCCCGACATCATCGCTCGCCGCTGGAAGCGGATCGCCCACAAATCTATACTTTGACTTTGCCCGCAAGGGCTTTTTCAAGCGAGTTGGAGCAAGACGATGGCGCAGAGCGCAATCAAGAAAGTGGTGCTGGCCTATTCCGGGGGACTGGACACCTCGGTGATTCTCAAGTGGCTGCAAGAAGAGTATGGGTGCGAGGTGGTCACGTTCACCGCTGATATCGGACAGGGCGAGGAACTCGAACCCGCTCGCGCCAAGGCCACCGCGGCGGGCGTGAAGGAGATCTACATCGACGATCTGCGCGAAGAGTTCGTGAGCGATTTCGT
The DNA here is from genome assembly GCA_903897335.1 of uncultured Chromatium sp. Classification (GTDB taxonomy): domain Bacteria; phylum Pseudomonadota; class Gammaproteobacteria; order Chromatiales; family Chromatiaceae; genus Chromatium. Next base: position 13,307 of record CAIUAY010000216.1, on the reverse strand, counting down.
GTTTCCGATGTTTCGCGCCAATGCCATCTATGAGGGCGAATATCTGCTCGGCACGTCAATTGCCCGCCCGCTGATCGCCAAACGTCTGATCGAGATCGCCGCCGCGACCGGCGCTGACGCCATCGCGCACGGCGCGACCGGCAAGGGCAACGACCAGGTGCGTTTTGAACTGACGGCCTATGCGCTTAATCCTGAAATCAGGATCATCGCGCCCTGGCGTGAATGGGATCTGCTCTCGCGCGAGAAGCTGATGGACTATGCGGCCAAGCATGGCATCGCGGTCGAGATGAAACGCGATGGCACCAAGTCACCCTATTCGATGGATGCCAACCTGCTGCATATTTCGTATGAAGGCTACGATCTCGAAGATCCGTGGGTCGAGCCGGGCGCGGACATGTGGCGCTGGTCGGTCGCGCCTGAACAGGCTCCCGATCAGCCGCTGAACATCGAATTGACGTTCGAGCGCGGCGACGCCGTCGCCATCGACGGCCAGCGCCTGAGTCCCGCCGCGCTGCTGGCTGAACTGAATCGCATCGGCGGTGCACATGGCATCGGTCGTGCTGACATCGTCGAAAATCGCTATGTCGGCATGAAATCACGCGGCTGTTACGAGACGCCCGGCGGTACCATCCTGCTCAAGGCGCATCGCGCCATGGAGTCGCTGACACTCGACCGCGAGGCGGCACATCTGAAAGATGAACTGATGCCACGCTATGCGAGCCTGGTCTATAACGGCTACTGGTTTGCGCCAGAACGCCAAATGCTCCAGGCGGCGATTGACCAGACGCAGGCCGTGGTTAATGGCGAGGTGCGCATCAAGCTCTACAAAGGAAGCGTGATGGTGGTCGGGCGCAAGTCTGTGACCAACAGCCTGTTTGATGCCTCGATTGCGACCTTCGAGGAGGATGCTGGCGCTTATGACCAGAAAGACGCGACCGGTTTTATCCGCCTCAATGCATTGCGCCTGCGGGTTGCCGGACGCCAGCGCGGCGAGTAACCGACCATCGCGCTGGGAGGCGCGATGATTCCCCGCATCTGTTTGGTCTGGCGGCTGCCAAACATCCGCGACCAGCGGGTTCGTTGCGGTGACCAGCATTCAGTCACGCCAGCCCGCAAGGATTGTCATGCAGATCCGTGTCATCTCCACTGTTCGTTCAGGGCTGTCTGCTTCGGTATAGGCGCGCAGTTCAGGCGCGTTGCCGGATGGACGCAGGTGCGCGATCTCGCCGCTGACGAAAGTAATCCGTAGGCCATCGGTCATGTCCAGCGCCGCGACCCTGCCAAAAGACTCGCCGAAAACAGCTTCAACCGACGTCTTGTTCTGATCAGAATCCCCACCAGAGAGTGCCGCGATGTGTGCCTGACTGATCGCGGTCGGGAATGCCTGAAGACGGTCGCTGTGAGTGAAGCGGCGCGGCAGGTCACAGGCCAAGGCAGACACCGGCTGGTTGCGTTCGACCGCTGCCTGGAGAATCGTCAGTGCGACCAACACGGCATCACGGGTTGGCAGGGCAGACAACCGGCGACCGTCGCGCAGGATGTCCGTCCCCAGCAGAAATCCGCCATTGGCTTCATAACCCGCGACCGGCGTCAATCCAGCGTCCAGCATCTGTTGCATCCCCGCGATCACATAGGGTGAACCGATCCGGGTGCGTCTGACCGACTCGAAACAGCCGCAACGCTCCACGGCGGTATTGCTGCTCACTGGCGTGACGACCGCTCGAACGCCAAGCTGGCGGGCACACAGGATGCCGGCCAGATCGCCGCGCAGCCAGTTCCCGTGCTCGTCGCTGATGAGCGGTCGATCACCATCACCGTCCGCCGACACCAGCGCATCGAACCTGCCGCCTGCCGTCCACTCGTGCGCCAGCGCCACGTCTTCGGGGCGGACGGCTTCGGTATCGACCGGGATAAAGCGATCCGAGTGTCCCAGGCGCGTGACCTCGGCACCCAGACTATTGAGAATCTCGACATAGGCATTACGTGCCACGCTGGAATGCGCATAGACGCCGATCCGCAGTCCACGCAGACAGTCTGGCGGAAAAAAATGCAGGTAACGTTCAACATAGTCGCGGTAAGCCGTTGGGTCAGGGTCGGGCAATACCATCCCTTGTCCAGCCATGAAATCGCCGCTGTCATCAAACCGGCCAATGGGACAATCGATGATCTGAGACGTGATGCCATCCTCATCGTGCTTGAGAATTTCACCCGTCGACAGGTTAAACTTGATGCCATTGCGGTCATCCGGGATGTGGCTGCCCGTGACCATCAACGTCGGAATGCCTCGCGCCATCCCATAGGCCGCGAGCGCCGGACTGGGAATAAATCCGGCATTGTGCGGCAGACAGCCAAGATCGCGCACGGCAGCAGCGCAGGCATTCATGATCCGTGGCGAGCTTGGCCGCAAGTCTCCGGCGATGCCGACCGGCTGTCCCGGAGTCAGGATGCCAGTGGTTTTGAGATAACCCAGAAAGCCTGCCGTGTAGGCATAGCAAACACGGTCAGTCATGTCCGTGACCAGGCCACGCGCTCCGCTGGTTCCAAATTTGACGCCACTCTCATTCATTAGATCATCAATACGCATCCTGGATGCCTCACCGCAAGCGACTGTTGATAAAAAGGTCTTTATACTGATCCGACCTCAGATTGCTGCGCCAACAACCGGCAGGCGTGAATTTTGAGGTCTGTGACACCACATTAGCCCGACACGACTTGACCCGCATGACTGATATTCAACCCAACCACAACTGAGGAAAGAGTATGACCAAACCTCTTGTCACGTTCGTCTCCGCTACCGCGCTGGCCTTGGCGCTTGGCCAGACTGTCTGGTCAGCGAGTGCCATCGCTGCGGATTCGGCGCCTGCGGCTCAGACTGCGACACCAGCAGCCCAGACCACTCCTGCGCCAGCCGCTCAGACTGCCGCGCCAGCGCCAGCCGCGCAGACTATCGCGCCAGCGCCAACCAGTCCGGCTGACATGGCTCGCGCCAACGCCGACGCGCGTCGTGCAGCGATGGATAAACAGCGTCAACAGCGTTATGCCGAGCTGCGCGCGCGCGCCGCCGAAATTGGCGTCGATCTGCCTGAGACGCCACCCTGGGAAGCGGCAATGACAGAAGCCGACAACGCGATGCGTCAATGGCGCGACGAGATGCGCGAACGGATGCGCAGCATGACGCCTGAAGAGCGCAAAGCCATGCACGATGACTTCTGGCAGAAGCGTCGTGCCGAAGCGGCTGAACGCGGGGTTGATCTCCCTGAAATGCCCGCATGGGATGACATTGAGAAGCGTCATGAGCAAATGCAACAACGCTTTGAAGGCTACCGCAAGATCGTCGACCAGATGACCGACGAACAGCGCGAGGCGGCTCAGGCGATTTATTGCCATCATGGCAACCGCATGATGCCACCTCTGCCTGAGAACAACGGTGCCGATCAGCAACCCTGGCCGCCTTACGGCGCACCGATGCTGCCACCCCAGCCGCCAGCTCCTCCAGCGCCTGGAATGATGCCGATGCCACCGGCCAGCCCGTCGGCACCCGCACCCGCGACAACCGGACAGTGATGCTTTTTCAGCGACAGGCTTGCTGTCGCTTCAGTTGACATCATCCCCGCCCTGATAGGCGGGGAGAAGACTTTTTTTCTGGCTGGCGCCTGCCCTTGGAACCTTCCCCGGAATCAGCGTAACCATTCCCCGCAGGAAAAACGTCCCGCTACAACGCTTCCTCCCAGCTCCGCGAGAGTCGTGCGGCACCGTGAATCAGTCCTACCATGGAATAGGTTTGGGGGTAGTTTCCCCATAGTTCGCCGGTTTCGGGATGGATGTCCTCAGAAAACAGCCCAAGGGCATTGCGCCGTTTGAGCACGGACTCGAAGAGCTGGCGCGCCTCGTCGTGCCGACCCAGGGCGGCCAGCGCGTCAATGTACCAGAAGGTGCAGATGGTGAAAGCGGTCTCTGGACGGCCAAAGTCATCCTCCACCCCATAGCGCAAGAGTAGATCGCCTCGTCTTAGAGTGCGCCCGATGGCTTCGACGGTGCCGACGAAACGGGGATCAGCAGCCGACAGAAAATCCAACTCGTGCAAAAGCAGCAGGCTCGCGTCCAGCGAGTCGCCATCGAAGGCGGCGACGAAGCTGCCGATCACTGGATTCCAGGCTCGCCTGGAGATCTCTTCGTGTAGACGGTCAGCCGCCTGCCGCCACTGAGCCGCACGTTCAGGCAGTTCCAGTACGCCCGCAATTCGCGCCAGACGGTCACAGCCAGCCCAGCACATGACGGACGAGAAGGTGTGGACGGCTGGACGGTTGCGCAGTTCCCAGGGACCGGCGTCCGGCTGGTCGAAGACCGCGATCGCCCTGTGTCCTAACTCTTCTAAGCGATCGAAGAGCGCCGGGTGACCCGCGAGCGGCATCCGGCGGTCGAAAAAGGCATGGGTCGCGGCCAGGATCACGCTGCCGTAAACGTCGTTCTGAACCTGGTGATGAGCCTGGTTGCCAATCCGCACCGGCCCCATGCCACGGTATCCCGGCAGCGCCGGGGCGATGCGCTCATCGAGATCGAACCTGCGGGTAATCCCGTAGCAGGGTTTGAGCATCCGCTCCTCGCTCTCGCCGACGATATTGGCGATGTAGCCAAGATAGCCCTCCATGGTGCGGGTAGTGCCTAAACGATTGAGCGCACTGACCACGAAATAGGCGTCGCGCAGCCAACAGAAACGGTAGTCCCAATTACGTTGTGTGCCAGGAGCCTCTGGAATCGAGGTGGTGAGAGCGGCGACGATGGCGCCGGTCTCCTCGAAATTGCAGAGCTTCAGCGTGATGGCGGCACGGATCACCTCCTCCTGCCACTCGAATGGGATGGACAGTGAGCGCACCCAATTGTGCCAGTGGTCGAGGGTACGCTCCAGGAACAGTCGTGCGGTATCGGCAATCCCGGCCGTCAGCGACTCGTCGCCGCCGAGAATGAAGGTAAGCGGGCGGTCAAGCAGGAAGGGTGTCTCCTCGACCACGTAGGACAGTGGCGCATCCGTGGTGAGTCGAATGGTGCCCGCTTGACTTTGGTAGCGGGCATGGTTGGAGCCGAGCGTGATCTGGGGCGACACCGCGCCGTAGGCGAAGCGTGGGCGCACGCGCACCCGCAAGTGCGGTCGCCCCTTCACCGCGACCAGCCGCCGAACCAGAGTTGGGGGGCGGAACATGCGCTCGAATTGCACGAAGCGGGGGGCGAAATCGGTGATCTCGATAGCGTTTCCGTCCTGATCTTCGATCCGGGTAACCAGCACTGCCGAATTGATCTGGTACCACTGCCGAGCCTCGGCCAGGGGACTAACCAATTCGCAGGCGAAATAGCCGCCGTTGTCGGGCTCCTGGGGGCGATAGGATTGGGAGCCATTGAGTAGGCTGCAAAAGATTGGATCACTGTCCAAACGGGGGAAGCCACACCAAACTACAGTGGCATAACGGTCGATCAGAGCCGCTAGGGTACCATTGCCGATGACTCCGAGATCCAGGTTGCTGGCCTCTTGTCTCATGTTGTCTGCCTCATTAAAGATTTGCCACCAGAACCGCAAGCCAATCGCGCACCGCAGCCGGCGAGTGCAAGTGAAACCGCGCCTGGGTTGGCACGCCTTCCCCGACCCGAACGGAGTAACCGCCGAGCGTGTTAACGGCGGCGAAGCCATCCTCGTCGGTTTGATCGTCGCCAATGAAGATCGGAGTGCGCCCAAAATAGGGGGGTCGCCTCATGAATCGCTCGATGGCGATACCCTTGCCGACATCAGTCGGCAAGAGCTCGATGACCAACTTGCCGGTCTGGAGACGAAAAGCTGAACCCAAGATCTCAACCGCGTGTCCTGCAAGGCACAGAACCTGCGCCTCCTGCTCCGGAGCCTGACGATAGTGCATGGCAATCGCATGGGGTTTGCGTTCCAGGATGACGCCGGGAAGGCGCTGAGCCTCCTCGCGGAGCGTCGCAAAAATCCTTGCCAGAGCGGCATCGTCCGTCGCTCCCGCCCCACTTTCGATACCGCCTAGGCGCCACTGTGCACCGTGGGTTCCGGCTGCATCGAAGTCGCCTGGAAAGAACTGATCGATGTCGGTCAAAGGACGGCCGCTCACCAGAGCCAAGGCGCCGCCGAGGCGGTGGGCGAGAGCCGCGAGCTGGGTCGAAAGCCGCAATGGAATATGTACCGCTTGGGGATCTGGAGCTAGGTCGAGCAGGGTTCCATCGATATCCAGAAAGAGCGCCCAATCGCGGATCCAGTCAGGGCAGTCCAACGGCGTGGGTGCGTATGATCCAGTCACCGGTTATCCCTACGTCGTCTGAAGAAGGGGGAAGTCACTTGCACGATTTGATCTTCGATCCGCTCGCGCTTGCGCAGGCGGGCGGCCGTAAGGAGCATCCGCCCGGCCCAGAAATAGATATTGTGCTCGCTGACCAAGACGCGCATCAGGTGCATCCGCTCGCGCTGCTGCTCGCGCGGCATCAAAAGTCCGCGATGGATCGCCTCGCCCATGGCGTGGCTGTCGTAGGGGTTGACGATTAGCGCTTCCAACAGTTCGCGCGAGACCCCGGCGAAGCTGCTCAAGACCAGCACCCCACCGTCGTCGTCGCGGGCGGCGACAAACTCTTTAGCGACTAGATTCATGCCGTCGTGCAAACTGGAGACTAGACAGAGGTCGGCAGCGCGGAACAAGGTAAAGACCTGCTCAGGATCGTGGTGGCGGGGAACGAGGACGATAGGCAGCCAACCGGGTCGACCGAAACGCTGATTGACTGCGTGAGCGACAGCCTCGGCCTCGGCCTGGGTTTGGAGGTAGGCTGGCAGGCTGCTACGGGTCGGGGCGGCGATCTGCAACAAGGTGAAACGGCCGATCCATTCGGGATGGCTGACGAGCAGATCCTCCACGGCGCGGAACCGATCAGCGATGCCCTTGGTGTAGTCGAAGCGCTCGACCCCCACGGCAAGCAGCACTTCGGGGTCGAGATCATAGTCCTGGCGCACCTTGACGCGGCACTCGGTCACTGGCGGCTGGCCAACTAACGCGGCGGGCGGCCACTCGATCGAAATCGGGTAGGGTCGCACCAGGGTGGAGCGACCACTGGTGCGTACGATGCTCTGCTCGCGGTCGATCCGGCACTCCAGGAAACGATCAACCGAGTCCAGAAAGTTCAGGCAGTGGAACTGGGTATGAAATCCCAGGATGGTGCTGCCTAGCAGCCCCTGTAGAATCTCCTCGCGCCAGGGGCAGATGCCAAAGACTTCTGGATTAGGCCAAGGGATATGCCAAAAAGTAATGATGGTCGCGCCGGGCAGGCGCTCGCGCACCATCTGCGGCAACAGTGCAAAATGGTAGTCCTGAACCAGTACTACTGGGTTCGGGGATTGCGCTTCGGCCACCACTGCGTCGGCAAATTTGCGGTTCACCGCGACATACTGATCCCAGTCGGAAGCGCGAAAGGTCGGACGCACGAAGACGATGTGACACAGTGGCCAGAGTCCTTCGTTCGCCAGGCCGTAGTAGTAACCCTCCTGCTCTGCATCGGAGAGCCAGATCCGCCGCAGAGTGTAGGCTGGAGCCTCCGGGGGAACCTGGATGCGATCCTGCCGATCCACTGTCTCGGCGTCCGCCGAGCCGCTGCCGTGGGCGATCCAGGTTCCGCCACAGGCGCGAGTGATAGGCTCCAGGGCGGTTACTAACCCGCTGGCTGGTCGCTGAACCTGGACCCTGTCGCCCTCGCGGTTGTGGATATAGGGCTCACGATTGGAGACTACGATCACCTCGGCGCCAGGAAGTTCCGATTTAAGTAGATTGCGCAGAGTATCGGGCGTCCAATCGACCCGAATCGCTTCCGAGATTCCACGCGGCACGTCCAGATCGCGGAGCATCTCGCGCATCTCCCCGACTAGCCGTGCAATCTCCGGATCAGGCTTGTGATCCGGCGTAACGCCGATTTCACCCGGAGTCAGCCCCTGGCGCACCGCTCGCACCCAACCCCGAAGCGTCAACCGTGCAACGATCATAGTGAGCGCAGCGATAAGCAGGCCGAGCGCGGCGAGAAAAATGGTCAGGTAGTGCGCGGCTTTGGCGCTGCGCCGCTCAATGAAGCTAAGGTCATGGACAATGACCAAATCGCCTAGCCAGATCCCCTCATCGTTGAGGGCAAAGGCCGCACTAAGAACCGTGCCCGCATTCAACGGTTCCACCTTAATGACCGGCGTGGCAACTGCCCCGTCCTTAGATCCCGTCGGGCATCCCAGCGCGCGTGGCCAGGTGGCCGAATGGTGGATCAGGCGGCCGTCGGGTGTGCATAGACCGACAGCCAGCAGGCGTTCATCCTGGGCAATGCGCTGAAACACTGCGTCGATCTGCGAACCGGCAGAATCTTTCGCCAGTCGCACGACCGTATCCTGGACGGCATCGAAGACTAACTGCGAGCGCATCTCTACATCGGTGCGAAACCAACGCTGCATCAGCTCGTGGAGCAGCGGCGTGGTTGCCCATGCGATGCCAATCAGGACGAGCAGCAGCGGCACCAGAAATCGGATTGTCATACGCACTATCGGCACCTCCGGGAAACCGGTTGAACAGCAAAGCCTGAGCGTTCGATGGATGAGCGTGGCACAGTACCGTAAGGTTTCGCCTGTTTTCAAGGCGATGCTTGCGATCTGTCGGTTAATCTGGTGAAGACCTGTCGGTCTTTGCGGTATCACGCCAAATGACCATCGCCATCTTGGCGGTACCTATCAAAGATGGGAACGACTTCATCGCTGTCGAAACGGGCAACACGGTCGCTGGAACCTAAACTGCGCGATCTCCTGCACAGCCATGTCACCGATTGCGTGACCCGCTTACAGCCAGTTGCCGACCAGAATAAAAGCCGCCCAGTCGCTCGGATGGCGATATTGATCATTGGCGATCAATGCCTTCTGCGCTTCCTGGAGCGCGCGTCCCTTGGTCATGCCCGGTTCCTTGAGATGATCGTAGAACTGTCGCATCAGCAGTTGGGTTGCGCTGTCCCCAACCGGCCACAGCGACCCCAACGCGCTGCGGGCACCCGACTGGAGCGCCACGCCGCTCAATCCAAGCGGAGTGCGGTCGTCACCCTCGGCGGTCTGGCAGGCACTTAAGACCAGCAACTCGATGGGGCGCTTGGAGAGTTCCTTAGGTTTGAGCGCATTTGCCAATGTCTTCATGTCCAGTTTGCGATCGTAGGTGACGATGAAATTTTCCTCCGGTGGTCCCTGAAAGAGACCATGCGAGGCGATATGCACCACCCGATAGGGTTGGCCGTCGATCTCAGACACGAAACGATCCAGCAGAAAATCCTGATCGCGCAGCGTGCGCCCTGGCAGCCGCTGCGATAATGCGTTGATCTCTTCCGCTACGCCGGGCAGCGAGAGTGCTTCGACCTTTTCTGCTTGCGCCGCACGCAATGGCACCGTCGCCCGCTGGTCATGCGTCTGGGCGCCACGCGCCGTCACAGACACCCCGCGCGATCCAGGCGCCGTGGCACCGCGCCCCCGGTTCTGCTGCACCATCGCATCTACCCACCAACCCGGCAGCTCATCGACCACCGGGCCCGGTCGGCTCAGGCCGGCAAGCAGTGTCGTGAGATTGGTGCGCGACATGTCTTCGGGTTGCAGCAGCTTGAGTCCGGGCACGGTCGCAATGGCATAGCGTTCAATCAGATAGTGACCATCCTTCCACAATGCGCCCAATGGCACGGCGCGCAACGGCCCATCTGGAACGAACACCAGCGTATCCACCCGCCGTTCAGTCAGCCAGGGTTGAATGGGCGCAATCAGCCAGTCATAGAGCAGGCTGGCCTCGTCCTCGGACGGCTTGTCATAACGCAGCTTGAGCGCCAGGATGGACGCGACAGTCTGGAGCTGATCCCGCGTGACCGGGGTGGATGTCCGGTAAAACCGCTGGCCGATGCTGACTAAAAGCTCCAAACGATCCGCGAGGATCACCGGATAGAGCACAGCCGCACGTGACGATAGGGTTTCAATCCCTTCGCGCAGCGGCAGGATGCAGGCATCGCGGAAATAGTCGCGCAACTCGTCGAGCTTGATCTGTTCCACGGTATCGCGGGCTTCGCGCAGCAGCCGTTGCGTGTGTGGCGTGTCGCCAGCCGTCGCGGCATCCTGCAACAGCAGGTCGGCCAGACCGAGATAGAGCGGTTCCAGTGTTTCGCGGAAAGACGAGCGACCTTCGGCATACTCGACCGGGATATCTGAACGGATGCGCTGGAGATGATCGACAGCACGGCGGTAGGCAGCGATGGCGCGTGAACGGTCGCCAGCATCCCGCAGCCGCTGACCCAACTGCCATTCCCACTGATAGCGCAGATCATAGGCGTCGATGGGCGCGGCCTGGATCGCCTGTTCAAGCAGAGTGCGCGACTCCGCGAGGCGTCCCTGATCGGCGGCCAGCAGGCTCAGTTGACCCAGCGCCTGCGAGCGCAACCGCGCCAGTCCTTCACGCGCCGCGAGGCTTTCAGCCTCGCGCAGACTGTCATGCGCCAGCTCAGGTGCTTTGGATTCACGCGCCCGCTGCGCCACGCTCAGCAGAAGTTCCGCCCGCTCAGACGCATCTGGCACCTGTGCGCTCGCCACATTTGCCGCCTGAAGTTCGCGCAACGCCTGATCTGAACTGGACAGCCGTGCCAGATTGATCTGAATGGTTGCCGTGAGTGCCGGATCATCCGCCGTGCGGACTTGCGTGAGTGCCTCACGATATGCCGCCATGGCCTCATCGGTGCGTCCCTGTTCCAAAAGCGCGTTCCCCAAGCCGTTGGCGCTGGAAGCGATCAGCTCTGGCTGATTGAGACGCTGCGCCTGTGCCAACGCATCGCGCAGTTGCGTTTCAGCCAGCGCCAGCCGCCGTTGCCGGATGTAGACCTCGCCGAGTCCCTGGGTGGCAACCGCATGGAGCAGCGCCTGACCGGCGCTATTTGCCGCCTGCTGTGCCTGAGACAGATCCGACTCGGCATCGGCATAACGTCCGAGTGACCGGTAGACTTCGCCGCGCCGGATGCGCGCCTCGATGGCGGCGGGCGTATTGCTCTTCTGGTGGATGATGGTCGCGCTCCAGTCCCTGATAGCGGTTGCCTGTTCGCCGGTTGGAGAGAGCGATGTCTGCCCGGGCTGGGCGCACTGGGTCGCTGCCGACAGGCCGCCAACCAGCAGCAGCCATCCCAGAATCACGCCTTGAAAGAACCGGATACGCATGTCGCGCCTCGTTTCAGAAATCGACCTGCACCATGAAATGAACGCCTTCGTCCTGTAAATCGTGATCTTCCTGGGGAACCGGTTCATTCAGTGCGTGACCCAGATAGAGTTCAGCCCGCAGACGCTCCTCGACCGTCCACAGCAAACCGGCTCCAACCGACCACAGATTCTCGCGCACATCGAACTGTCCGTGATTCCAGGCACTGCCAACATCCGTGAACAGCGCCAGTTGCACCTGCTGGCGGGTGTCGGCAAAACCACTGCCCTCCCAGAGTGGATAGCGTACTTCCAGCGAGGCCGCATAGCCGCTATCGCCGACCAGTTCATTCTCACGATAGCCGCGTACTGTATTCACGCCGCCGACGGCAAAGCTTTCCAGCGCCAGCAGACGCTCACCAGCAAGCTGGATGCCGCCGCGCACAATCAGCTGCATCCCGCGTTCGGTCAGACGCCGCACATACTGCCCCTGACCCAGCCAGACAAAAAAGCGGCTGTCGGGGGTATTGTCGAGATGAATGGTCGCGTCAAAGGCATCGAGACCGTAGCTGAAGACCGACCGCAGGGCATAGGCAGACTGCGAGGAATGATGCGCATATTCCTGAAAAATGCGCAGCGCCGTGACCCGGCTCTCGCCATCGACCACACCTTCTGAAAAGGAAAACGGCTCGCCAAGCAGGCTGGTTTTATTCTCAGACCAGTTCAGCAGCGCACCCAGGTTCAGGCTGCTTTCCAGTGAGCGCCAGAGTGGATGCGAAATTCCCAGATCAAAACGCTGGGTTTCACTCGCGATCTCCAGATCGGCCAGCGGCTCTTCAAGCAGCGAGGCGTCGCTGCGGTCATAGTGCAGGGTCAGCCGGGTATCCCGGGCATTCAGCGGGATCGACCAGCCTACCGCGCCCTCCTGACCCTGCCCCTCGTAACCGTGCCCGATATAGAAATCTAGCGCGTCGCCGAATCCGCTCAGATTCCGCAATATGCCACCTGCGTAAACGCGCTCGGCACCGGTACTCGGCGGGCGATAATTGTCAGTGCGCAGATAGAGTTCCCAGGGACGAGCGCGGGTGACGGCAAGATCAAGCACCGCGCTCCCCGGCGCTGAGCCGGGGAGCAGCGTACCCTTGAGCTGGTCGATCAGCGGATCCTGAAGCAGAAGCTGGAAACGCTCCTGCAATTCCACTCGATTAAACGGCGCGGTGGGGTCGGGCTGGATGCGGTCACTGAGATAGGACGGGCGCAGCCATCCCTGTCCGCTGACCCGGATCTCGGACAGTTGGCCGGGGATGATCTGAAAGATGATCACGCCATCGCGCACCACCTGATTTGGCTTGATCAACACGCCGCTATTGACATAGCCCTGATCCACATAATATTTCGTCAGGCGATAGCGCAGTTCCTCAACATCTGCCAGGGTCATCCACTGGCCGATAAAGGGCGTGAAGACCGCCTTCAGTCCGTCATGCGGCAAGGTCTCGCCGCCCTCGAAACGCACCCCCTGAAGCATGAAGCTCGAACCACCGGAGGGTACCGGAGCAGGCCCTGCATCCGGTACTGGCGGGAGAGGCGCCGGTTCAGTCGCCTGCGGTTCCATCACTGCCGGTCCGGTCGCGCCGCGATGTCCACCCGGTAACGACGAGACCGGTGGAACATCCTGAGCCAGACTGGTTGCCAGCGGCAGACAGAGCAGCAGGAACAGCCCGCCATCACGCCATCTCGTCATGATCCATCTCGCAGCAAAACGCCCTCTCCCCAGCGGGGAGAGGGTTGGGGTGAGGGGAGAATGCCAGACCCTCATTGCGTTGCCTCCAGCAGCCGATCAAGCCGTGTTCCGCCGAACGACACCGAACCGGGCACCGTGGGTGCCGGAGGCAGACCGCCATTGCCGCGCTCGACCAACGAGCTGGCATGACTGCCGGTCGCGGCGCGGCACAGGTCGGCGATGAGGTCGTCGGGATCATCAAATGGCGCGGCCAGCGGCACCAGACTGGCGGCGATGTCGAACGCGGGCGAGAGGATATGGATGTTCCCCTGTTCACCACCGGGCGCGGCGGCCTGGATGACGTTGCGTCCGCTG
>CAIUAY010000215.1 GCA_903897335.1 uncultured Chromatium sp. | reverse complement strand
CCTGTGTTGACAGCGCGTACCCCACTTTCTTTGGACTTGGCATTCACCGCATCCACAAACGCTTGGCGGTTTAAACTGTTGTTTTCAGAGCCTGCAAGTGATGTGAAATTGTTAATTTTCACCCCATTGATGGTGGCGTCAACTGTGGCACCAACAGACGTTTGAGCAACACCTGCATTCTTTGCAATGTTTTGGTTCACTACGGCGGTCACGCCCGTTTTGTCGGAGACCGCATTAAACGCCGCCGCCTTGGCGATGGCGCTATAGTCATTGCCGGTCGATGAGGCTTTGTCGTCCGTGGAATAGGACGGCCCCACCGACACGCCATTGACAAAAACATTGCCGGCCGTCATCGCCGTCGCGTTGGCGCCAAGGTTCGAGGACACCTGCGTGGCGGTACCGCTGTAAGTCCCTTCCATGAAACCCGCATCGCTGGCATTTCCGGTCGCGCCCGACTCGATTTTGATCGCCTTTCCGCCATCGGCAACCAGCGTAACAGTCCCGGTCGTGACCGATGCCAGGTTAGTGGCATCGACAGCGAGCCCCGTATTGGCGGCAGTCAGCGTACCGTTAGCAGTAATAGCACCAGTGGTGGGATCCACGTCACCATTGACCAGCGTGATATTGCGTCCATCCGCCGCCGTCAGAGTAATCCCCCCATTGTCTGTTCCAGTATCGGTCGCGATGACGCCCGTCTGATCTTTTTTCAGATTGATCGCATCAACGATGGATTTGCGGGTGGACGCCACATCCGATTCAGCGGTTGTCGCCGTAATGGCGTTGGTCGACAGCGCGATCGATACCCCATTCAGGGTGATGTTTCCGGTGACGCCTGCACCGGCGGTGGTCGTATCCATCGCCTCGCCGCCGAGCTTGGTTTCACCCACGACTGCCGTGACACCGGTCTGAGCAGACTTTTCGTTGATCGCCGCCGCCGTCGAAATGGCGCTGGCATCCTTTGCGGTGGACGAGGCGGTATCGGACGCCGCCACCGCGCCGCCGATCGCGATGCCATTGATGATGAGATCGCCCGTGCCCAGCGATTTGGCGTCGGTGGCGGCGGTCGCCAAGTCCGCGCCGACACCAGTTCGACCAACGGAGCCAACCCCCGCCGAGTCCGCCACGCCTAGCGATTTGGAATCCATCGTGCCGATGCTGACGGTGATGGTCTGATTGGCCTCGGCACCGATCTGGAGTTTGACATCCTTTGACGTGCCATCCAGAAGGTTCATGCCGTTGAAGTTGGTGCTGCTGGAAATACGGTCAAGCTCCTTGACCAACTGTTTAGTCTCAGCGTTCAGCGTGGTGCGGTTGCCGCTGGTGTAGGTACCGTTGGCGGATTGCACCGACAGCTCGCGCATGCGCTGGAGGATGTTGGAGGATTCGCTTAAGGCACCCTCGGCAGTCTGCACCAGCGAGATCCCGTCATTGGCGTTGCGCACGGCCTGATCAAGACCTTTGACCTGCGAGGTCAGGCGGCTAGCGATGGCTGAACCGGCGGCATCGTCCTTGGCGGAATTGATGCGCATGCCGCTGCTTAGACGTTCCATGGACTGACTCAGGCTGCCCTGAGATTTCGTGATATTGCGCTGTGCATTCAGCGACGCAACATTGGTGTTGATAACCAAAGACATGACTGCTCTCCTATCGTTGTCGAAGCGGCGGACTGCTGGATATCAGCGGTGAGCCGTGGGGGTGATCACTGAAGGTCATTGAGATTATCGGCGCTTTACTCAAAATCTTTAACCGTTGGATGGACGTGCCAGCGCCGCCACATCGCCCGATACGCCTGTTCGACCCGGCGGGCAAAACCTGCCTCGTCGCACCAAGAACTAGTACGCGCTTCCGTTTAATCTTGCATAAGCCTCATTGTAGACACATCTCGTCAGGCAAGTTCTCAAGAGGTGCATCCAATGATCAAGTATGTTGTCCGGCTCACCGATGACGAACGCTCGTCGCTGACGCAGTTAAT
>CAIUAY010000214.1 GCA_903897335.1 uncultured Chromatium sp. | reverse complement strand
CCTGATCACCCCAAGTTGCTCCGGCCAAAAAGCCGGTAGGTTGCGCTACTCCGGGGTGGAAAAAATTCAATGTTGATTTCCCCGGATCCCTGGGAAGTTTTCCATGTTGATTAACAGGTCTTGGACATTGAACTGCCGTGGCTGGCTGAGGTGACCCGGGCCAAATCGTCGCGGCGCCTGCCGGTGGTGCTGACCCGGCGTGAAGTCGATCAGGTGCTGGGGCGTCTGGAGGGGACACATCGATTGATGGCCAGGCTGTTGTATGGCACCGGGATGCGTTTGATGGAAGTGGTGCGGCTGCGGGTGAAAGACGTGGAGTTCGAGCGGCGCGAGATTCTGGTTCGTGATGGCAAGGGTGGCAAGGATCGGGTGACGATGTTGCCGGAAACGCTGTTGATGGCGTTGCGGGAGCATCTTGATTGCGTACGTGGTCTATTCGATCAGGATCGGGCGGATGATCTGCCCGGTGTCTACCTGCCGTTTGCGCTGGAAGCGAAATATCCCCACGCGGGCAAGACCTGGGGTTGGCATTGGGTTTTTCCGGCGCGGGGGTTGTCGCGCGATCCGCGCAGCGGTGTGACACGGCGTCATCATGCGGATGAACAGAGTCTGCAACGGGCGGTGAAACGTGCCGTGCAGGCAGCAGGCATTGCCAAGCCGGCCACGCCGCATACCTTTCGGCACTCCTTCGCGACCCATCTGCTGGAGGCCGGTTACGACATCCGCACGGTTCAGGAGTTATTGGGCCACAAGGACGTCTCGACCACGATGATTTATACGCATGTCTTGAATCGCGGCGGAAAGGGTGTGAAAAGCCCGCTGGATGCGCTGATCTGAGACAGGCACGAATCAACCGCTTCGGTCATCACCCCGTCAGCGCGGCAAACACTGCCGGCAACCGCTCCGGCAGCCGCTCCACGCGATCCACAATTGAATAACCGTTGTCGCCAAAGATGCGGGCGACATAACGGTCGGCCTGGGGGTCGAGCGTCAGGCAATAGCAGTGAATGCCCTGCATCCGCAGATCCTCGACGGCTTTTTTGGCATCGTGACGCAGATATTGCGGATCACGCTCGTCGATGTCAGCCGGTTCCCCATCGGTGATGAGCAGCATCAGCCGCTTCTGGGCTGACTGTTGGGTGAGATGCCAGCCAGCATGACGCAGCGCGGCACCCATGCGGGTCGAGAGTCCGCCGGTCATCCCAGCCAGACGGGATTTCGCCTGATCGTCATAAGGTTGGTTGAAGTCCTTGAAACGATAGTATTGAACATCATGGCGACCATCCGAGGCGAAGCCATGCACCGCGAACTTGTCGCCGATGGCGTCAATCGCCCAGGCCAAAAGCCCAGTGGCTTCACGGGTGAGATCGAGGATGCTGGGCGCATCGTCGGCCTCGCTGATCTTTGCGTTGGTGGATTGCGACAGATCCATCAGTACCACGAGCGACAGATCACGGATATGGCGGTCGATGCGGATGTTAATGCGCGGATCGGGCATGACCCCGCGCCGGATGTCGATCATCGCCCGTACCGCCGCGTTCAGATCCAGCTCTTCACCCTCTTCGTAGCCGCGCCGACGCACGATGCCCTGGGGTTGCAGCACGTCGATCAGATGGCGGATGCGGCTGGCAATCGGCTTGTGCTGGGTCAGGATGGCGTCCATCCGCGCTGGATCGCCGCGTTCCTGACGGCGCTCGATCACCGTCGCCCAGTCCGGGCGGTAGAGCTGTGCCTGATAGTCCCATTCCTGATAATGATAGGGATTGGAGACCGGCGCTTTGCCCTCCAGTTCGTTGATGGTGCAACCTTCCTGATCGAGCCAGAAGGGTGTCTCCAACGTCCAGATTTCCTGTGCGTCGTCGCCCGCCAGTTCGCAGTCCAGTTCGTTGACCATTTCCATGACGCTGACCTTGCGCCGAATCTGCTGCTGACTGGCAGGCAGATAGTCAATCCCGTGCGTGAGAAAGCGGTTTTCGTCGAAGTACCAGATGTAGTCGTTATCGTCCCGATAGGGTAGCGGCCAGTCTTCCAGAATCCGCAGACCCGGCACCGGCGCGACCTGGATCACCTGATGATAGAAGTCCATGCCAGCCTCCCAACTGATGCGGTTATCCGTGCCGCGTTCGGCCAGCGCCGTTCTGAAGTTTGCTGCGGTGTCGTTGATGAGTGACAGCGGGTCACGGTTATCGGCATCGAGCAGTGCATGGGCGAGACGCATCAGGAGATCAACCAGCGGATGCAGCGCAGTGGTTTCACCCACTGCAGCGGTTGCGGTGAAGCATTGCAGCCAGAGCGGTTGCAGTCCTGGACAGTCGCGGATGGCCAGCGCTTCGATCCGGGCATCCTCGAACAGTTCGATGATGACCCGCTGTGCCGGATTCAGTGGCTCGCCGGATAGTGGCTGCGTGGTGTAGACCAGATGCGCGGCGCAGTGGGCGGCGGCGGCGCGATAGAGTTCGACCCCGGCGATGCCGCGCCAGGCATCGAAGGCGTCTGGCAGATGAATCTGGAAATCCTCAATGAAGGGTTTGAGTCCAGTGCGCGATTCACGGTCGCCGGAAGTCGGACGCATGAAAAACGCTCGCGCCCAAAGTGCCCGCAGATAGAAATTGAGCCTGCGTTGCGTGTCCACGAACAGCGTGCCGCGACGTTCCTTCTGGAGGACGGCGCGGGAGGATTCGGTCTTCAGTCCAAAATAGGCCATCTGTCCGTCGAGATCACGGGCATGGGCTTGGGCACCCCACAACGCCCAGCGGCGTAGTCCGCCCAACGTCAGCTTGGACAGCAGCTCGTCCATGTTCTCCATCATGGGGCGTAGTCCACGCGGAGCCTTGCCGGCGAGTTGATGGAGCAGATTCAGATAGCCGCGCATGACCTCGAAGTCACCGAGTCGGCTGGCGGCCAGTGGCATGTTGGCCATCATCAGCGTGATGACGGTTCCTGAGGTGTGCGAGGACAGTTTCATCAGTGCATTGACGATGTCGGGGATGATGTCCTCGCCAACATCCTTAGCGACGCCGGGCATCTCCTGTACATAGGTCAGCACCAGATCGACCCCTTTATTGAGGCTGCATAGTGCGCGGATGCCAGTCAGATAGTGTTCCAGCCCACGCGGGGACATCACCCGTGCGGCGTCCTGATAGCTGGCCTCCAGCGCCTGGGCGTGTTCCGGCGCGGACTCGGTTTTGAGACAGGCGAGATAGTCGCTGACATTGATGCGCATGGTTGGCGTCTCCAGCTCTCCGCGATCCGCTAAAAAGACATCTTCACCGCTGCATCGAGCGTGTCGCGCAGGTCTGGGTCATCGGTCAGCGGGCAGACCAGCGCCATGTGGGCAGCGGCTGACGGTGCGATGCCCTTGCCGATCAGTTGCGCGGCATAGACCAAGAGCCGGGTGGACATGCCTTCGTCGAGTCCGTGACCCTTGAGGTTGCGGCTGCGACCTGCGATCTGCACCAGCTTCTCGGCGGTCGCCCGATCCACGCCGCCCTCATGTGCGACGATTTCGGTCTCGATCTCGTGCGTCGGATAGTCGAAGTCGAGCGCGCCAAAACGCTGCTTGGTGGACTGCTTGAGATCCTTCATCAGGCTCTGATAGCCGGGGTTGTAGGAGATGACGATCTGAAAGTCCGGGTGCGCCTGTACCAGCTCGCCTTTCTTTTCCAGCGGTAGGCTGCGGCGATGGTCGGTCAGCGGGTGGATGACAACCGTGGTGTCCTGACGCGCCTCGACCACTTCGTCGAGATAGCAGATCGCGCCGAGACGGGCGGCCACCGTCAGCGGGCCGTCCTGCCATTTCGTGCCGTTGATGTCGAGCAGAAAACGTCCGACCAGATCGGATGCGGTCATGTCCTCGTTACAGGCGACGGTGATCAGCGGCTTGCCGAGCATCCAGGCCATGTACTCGACGAAACGGGTCTTGCCGCAGCCAGTCGGTCCTTTGAGCATCACCGGCATCCGAGCGGCATAGGCAGCCCGGTACATCTCGACTTCGTTATGCACGGGTCGGTAATAAGGTTCGGTCTGGATCAGATATTGATTGCGGTCGATGTCGGTCATGGAATGTTCTCCGCGCCGTGGTGAGCGGCGTTAGCTACCGAATGCGTTATCCTAAACAGCGCAATAAAAGACTGTTTTCTTTGCGATCTTTGCATACTTTACGGTTTCTATGGTTTCTGTTAGCGATGAATATCAACGAATTTAAGGTTTTTAACGGGCTTGATCCAGACATCCGTGCAGTGCTGCTGTGTCAAATCCGCGATCTCTGGACGCATGGATCAACCGCGTTGGAAGGCAACAGCCTGACCCTGGGTGAGACTAAATTCGTCATCGAAGAAGGTCTGACCATCTCTGGCAAGCCGCTAAAGGATCACCAGGAGGTCATGGGGCATGCTCAGGCCATCACGCTGATCTATCGCTGGATGACTGAGACACTGACCACAGACCACTTGTTCGATCTGCATCGCGCCGTGCAGAACCAGATCACGTTGGATATCTTTAAGCCCTGCGGTGCCTGGAAACGCGAGCCAAATGGAACCTATGCGGTCACTGCCGACGGGCATCAAACCTTTATCGACTATGCCGCTCCCCAGGATGTGCCGCTCCTGATGACGGCATGGCTGGCTGAACTCAAACGTCTGTCGGGCATGGAATTAAGTGAATCCGCCGCGCTTGATGCCTATGCCCATCTGCATCTTGGATTTGTGCATATCCATCCGTTCTGGGATGGCAATGGACGCATGGCGCGTCTGTTGTCCAATGTTCCAGTGCTGCGTTCCGGTCATCTGCCGGTGGTGGTCGATGTCAGTCAGCGCAGGCGGTATATCGAGACCTTGGCGGCCTATCAGATCGCTGTTGGCGGACTCACTCCAAAAACCGGTATCTGGCCGCGAACGGCATTGGAAACACCGTTTTGCGCCTTTTGCCATGCGTCTTATGCGTCGACGCATCACCTGATCCGTCAGGCGCAGGAGCAACAGGCCAAACGGCGCTATCCTCCCTTCTCCCCAATGGGGAGAGGGGCTAGATAACAGCGACAAGGGTTTAGACCGGCTTGCCGCGAAACACCACCATCTCGGCGCCTTTGGACTGGGCGTAGTTGTCAAAGCCGATCAGACGCACATGGTTGTTCGGATGCGCCTGGTGACAGGACTCGGCTTCGGCGAGGATGGCATCGACATCGGTCTCGCCAAACATCGGCAGCTTCCACATGTACCAGTAGTGATCAAAGGCGTTTTCGGGTTCGGTATGCTCGATGGCCGGGTTCCAGCCCTTGCCGACGATATATTCAACCTGCTTGCGGATGCGTGCGGCATCCATCGGTGGCAGATAGGAAAAGGTCTCGAACTTGCGGCTGTTCACGTCTTCGAGACTGGATTGGTAGTCCTGCATGGTGCTCATGGGTTTGGCTCCAAAATGGTGTTAAATGCTGCTCTCTGACGATTTACTTATGCGCCACGTCGAGCTTGTCCACGGTGTCAAACTCAAACTTGATCTCTTTCCAGGTTTCCATCGCCACTTTCAGCTCGGGGCTGGATGCAGCGGCCTTGGTGAGAACCTCTTTGCCTTCCTTCTCGATGGCGACACCCTGATTGCGCGCCTCGACGCAGGCTTCCAGCGCGACACGGTTGGCGCAGGCGCCAGCGGCATTGCCCCAGGGATGGCCGAGTGTTCCGCCACCGAACTGCAACACGGCGTCATCGCCGAAGATGTTGACCAATGCTGGCATGTGCCAGACATGAATGCCGCCTGAGGCGACCGCGAACACGCCAGGCATGGCGCCCCAGTCCTGATCGAAGAAGATGCCGCGTGAACGGTCTTCCTTGATATACCGCTCACGGAGCAGATCGATCCAGCCCAGCGTTGAGGCACGATCACCTTCGAGTTTGCCGACCACGGTGCCGGTGTGCAGATGGTCGCCACCGGACAGACGCAGGATCTTGGCTAGCACCCGGAAATGAATGCCGTGATTGGGGTTGCGGTCGAGAACGGCATGCATGGCGCGGTGGATGTGCAACAGCACACCGTTGTCACGGCACCATTGAGCCAGGCCGGTATTCGCGCAAAAACCGCCGGTGATGTAGTCGTGCATGATGATGGGCGCGCCGATTTCTTTCGCGTATTCAGCGCGTTTGTACATCTCTTCAGGCGTTGGCGCGGTGACGTTGAGATAATGACCCTTGCGCTCGCCGGTCTCGCGTTCGGCCTTGTCGATGGCCTCCATCACGAAATCAAAGCGTGGACGCCAGCGCATGAACGGCTGCGAATTGACGTTTTCGTCGTCTTTGGTGAAATCCAGGCCGCCACGCAGACACTCATAAACGGCACGACCATAGTTCTTGGCGGACAGACCCAGCTTGGGCTTAATCGTGCAGCCAAGCAGTGGACGGCCATATTTGTTCATGATGTCGCGTTCGAGCTGGATGCCGTGCGGCGGACCGTTGCAGGTCATGACATAGGCAATCGGGAAACGCACGTCTTCCAGACGCAGTGCCCGCACCGCCTTGAAGCCGAACACGTTGCCGACCAATGAGGTAAAGACGTTGACCACCGAGCCTTCCTCAAACAGGTCGATCGGATAGGCGATGAAGGCATAGAAGGCATCGTCACTGCCCGGCACGTCTTCGATGGCGTAGGCGCGACCCTTGTAATAGTCGAGATCGGTCAGGAGATCCGTCCAGACCGTCGTCCAGGTGCCGGTCGATGACTCAGCGGCGACGGCGGCAGCGGCTTCTTCACGCGGCACACCGGCCTGCGGAGTGATTTTGAAACAGGCCAGAAGGTCGGTGTCTTTTGGCGTGTAATCGGGCATCCAGTACGTTTCGCGGTAGTCTTTCACGCCCGCGCTGTATGTCTTGGCCATGCTGGAACCTCCTCTTGGTGAATGGATCAGGATGTCTGTCTGGCTCTGCCTCAGCGGTACCCTGTGCGAGGGCGGTTATCGGTGTGTGGCTGAACCTGGAAACCATCATAATGACCAAGAGTGATAAGCGATACTCAGGGTTTTTTATGTTGATGATCATAAAAGCTGATGGATAATCACCGCCGCAGTGACAGCCGTGTCCAGCCACGGGCGGTGGCAATGACGTCGAGCTGCGGGTCAGGATCGACCGCGACCGGTCGCTCAACACGCTCCAGCAGCGGCAGATCATTGTGTGAGTCGCTGTAAAACGTACTGTCGGCGAGTGTCTGCTGGTGTTCGCCGAGCCACTGTTCCAAACGGATCACCTTGCCTTCCCGAAAGGCTGGAATACCGGCGACTTCGCCGGTGTACTGACCATTGATGATTTCCGGCTCAGTGGCGATCAGATGCGGGATGCCGAAACGCGCCGCGATGGGCGCGGTCACGAACGCATTGGTCGCGGTGATGATCAGCAGGGTATCGCCCGCCGCCCGGTGCGTCGCGATCAATTGCCATGCTTTGTTCAGCATGATTGGGACGATCAGCTCCTCCATGAACTGTTCGCGCAGCGCCTCCAGACGCTGACGTGGCTGTTCGCGCAAGGGGCGCAGTGAAAAGCGCAAAAACGCCTGAATATCGAGCGTTCCGTCCTGATACTCACGATAGAACCGCTCGTTTTCGCGGTCATAATCGGCGCCGTCGACGATTCCCTGCCGGGCAAGAAAGCCCCCCCAGAGGTAATCGGAATCGCCATCGAGCAGAGTGTTGTCAAGATCAAAGATGGTCAGAGCCATAATGGAAAACGTTGCTCCCGGTCGGAAATGGTGGTGGCAACAGACATGCCATGTGCTGGATTAAAGCTGATGAATAAGCAATTGCTTACATTGGCCATCGCTTGCTGGAAACACGGCGGATATGGAAGAATGCAGTCAGATCTAATAACAGGATGACGATTCCTTGATCGACCACGACGGTTTCAGACCCAACGTCGGCATCATTCTCAGCAGCCAGGATCGTCGCTTATTCTGGGGTCGTCGCGTGGGTCAGAATGCCTGGCAGTTTCCTCAGGGTGGCATCAACGCCGATGAAACGCCCGAGCAGGCAATGTATCGGGAACTGGAGGAAGAGGTCGGCCTTCAGGCGCTTCAGGTCACGATTCTCGGCTATACCCGTGGCTGGCTGCGCTACCATCTGCCCAAACGCTACATCCGTCGACACTGCGAACCCACCTGCATCGGCCAAAAACAGGTCTGGTTCATGCTCAGGGTAGACTGTGGGGAGGATGCCTTCTGTCTTGACCGAACAGATCGACCCGAATTTGATGCCTGGCGCTGGGTGCGCTACTGGCAACCACTGCATGAAGTCGTCTATTTCAAGCGTCGTGTCTACCAGCAGGCACTCGAAGAACTGGCGCCGATCCTCTATCCCGAAGGCGTACCGCGCCGCGAGGACTATTTTACCGGAATTGCCGGTTTTCTGCGTCAAGGCCATCCATAGAAGCCAGTACGCCGCAAACAGCGCGAAAGATTCGATGCGACCATCACTCCCAACCACTGACGCATAGCCAGGTATCTGCTTGCCCGATCTTGCCGCTTCTCTCCGCGTAAACCCGCCACTCAGCATGCTTGAGTCACTGCGGCGTATTGTCCAGGAAGTCAACAATGCCAAGGATCTGGAGCAGGCGCTGACGATCATCGTGCGCCGCGTCAAACAGGCGGTTGGCGCCGATGTTTGTTCGGTCTATCTGAACGATCTCGACAACCGTCGGCATGTCCTCCATGCCTCTGAAGGGCTGCGCGGCAATGTCGTGGGTCGGGTGCGCCTGGAGCTGGGGCGCGGTCTGATCGGCCTGGTCAGCGAACGCGCCGAACCCATCAACCTTGATGATGCCGCCAACCATCCGCGCTATGAACACATCACGGATGTCGGCGAGGATCGCTATCACGGGTTTCTCGGCGCACCGATTATCCAGAATCGCAAGGTGCTTGGTGTGCTGGTGCTGCGTCAGCGCCAGCGTCGGCATTTCGAGGAGGATGAAGTCACTTTCGTGATGACGCTGGCCTCGCAACTGGCTGGAGCCATCACCTTTGCCCGCACCAGTGGCGAACTGGCGCGGCTCCAGGATGACGGCATTCCGCAATGTTTCCTACCTGGACTGGCAGCCTCGCCGGGGGTCGGAATCGGGCAGGCGGTGGTGGTCTATCCGTCCGCCGATCTGGATGCCGTCCCGGATCGCCGTCCTGACAACCCGGATGCCGAAGAGACGGACTTTCTACGTGCCGTGGCCGATGTTATTGATGATCTGGATCGCTTCGCGGTGCGCACCCAGAAGCTCTTGCGCGCTGAGGATATGGCGCTGTTCGACGCCTGGCGTCTGATGCTCGAAAGCGACACACTGATCGACGGAACGCTGTCGCGCATCCGTGCCGGCAACTGGGCACCTGGCGCACTGCGTGAAACGATCACCGAACATGTCAAGGTGTTTGACAACATGGACGACGCCTATCTGCGCGAACGGGCGTCTGATGTCCGTGATCTCGGGCGCTGCGTCCTCATGCATCTCCAGAATCTGACGGCCGCACCGATTCAGTACGCCGCCCAGACGATTCTGGTGGGTGAAGAAATCAGCGCAATGCAGATCGCTGACGTGCCGCGTGACAAGCTGGTCGGTATCGTCTCTACCACCGGCTCAGGGTCGTCGCATGTTGGCATTCTGGCGCGGGGCATGGGCGTTCCGGCGGCGATGGGCGTTGCTGATCTGCCGGTGAGCCGGGCTGAAGGACGCGAAATGATCGTAGATGGCTATCGTGGGCGCGTCTATGTCGCTCCGGGGCCTGCGGTGCGCTCTGAATATCAGCGCCTTGCCGAAGATGACGCCGTCCTGACCAACGAACTCCAGGCGCTCTGTCATCTGCCAGCAGAGACCACCGACGGCTATCTGATGCCGCTCTATCTGAACACGGGTCTGGTGTCAGAAAGTCGTCCACTTGGCATTGAGGAATCCGCAGGCGTTGGTCTTTATCGCACCGAACTCCCATTCATCGTGCGCGACAGCTTTCCGGGCGAGAGCGCCCAGATGTCGAACTACAGGCATGTGCTGGAACTGTTCGCGCCGCGCCCCGTCACGATCCGCACGCTCGACATCGGCGGCGACAAACCGCTGCCGTACTTTCCGATGCACGAGGCCAACCCCTTTTTAGGCTGGCGCGGCATTCGCATCACGCTTGATCATCCCGAAATTTTTCTGACCCAGGTGCGGGCGATTCTGCGGGCGGCCATCGGACTCGACAATCTGCAACTGCTGCTGCCCATGATCAGCACGGTTGGCGAGGTCGACGATGCCCTGCTGCTGATTCATCGCGCCCATGATGAGCTACTGGAAGAAGGCTATCAGGTCAAGATGCCACCGGTTGGCGTCATGATTGAGGTTCCTGCCGCTGTCTATCAGGCCGAAGCGCTGGCGCGTCGCGTCGATTTTCTCTCGGTCGGCACCAACGACCTGACTCAAGACCTGCTTGCCGTGGATCGCAACAACCCGCATGTCGCCAAGCTCTATGACGAGTTTCATCCGGCGATCCTGCGCGCATTGCTCCAGATTATTACCGGGGCGCGGGTGCATGGCCGCGAGGTCAGCGTCTGCGGCGAGATGGCCGGCGATCCACTCGCCACTTTCCTGCTGTTGGGCATGGGCGTCCACAGTCTGAGCATGGGCGCAGGCAGTCTGCTACGAGTTAAGCGCGTGATTCGCAGCATCAGCCGGGCGCGGGCGCGCGAGGTGCTGAAAGTCGCGCTGCAATGCGAGGACGCCGGTTCAGTGCGTCGCCTGCTCCTCGATGCGCTGGATGCCGTCGGGCTAGGCGCACTGGTGCGTCCGGGGAAATAATAGAGTTGCTTCTGATTCCAAGTCTATGATTTTTAAATGAACTGACCATCGCCTAGAAGGCGATGGTATCGAGTAACGGCTAAGAACTTATCCGTAAATTATATTCGCTGCCAACGGCACCTGACGAAAGGCGATAATGGCGGCAGCCAGGTGGTTGAGGGCGACGACGCTGCGCTCAAGTTTTTCATAACGCCCCACCAGCGTGCGGAAGCGGTTGAAGCAACTGTGTGAAACGTCAACCACCCAGCGCCGAGCACGCTTGTCGGGATGGCGTGTGAGCGCTTTGGCTTCCTGACCGCGCCCCTTCACATGCGGGATGTCGCCATGGTCTAGTAGATCATTCCAGCTTAACTTGTGGGTAGAGGCGTTTGAGTTTGATGCGGGCGTCTTCGGTGGTGAACTGCCAGTCCACGCCGGTTTGGGAGGCATTGCGGCGTTCGGCCCACGCTTTGGCCTCGCGGCGCAGGG
>CAIUAY010000213.1 GCA_903897335.1 uncultured Chromatium sp. | reverse complement strand
GATCTTCTGGCCATGCCCCGCCAGCAGGTTCTGAAAGCGCTGTTTGGAATAATAGACCTCGCCCTTGGCATCATGCTCAATCTTGCGGATCGCCCAGTTCCAGACCCCGGTCAGCCTGAACAGCCAACTGTTGAGCAACGTCTCTTGGGTGACGTTGAGACGCAGTTTGAGTTGGGTTTGGATCATGGTGTCGATCAGCCTCTGTTGATCGGTGTACTGTGATGCGCTTTGCATAATCGAGTCAAGAAGGCGCCGGTTTGACCCCACGCCTCAAGGCGGGGGATTGCGCTGACAAGACGTTCAACTAGACTGTTCAAGGAATGCATCATAGAGCCGCCATGCACCGCGCTCCAGTGGCCTGAGTAGAGTAGGACACTACCCTAAATTTTTCTCGCGGAGAAACTGATGTCTCAATCATCGACTGGCTTTACCCTCATCGAACTTATGATCACGGTTGCTATCGTTGGCATTCTGGCCGCGATTGCCTATCCCTCTTATCAAAACTCGGTGCAAAAATCCTGGCGCTCCAATGCGGCATCCTGTCTTTCTGAGTTGGCGCAGCGCATGGAGCGGCGGTATACCACGCAATCACGTTACACATTTCCTGATTCTACAACTCAGGCTGCTTTCCTCAGTGGCACAGCTTGCACCCAAGAAGGCGCCATGCCGCTACGTTACACCTTTACATTTAATGGGAATCCCGACGCGACGACGTTTACATTGCAAGCATCACCTGCCAGCCTGCAAGCCAATGACGCCTGCGGAACCCTGGCCATCAATCAAATGGGACAAAAAAGCGCGGATGGCAGCGTCAGTGACTGCTGGCGTCGCTAAATTTCTGATTTTATCGGCAGCATGTGTAGAACAGCCATGGCATAAAAAAATTGCCACGTTTCGAGAAAAAACACGGCGGTTCAATCGGACGATCCATGTATCCAATCAGCGTTCGTGCCAATTGATGCGCAAGGCACACGATGCTATCCGACTCACGCCACCGGCACACTTGGCCGGAACGATGATCGAGGTCAACATGCCCACCGATGATCTGTCACGCTGCTCGACCAGGCGACTTGAAGTCACTGCCGCTTTGCACCGCATGGCAGGGGTCACGCTGATTGAATTAGTGGTTACCCTCTCAATTGCGGCTGTTCTGATGAGCATTGCTATTCCTTCATTTCAGAATATCATCGCAATCAACCGTCTTGCCGCGCTCACCAATGAACTCAGCGGCGCGTTGCAACTAGCTCGATCAGAAGCGGTAACACGCAGTAAAACGGTGACAGTCTGTAAATCCAACGATGTTTCCGATAGTACGCCGAGCTGTAATACCAGCGCCGCCTGGCAGAATGGCTGGGTCGTTTTTGTTGATGATGATAACGACGGCACGCTTGATTCCGGCGAGCTTGCCTTAAGAGTGGGACAGCCTTCGAGTGCGAATGCCGTAATCACGGTTGGAACAAATTTCGCAAACTATGTGAAATTCAAATCTGATGGTCAAAGTGAAGGCAGCAGTTCCAACATCGGGACGGGCACACTTTCGATTTGCATGACACCCAATCAACGCAACATTATCCTGAATCAGGTCGGTCGTCTGCGCATTGAATCAGGGACTTGTCCATGACCGCTCATCTTTCCAATCCAACAAGACAACAGAGACAGCAAGGTTTCACCCTCATCGAAGTCCTGATTGCCGTCCTGGTACTCTCCATTGGATTACTTGGCCTGGCAGGATTGCAGACGGTCTCGCTGAAAATGAGTCATGGTTCCTATCTGCGCGTCCAGGCGACCAATCTGGCCTATGAGATCGCCGATTCCATGCGCGCTAATCGGGGCAATGCAGCAAGCTATCCCGGTACGTTCGCAACCAGTTGTACGACGCTGACCTATGCGTCGGCCTATGCGTCTGGAACCGCCATTGCCGCAGCCGATCTTGCTGTATGGCGTCATCGTCTCGCCTGCCTGTTACCGAGTGGTCGTGGCACCATTGCGGTTGCAACGGGTAGCACACTGGCAACGATTACCGTCACCTGGGACGAAACCCGCCTCGAAGGGAGCAGCGCCACGCAATCATTCGTCTTTACGACAGAACTATGAACGCATCGTCTTTCTCCAATTGTTCGCGTATTGCGTCAACTCAACGCGGATTTACACTCGTTGAGCTGATGGTCGCCATGACCATCGGTCTATTCATTTCCGCTGGCGTCATTTCACTCTTTGTTGAGACCAAACAGAGCTATCGTGCAAACGATGGTATGGCCAGGGTGCAGGAAAATGGGCGCTTTGCGATTGAATATCTGTCACGCGATGTCCGGCAGGCTGGATTTAGAGACATCTTTGGAACAATTCCACCGACTTGGCCGGCAACGGATTCCATACAGGGTTGGCCAGGGGCCAATACGGCACCCTCGGCGGCAAGTCTAACGAGTTACACCGCGAACACCGATGTCTTCAGAATTCAATATGACGTACCTACTCCAAACTCCCTCGTGACTCATACCAACACCTATTACATCGCACCCGGCACCAGTGGAGAGCCTGGATTACAGCAACGCAGGGTAAGGGTCGTGACCACCGCAACCACGACTGCAACCACAACCACCACTGCCGAACTGGTGGAAGGCGTCTACGACATGCAGATACGTTATGGACTTGATACCAACGGCGACTCCCAACTCGATAGCTATGCCAGTACCGTGACGAATTGGTCTCAGGTTGTTGCCGTCAGAATCGATCTGCTGCTTGGCAGCAGCGAAAACAATCTGGCGGAAGCCAGCATGTCGCTTCCTTTTGAGCGAAATGACGGTACTTTTTTTACTGCAACTGACCGGCGGATCTACCAGATGTTCAGCACGACGATTGCCCTGCGCAACCGATTGCCTTAAGGAGGCAAGCAATGACGAATCGAGCATTCGGCGGCCACCGTCAGCAAGGCATGATTCTCATCATCGCGCTTATTTTTCTTCTGGTCATGACCGTGATCGGCGTCACCGCCATGCAGACGACCAGTTTGGATGAGCGCATGGCTAGCAACCTGCGCGACCGCAATCTCGCATTCCAGGCGGCGGAGGCGGCATTGCGCGACGCGGAACGCGATGTCAGCAACCAGGTCGCCGGCTACGCTCGCGGGATATCTGGTTTTACTAACTTCACGGCAAACTGCGGTGCATCGACAACGGGCAGCGATGCGGACGATGGGCTCTGCAAAGACACGACTGCTTACACCACGCCCATTTGGACGACGACCAGCATGACCGCCGCGCCCAGCGTCCAATATGGCCGCTTCACCCACGCCGCCAGCATTTCGGGTGTGTCGGCTCAACCGCGCTATATCATCGAAGGGATCGAACAAACCGTGACCGGTTGCAGCGATAACCGCTACTACCGCATCACCGTGCGGGCGCAAGGGGCAAGCGCTAATACCGTCGTCTGGTTACAGTCCACCTACGGCTGCAAACCCTAGACGCGCATCGAGAGATTGCAATCAGACACCCCGGGGCAATCATGAACACAAAACGCATTCTGCTGTTCTCTCTATTAGGATCCCTGCCCGGTTTGGCGCTGGCGCTGACATTGTTTCAGGGTCCGCTCTTTCTGGCTTCAACCGAACCTAGAATCATGCTGCTCCTGTCGCGGGATCATGAGCTATCGAGAAAGGCTTATACGGACTATACCGACCTGGACGGCGTTGGTGGATTGGATACCACCTATAACGATGCCGTGAATTACTATGGGTATTTTGATGCCAACAAATGTTATACCTATAGTTCAAGTAACAGCCGCTTTGAACCGGCAGGAACTGCCAGTGGGTTAGCCTCTCCACTGAATCACCAGTGCAGCAGTCAATGGAGCGGAAATTTCCTCAATTGGGCGACCATGACGCGACTTGATGTGGTGCGCAAAGTGCTTTATGGCGGTTTTCGTTCCACGGACAGCACCGGAACTACCCTCGGTACAACGGTGCTAGAACGCGCTTTTCTGCCTCCCGATGTTCATGCTTTCGCCAAGGTCTATGCGCCAACAGGCGGAACGACTGACATGAAAAAATTCACACCTTATTCGCAAAGCGCCATCACATTATGTAATGTGACTGATATGGGGGCAGGCGTTCAGGCGGGATCGATCAATACTGTCAACGGGACTAATACCTCACCAGCGCCTTTAATTAAGGTCGCCAGCGGCTCTTGGCCGCAGTGGGCAATGACTGAAATCCTGCAGTGCCAATGGAAAGAAGATTTTGCGGCGGAAACGTCCGCAACGCGCCCCACAAAAACTGGAACTTCTGCAAACCGTTTGACTGGATCAAGCGACCTCACTGCACGGGTCGCCGTGTGCGCACCAGGTATGCTCGAAGACACATGTAAATCCTACTACACCCGCGCCACGACGCCAATTGAGACCGTCAAGCCAACCGGGTTGCTTCAGGAATACGGTGATATCGATGCCGAGCGGCGAACCCGCTTTGGCCTCATGACGGGCAGCTACAAGAACAATGCAGCGGGCGGAGTATTGCGAAAAAATATCAAGTTGCTGGCGAATAACTCAAATCTATCTTCAACGAGTCCTTCAATTTGTGGCAATCAACACTCGGACGACGAAATTGATGTTTGTACCGGGCAGTTCATCAATCAGGCGCCCACTGACCGCGGTATTATCGACGCCATCAACCGCATTCATATCGCTGGCTATAAAACTCCTGCATCGGGTGCAATAACAGCCTCACAGGTATGTTCGAGCGGATATAACAACAGTGCACCTTTTGCTTGTAATGCCGCTGACCTGCTGTCGGGAACCAATGGCACCTGTGTTGATTGGGGCAACCCATTGTCGGAAATGTATTACGAGGCACTGCGCTATTTCGCCGGTAAGACTGGCGCAACCTCGACCTACGCCGTGGATGACAGTGCGACAACGGCAGTGATCGCAGGTCTTGGGCAGGCGACTTGGAATAGCAGCTCGGATCCGTTGCCTTCGACAGAGTGGTGTGCATTATCCAATATTATCGTCTTGTCGACCGGTTTGACTTCTTTGGACAACGCAACAATTACCACAGACATATCGGGATTGGATCCAACCGCCCTTACGAACGCTGTCGGAACAGCCGAAGGCATCTCCGGTTCCTATCTGATCGGTAGCAATGGCACCACATCGGATAATCTTTGCAGCGCCAAAACCTTGTCGAATCTCTCCTCCGCCAGCGGGATTTGTCCTGAACTACCGCATATGAAAGGTGGCTACCTGATCGCGGGTCTTGCCAGCGCCAACCGTTCACTGGATCTGCGGCCGACGTACGCCACGAATCGGGCGAACCGATGGAATGGAATCAACGCGGATTGGGTGACGCGCCAGCCACTAGGGACTTATACCGTCGGCTTGGCGGAAAACCTGCCAAGCTTCGAGGTCACCGTCGGCAGCGGTAAAGTCAGCCTAGTGCCCGCCTGCCGTTCTAACGGCTCTACCGTTTGTAGCATGACGGACTTGCGCGTGGAGAGTTATTCCGCGACCGCCGCCAGCTTCCTGGTCTCCTGGGAGGATGGCTCAGCCGGCAGCGATTACGACATGGACACCATCGCCCGCATTCAATATTGCGTGGCAGCGGCCTGTTCGCCCACCGTTTCCGCCGGTCAGATCAAAGTCACAGTTTCCGCCGTGCAGTCAGCCACTGGTTCAGGCATGGAACTGGGTTATACCTTGACAGGTGCCGGTTCCAGTTCAGGAACCATCTTCCCAATTAAGATTCCTGGAACCGCGACCTGCGATCCGACTGCAACTGGTGGAGCTAACGCCGACTTTTTTAGTCTATTAACAACACCATTCTCGTCACGTCCTGCCACCGGAACCGGAAGTTATTCAAGCTGGCCAACCTGTCCAGATGGCGTGACGAAGCTGCCAACGGGCATCGTCAACGCCACGGGTTGCCCAGGCACAAATGCCACGAATGGCGCGAATTGCGGCTGTCCCAAGTCAACGACCTACACTCAAAACAGCACCGCTGCCGGTTTGCTAAAAAATCCCCTGTGGTATGCCGCCAAATACGGGGCACCGGCAACCTCTTGGGATATCTATAACAATAACAATCGAGCTTTAGCGACACCGGACGGTGAACCGGATAACTTCTTTGACGTGCGCAATCCGGCCACCCTTTACGATTCTCTGGCGACAGTTTTTGACAAGGCATCCCAGCCGGATGCCTCCGCCGCCTCAATCGCAACCAACTCGACGAATCTGGAGACCGACAGCCACATCTATCAGGCGCGGTTTTCCAGCGCGGACTGGAGCGGACAACTCCTGTCGTACTCGATCGGAACGAATGGCGTCATCGGTGCCGTGGAGTGGGATGCCGGCGAGAAGCTGATGGCCCAGACACCAGCCTCGCGGGTGATCCTCACCAAGGGTGCGACCGATGGTGTCGGATTTGACTATGACAATCTGACCGGACCGACCGCGACAGCGGGAACGCAGCAGAATCTCTTAGATAAGAATGCGGCGGGTGCTGCGGATACCTGCGGGCCGGAACGAGTCGCTTACCTGCGCGGCGATGCCACGCATGAAGGGGCTAATGGAACCTTTACCTGTACCGACCCTGCCGGGTCGGCGACCGCCAGTGTCGCCAGCAAGTTCCGTGAACGAATCAAGACTGACAACAACATCGACGTCCATTTCAAGCTCGGCGACATCATTAATTCCAGCCCTTGGTATCTCGGTGCGCCGAACGCCGGATACTCGGATGCCACCCATCCAGGTTACAGCGCCTTCCAGAGCGCCAAGCACAGCCGCAAGCCAGTCGTTTACGTGGGCGGCAACGATGGAATGCTCCACGGCTTCGATGCCGATACGGGAAGCAAGACCAAAGGCCAGGAAGTCTTGGCCTATGTTCCCACTGCAGTCTATCCGAACCTCAGCAAACTCACCGACCGCGCATACAAGACCGATCACCATTATTTCGTCGATGGCTCGCCCATGATCGCCGATGCGGATATCGATTCGTCGACAACCAACGATTGGCGCTCGATTCTGATCGGCGGGCTGGGCGCAGGTGGCAAGGGCTACTATGCGCTGGACGTGTCTGATCCATCTAATTTCACCGAGGCGCAGGCTGCCGCCACGCTGCTTTGGGAATTCAACGAAACCGACATGGGTTATGCCTACAATTTGCCTCCGAAAAGCGACACGACGCATCAAGCCAAACAGATCGTCAAGATGGCCAATGGCAAATGGGCGGTTATTCTGGGGAACGGCTATCGAGATAGCGCGGATGCCGCAAGCCTCGGTAAGGCCGTGCTCTACGTGGTCTTCATCGAGGACGGCGTAGATGGGACATGGGCGACCACGACCAGTGACTACGTGAAGATTGTCGCCGATGCACCCGCTGGAAAGGACAATGGACTCTCCACGCCGGTACCCTTTGATAGCAATGACGATGGCTATGTCGATACCGTTTACGCAGGCGATTTAAAAGGAAATTTATGGAAATTCCTGGTTGGGCCAAATACCACTGATACCAATGTGACCAGCAGCACATCTACCTGGAAGGTGGCCTTTTCCTCCAGCCCCTGCACGACATCCTGCACTCCGCTATTTACGGCCAAAGACTGTCATGGCGTTGCGCAACCGATCATCTCCCCACCCGAGGTGACCATCCATCCGAATGGTGGCCAACTGGTTCTGTTCGGCACCGGTAAATACCTTGAGTCCACCGATAATAAGAGTTCGGGCACGCAGACGTTTTATGGCATCTGGGACAAGGGAGCAGCCATCTCTGGCACGCGCGAGGAAAATTTGCTCAAGCAAACCATGAGCTTGTGCACTGGCTCAAATTGCACGGCGGGGAAATTCCGCATCCCCAGCACCAATCCCATCAGTTGGCGGATCAACGTCGGTGATGCGGCGGCAAACTGCTCTGGGACGTGTACGCCCACGCATCTCGGTTGGTACCTCGATTTACTCGCCAATGGCGTGGATGCCTCCGTCACGGGCTGTCCAACGCTGACGACCGCACAGATGCAAACCCAAATCGCGGAACGTGTGACCGGTATCCCTCAACTCATCAATCAGACAATCTACTTCAATACATTGATTCCCTCGGATCAGCCATGCGACGCGGGCGGAACGGGCTGGCTGATGTCACTGGACTATCTGACCGGAGGCGTCGTCAGCACGCGCCGCATCTTCGACAC
Organism: uncultured Chromatium sp.; assembly: GCA_903897335.1. GTDB lineage: Bacteria > Pseudomonadota > Gammaproteobacteria > Chromatiales > Chromatiaceae > Chromatium. The sequence continues at coordinate 32,508 of CAIUAY010000213.1, read as the reverse complement.
CAATGGCAACGGAACCATTAATGATAGCGACGCACTGGTTGGAGGCTACAAAGTTGGTGCCGCCTTGGGTGGAACAACCCTGATTCAGAATCCGAATGAGAGCACCAACATTGGCGTTGGCGTTTCGTCACTGACATCTGGCAATCTGAGTACCGTCTCGATCAATTTCGGGGGTGGCGGGGGTGGCAGCAGCAGCCCTGCCCGTCTCAATTGGCGCGAAATTCTGCAATGAAATCGACTGGAGCGGGTCAATTAGGATGGGGCGCTACTCAATTCGGACAGAAAAATCTCAGTGGCGCGACCTTGGGCGTCGCGGATTGCTGGAGCAGATAATCGCCGCGTCATGTCTGGCGGATCAGCACTGACGTGCTATCGCTCAACCTGTCTGTTGCTGCGATGCCAAACAGGCGGTTAGCGCCGCCCGCAGTGATGCGGCTAATTCAACATCCGCTGTCCCGTCCGCGCTGACCTGCACATGCACCGTGCGGGCGCTCGCGGCGCGCTCTCCTCGCTCATTCAGGAAGCGATAGCCCATGGCAAAGGATCGCCGACGCAGCTCCAGCACCATCACCTGCACCTGGACGACATCGCCATGACACAGCGGCTGGTGATAGTCGGCTTCGGCATGAATCAGCGGCAGCAAGATCTGCCCATCACGGATCAATTGATCCAGCGGCAAGCCAAGCATTGCCATGAATGATTCGAAGGCATCGTGGGCATGACGGAACAGATGCCCGAAAAAGAGCCGTCCGGCTGCGTCAGTATCGTAAAGGGGGATTGTCAACCAGTGCGTGAAGGTAGCGTCTGACATCTGGTTGGCCGGACATGGTGCATGATTTTGTAGCATCCGGGTTCTTGTCAGATATTTGGGTCGCCACGCCCTGCGTGCCTGCTGGCACACGTCAGGCGGGCGACCGGGGGACGATTAGGCGCGGTTGCGCTTAGCCATGATGGAACCACGCAGACTGATCAGAACCAGTGCGCTAGCGACGAAGGCGATCAGCCCCATGACGATGATCATCGTCAGCGGTTTGGTTGTTGCGTCAGCGATATGTAACCTGTCTCCAATTGGCTTCAGAATAGCGATATTCGCTGGCGCGGCCAGCAGATACGTGCAGATGCCGATGAAGACACCGAAGAAGATCGCCTTGAAGTCGATGTAAAGACCAGCGAGAACGGCTGTCATGCTCAGTAGCGCGAGCAGTGCCAGAGTATATTTCGCATCGCCCAGGGTCGTGCTGATGCCATAGGTCTGGAACAGCCACAGCACAGTCAGCAGCGAACCCCAATGGATGATCTGTTTGACCAGGTACATGAGATACGAGCGGTTAGCGGCATACGTCTGTCCCCAACCGGACAGCAGCGAGATGACGGCGACCAGCGCGACAAAGGTTTCCCAATAATGAACCATGCCGCCAAGACTCTCACGAGTGAGTAAGACGAGCACGATCGCGCAGACATACAGAATGATGGATGGCAGCAGCGCCATCGTCAGCGAGCCTTGTTTCTTCGTAGACACGATAAACCCCTCCTGAAAACAGATCTTTTGAGTTGAATAGTGATGATCGTTCCAACGCGAACGGAACAATCGGTGATGTCAAGCATATTGATCTTAACCCTTACTGAAACTGCGTGTTAAGGAAAATACGCACCGCCCGCCAATCCGGCCTGACAACTTTCGTGTTGCAAGTCGGCCATCGACATCGGTCAGGCGCCAGATGATCAGTATAAGATATGACGCTCTTGATCAGTTCCAGAGCTCTCTAATGCCTGATTCCTATATTGAGCGGATTCTCAAAGCGCATGTCTATGATGTCGCCATCGAAACGCCGCTGACCCGTGCCCCGCAGCTCTCGACCCGAATGGGCAACGAGGTCTTCCTGAAACGCGAAGACCTGCAACCGGTGTTCTCGTTCAAACTGCGCGGCGCCTATAACAAACTGCGTCATCTGGATGCTGAATCACGTTCACGCGGCGTGATCGCGGCCAGCGCGGGCAATCATGCCCAAGGGGTCGCGCTGGGCGCCAAACGCCTGGGGATTGCGGCGCTGATCGTGATGCCGCGCACCACGCCGGCAATCAAGGTGCGCTCAGTACGGGCGCATGGCGGCAAAGTGGTGCTGCATGGCGATTCCTATGACGACGCCTACGCTCATGCGATGGAACTGGTCGCCGAGAAGGGTCTGACCTTCATTCACCCGTTCGATGACCCGGATGTGATCGCCGGTCAGGGCACCATCGGCATGGAGATCCTGCGCCAGCATCCCGAACCACCTCACGCCATTTTCGTGCCCGTTGGCGGTGGCGGGCTGATTGCCGGAATCGCCGCCTATGTCAAATGGCTGCATCCCGAGGTGCGGATCATCGGCGTCGAACCCGCTGAAGCGCCGACATTACATGCGGCTCTGGCCGTCGGTCGGCGCGTGACCCTGCCACGGGTGGGTCTGTTTGCTGATGGCGTCGCGGTCAAGCTCATCGGCATGGAAACCTTCCGGGTTGCCCGCGAGCGGGTCGATGAGGTGGTGCTGGTCAGCACCGATGAAATCTGCGCCGCGATTAAAGACATCTTCGATGACACCCGTGGCATTGCCGAACCTGCCGGGGCGCTGGCCGTTGCCGGTCTGAAACGCTGGGTGGAAATGACCGGCATCCGTGATGCCCACCTGGTCGCTATCGAGAGTGGCGCCAACATTAATTTCGACCGGCTGCGGCATGTCGCTGAACGCGCCGAACTCGGTGAACACCGTGAAGCCTTGCTGGCGGTTGAGATCCCGGAGCGTCCAGGGAGTTTTCTGGCGTTCTGCCGCACGCTTGGCAAACGCCAGATCACCGAGTTCAACTATCGCTATGCCGATCATCAGTGCGCCCAGGTGTTTGTCGGCGTCGAACTGAGTCGCGGCGACGAAGAACGCGCCGAACTGATCGCCCGGCTCACTGAAAAAGACTTCAAGGTACTCGACATGACCGACAACGAGACCGCCAAGCAGCACATCCGGTTTATGGTTGGCGGTCACGCTCCCGGAATCGAATTGGAAACCCTGGTGCGTTTCGAGTTCCCTGAGCGTCCCGGTGCTCTGCTCGACTTTCTGAACGCACTCGGCAAACGCTGGAACATCAGTCTCTTTCACTATCGCAATCACGGCGCGGCCTATGGCCGGGTGCTGATGGGTGCGCAGATCCCCGACGCCGACCGCGCCGACTTCCGGCAATCGCTCGATGCGCTGGGTTACAGCTACTGGGACGAATCGGCAAATCCAGCCTACCGGCTGTTTGTTGGCGGCGGTTTAGACTGATGGTTCAAGTCCTGATTGATCAGGACGCATACAGCGCCGCTTGCATTCGCTGAAATCCGTTCCGTACCTGCGACAGTTCCCCCAGCCTGGATTTGCTTTCGCTAACGCTGCCGTAACGCGCCACCAGCAACTGACTCAGCTTTTGGGTCGTCAGTTCGGCTTCGCCGCTGGTCTCGTAAGCGTTGAGGAGACTCAGCAGCACCTCGCGTAGATCGTCATCGAACCCGTTCAGCCCCGTCTGGCGCACCCGTTCGGCGCGGTCGTGGCGCGTGAGCGCGGGCGTGGTGAACAGCACATGGGCAAGCACGTCGTAGAGGTCGCTATCCGGCGCATCGACCAGGCGACGGAGATCAGCGAGCCGCTCCCGGTCATAGCCGCGTTCGGCAAGCTGGATCAGAAAACGCTCGCGGGCGTCGGCGTCGCTCCAGGTCATGCGAAGTTGATCCTCGTCGGCAATCAGCCCCGACAGATCCCCAAACAGACGGCGCAGAAACTCAGTCGCCGAAATCGGCTTGCCGTCGGGACTCCAGTAGGTCGTCGTCGCCAGATACATGATCTGACGCGCCCTGCCATCGGCAAGCCTGACCTCCACCCGCTGCGGATGGCTCTCCGCGCCGCTCCCGGTCGCGCCATAGATTCCGGCCTCATCGCCAACCGCTGCCCCGTCGTTCGCTTGCCGCGAACCGCTGTCTCCTTCTGGCGGCAGTGGCTCGCCATCCCATTCCGGATCGTTAAAATTCTCGTGCGCTTTCACGAAATCCCAGATGGTGAAGCAATCCTTGCCGTCATAGATCCGCGTTCCGCGTCCGATGATCTGCTTGAACTCGATCATCGAGCGGATTGGGCGCATCAGTACGATATGGCGCACGTTGCGGGCATCGACCCCGGTCGAGAGTTTGTGCGACGTGGTGAGGATGGTCGGGATAGTCTTGTCGTTGTCCTGAAAATCGCGCAGAGACTGCTCGCCGAGCTTGCCGTCATCCGCCGTGACGCGCTGACAGTAGTTTGGATTCGGGTCGGTTTTGAGCTGGTTGATGTGATCGCGCACCCGCAAGGCGTGATCCTGACTGGCGCAGAACACCAGGGTTTTTTGACGCGGGTCGATCTGGCGCATGAACTCGGCCACGCGGCTTTTTTCGCGCTCCTCAATGACAATCCGGGTATTGAAATCGGCCTCGGTGTAACGCCGGTCGGCGTCGATGGCGCCCGTTAGCACGTCGTCACGCTTATCCCACACATAGTCGTCGATGGTGCTGACCATCTGACGCACCTTGAACGGCGTGAGATAGCCGTCTGCGATGCCGTCGCGCAGGGCGTAGCTGTCAACCGGTTCACCGAAATAAGCGTAGGTGTCAGCGTTGTGCTGGCGCTTTGGGGTCGCGGTCAGTCCAAGCTGCGCAGCGGGGGCGAAATGATCGAGGATCACCCGCCACTGGCTTTCATCGTTCGCGCCGCCACGATGGCACTCATCGACGATGACAACATCGAAGAAATCAGGTCGATAACCCTGAAAGCACGGCTCGCCGCTGCCGGTCATGAAGGTTTGAAAGATCGTGAAAAAGACACTGGCGTTTTTTGGCACCCGGCCTGTTTTGCGGAGACTATCGGGGTCGATGCGGGTCACGGCGTACGCATCGAAGGCGGCAAAGGCGTTATAGGCTTGATCGGCAAGAATGTTGCGATCCGCCAGGAACAGGATGCGCGGGCGGCGCGTGGGTTCATCCGCAAGATTCCAGCGGGCGTGAAAGAGCTTCCAAGCGATCTGAAAGGCAATCGAGGTCTTGCCGGTACCGGTGGCAAGTGTCAGCAGCAGACGCCGGTCGCCGCGCCCGATGGCCTCCAGCACGGCGTTGATGGCGCGGTGCTGGTAATAACGCGGCTCCCATTTGCCGCCCGCCGTCTCGAAAGGCACCGCGCCGAAACGCTCGCGCCAGCGGTTTTGATCGGAGAAACACCGCGCCCAGAGTGCATCCGGCGAGGGAAAGGGCATGACCTCGCCCTCGACGCCGCTCGCCATGTCCACCTCATGCCAGCCGCGCCCATTGGTGGCATAGGCGAAACGTGTCCCAAGCCGTCCAGCATAGTCCTTGGCCTGCGCCAGCCCAGCGCTGTGGTGCAACCCCGCCCGCTTGGCCTCGACCACGGCCAGCTTTTGATCACGGTAGATCAGGACGTAATCAGCGGCAAGACGCGACCCGCGCTGACCGCCCGGCAGGATGCGACCGGGACAGATCAGTTCACGGCGGATGCGCGATCCATCCACGATTCCCCAGCCCGCCGCGCACAGCACAGGATCAATGCGATTGGCGCGGGTGTCGGCTTCGGTTTCGTTCTGGAACATGACGCGAATGAACTCAGGTCAATTCGCCGGAAAAGGCTTTTTGCAGGAGTGATTGGCGGAGGGTGTCGAGCATTTGCAGATTTTTTTCATATCGGGTTTCCAATGTGCGAACCGTTAAGCGCATTTCGGACATGCGACCGACAGAAACATTGATCACGTCAGCCGGTGGCATCGGTAAGCGGAAACGAGAAAGAGCTTGACCTGTGAAATGCTGTATTCCAGCGCCAGAGAAATACTCCCTCAGTTTTCCCGACGCATCCATCAAAAAGAGATAATACATAAGCAACTGATTATGAAATGGGTTTGCAAATCTCACGCGATGAAGTGCCTTTTGAAAAAATATAGGATCATCACTCTCCCAAATCGCTGCACGTCCCGGATAACCACCTTCACAAATGAGCAAATCGCCACGCAATACCGAATAGCGTTCTTTTTCACGTTCCTCGATTCGCATTTCCAAGACATCACTTGTATCGACCGAGAACCAGCGAACATTTAGATTTCTGAGATACCGACGCGGAGAACCTTGGTTTTTGTTTTTATCCAGCATCTTTCCAAGACAGTAATCGGCGACATCACCTATTGGCTGAAGCGGATAACTTGATGTAAGAGTTTGAAATTCATCAGCAAGAAAACTGACAAACAACTCCCTCGCATCATTCAAATTGGCTTGCGTATTCTCGCGGGCGCGGTTCAGCCCTTCAAAGGCATCATCCAGAATCGCAACGATGCGCTTTTGTTCGTCGAGCGGCGGGATTGGAAAGGGTTGCTGTTTGACCTGCACGTCAGTTACCGCAGGATAGCTGGCACCCGCTTGAAGCGTTTCCATTGCCTGAAGAAAATCAGCGGAAAACAGGTAATAAAATAAATACTGTGGCAAGACTTCAGGTTTAGCGCGAAGAACGATATACCCCGTACTGCAAACCTGATTGTCATATTCTTCTGTAACGAAAGCAATGCGTTTTAATGTTGGTCTAATCGTGGCAAAAATCACATCATTGGTTCTGATCTGTCGCCTTGCCCGACTTGGCGCATCTGCTCCGAGAATTTCGCTGGTTTGTGTAATTTTGAATGTTTCATTAGAAACACTCGAAACGTCGATATAAATAAAGCGTTTTTCTGGCTGATGTGTTGGATTAACCGTTTCGGTTTTCTCAATCGCTTCGCCGATTGTCTTTACCGTCCATCCTGCCATTACACCATCCCTCAAATCCGCCCCAGAATTTCTGCCGCGATCTTTCCGACTCGCCGACGCTCAATCACTCAACGTCTCATCTAATGACCAGCTCCCAACCTGGACATCGGTTCTGGAAAAATCATCGCCCTTGAACAGCAGCGGCACCTGCTCGCGCATTGCTAATGCATAGGCAAAGCAATCGCCGAAGTTCAGTCCGGCTGGATGTCTGCCCTTGCCGAAACGGCGATAGGCCGCGCCAGCCGCATCGGCGAGCGCCTCGTCCAGTTCCAGAGTGCGAACCCGCGTCAATGTCAGGAGCTGTCTGGCGCGTTCGACGCCAACGTCGCCAAGTCGTGTCTGTATGACTACCAACAGTTCGGTACGATTGGGGGCGCACAAACCGATTCGAGGCGCGGCAATCAGTACTCGCAACAGAGCCGGCGCCTCAATCTCGCCGAGCAGGATCGCCGTCAGTGCGCTGGTATCAACCGCGAGATCAATCGAGGATGCCATGCGTGTTATACCCCAAGATGTCCTCGTCGCGCCGACGGTCGAGTACCGGCAATGACCAGACCTCACGGCGCAGCCAGTCGAGCATTTCTTCCAGATCGGGTACAGGTGGCGATTTCCGCGTATCTTCCAGCGCGTCGCGTAGTGACAGGATGGCTTCCTGCGTCATGGAGCGCCGGTGCTCGGCAGCGGTGGCCTTAAGTTGCTTATATAGATCATCGGGGACATTGCGCAGAACCAGAGTCGGCATCTTGGCGCTCCAAGGAAAAAGTAGCGAGTGTCGTAGGGTTGACGCTGTTGGCAACCCAACCTGTGCGTCAAACATCTTGCTTCAGCGGTGACGTTGGGTTGATTGTATCAACCCAACCTGCAAACTTTCACAGCATCCCCCGAATCCGCTCCAGAATTTCCGCCGTCTCGGCGTCGCGGGCAAGAATGTCGTCGATGATCGTCTCAGGCGAACGTAGCGCCTCGGCTTTGGGTGCGTTGGGATTCTTCACCGACAGGTCGCAAGTCGCCGCATCCACCGCCACCATCTCTACCAGCCACGACTTCGGCCCGGTCATGAAACCTGCTTGCAGCGCAACAAACTCAGCTAAATCCTGATCGTTCAGCGGGTTGGTCTTGCCCAGACTGCGACCCGGATCGAGCTGGTAATACCAGATACGGCGGGTGGGCGCGCCCTTCTCGAAAAACAGCACGACAGTCTTGACGCCCGCACCCTGAAAAGTGCCCTGCGGACAATCGAGAATGGTGTGCAGGTTGCAGCTTTCCAGCAGCTCGCGCCGCAACGTGACGCTGGCGTTATCAGTGTTACTGAGAAAAGTATTCTTGATGACGATAGCCGCCCGACCACCGGCGTGGAGCTTGCGGATAAAGTGTTGCAAAAACAGATACGCGGTTTCGCCCGACTTGATTGGAAAATTCTGCTGCACCTCGCGCCGCTCGCCACCGCCGAACGGTGGATTAGCCAGAATCACGTCGTGGCGGTCGCGTTCCTGAATGTCCAGCACGTTTTCATTGAGCGAGTTGGCGTGGACGATGTTCGGCGCTTCGATGCCGTGCAGCAGCATGTTCATGATGCCGATGACATAGGCGAGCGATTTCTTTTCCTGCCCGAAGAAGGTGCGGCTCTGGAGCGTTTCGTACTCGGCGGCGGTCAGATCATCGCGGCGCAGCGCACGATACGCCTCGCACAGAAAGCCCGCTGAACCAACCGCGCCATCGTAAATGGTTTCGCCGATCAGTGGCTTGACCACCTGGATCATGGCGCGGATCAGCGGGCGCGGCGTGTAGTATTCGCCGCCGTTGCGTCCGGCATTGCCCATGCGCCGGATGCGCGTCTCGTAGAGTTCGGATAATTCGTAGCGTTGCGCCTGGGTGTTGAACGACAGCCCGTCAACAATCTCCAGCACGTCGCGCAGGATGTAACCAGAGCGGAATTTGTTACGAATTTCGTTGAAGATTTCGCCGATCTTGTAGTCGATGGTGTCGGCGCTGGTAGCTGAACGGCGAAAAGACGCGAGATAGGGAAACAGCTCGTCGTCGATGAAGTCGATCAGGTCATCGCCGATCTGCGCCGCGTTGTGATCAAACAGACCATGCTGTCGCGGTGCCGCCCACTGATCCCAGCAAAAACGCCCGCTGATGATCGGGCAGTAGTCGATGCCGTCGAGTTCAGCGCGGTCGCGCCGTTCGCGCTCCAGATCGTGCAGATATTTCAGAAACAGCACCCAGGAAATCTGCTCGACATAATCCAGCTCGTTGCTGATGCCTTCCTCGGCGTGGAGATGGCGCTCAATGCGATTGAATGCGTTTTCGTACATGAATTGTCCTGAAAAGCGCCTTGATCCTTGGTCATCGTCTCAACGCTGACAGCGCGGACAGTAGACGCTTGACCGCTGTCCGATGCGCTGCTGTTGCAATGGCTCGCCACAGCGTTTGCACGGTTTGCCAGCACGTCCATAGACTTTCAGCGACTGTGCAAAATAACCAGGTTGTCCCTGTTCATTGACGAAATCGCGCAACGTGGTTCCGCCTTGCTCGATAGCGTTCTGGAGCACCAGACGGATCATGCTGGCGAGATGGCAGTAACGCGCCAGACTCACGCAATGACAGTGACGCGCCGGATGGATGCCTGCCAGAAACAGCGATTCACTGGCGTAGATGTTGCCGACACCGACCACGACAGCCGCATCCATGATGAAGCTCTTGACGGCGACACGTCGGGTTTTGCTCAACCGATAGAGATGCTCGCCATCGAAGTCATCTGTCAGCGGTTCCGGCCCCAGATGATGCAGCAACGGATGTTGACGCTGTGCCAGTTCGGGTGAGTCGGGCGTCCACAGAAACAGCCCGAACCGGCGCGGATCATGAAAACGCAGACAGGTGTTATCGGCGAGGATCAAATCCAGATGATCGTGACGTTTGAGTGGAGCCTCTGCGGCCACGATCCGCAGACTGCCGGACATTCCGAGATGAACGAGCAGACTGCCGCGCTCCAGCCCGATCAGCAGATATTTACTGCGTCGCGTCAGCGACTGGATGCGCTGCCCGGCGACCTGTTCCGCCGTTTCGGAAGGAACCGGCTGGCGCAGACGCGCTTCACGCACGACTAGCCGTGCGATGCGCTGCCCTTCCAGATACGGCTGGATGCCACGCCGCGTCGTTTCAACCTCGGGAAGTTCGGGCATCGTTGCACAGCATCAGCCGCTTAATGACCGCTACCTTTCAGCGCAGCGTTCATGCCATCGATGGTGTCCTTGGCATCGCCGAATACCAGCGAGGTGTTGTCCTGATAGAACAGCAGATTATCGACGCCGGAATAGCCCGGTCGCATGGATCGCTTGAGGAAATAGATCTGTCGCGCACGTCCGGCTTCCAGAATTGGCATCCCGTAGATGGGACTGGTTTTGTCTTCCTTGGCTGCCGGGTTGACGACATCATTGGCGCCGACCACCAGCACCACGTCAGTGCTGGGGAATTCGGGATTGATTTCGTCCATCTCCAGCACCCGGTCATAGGGAATATCGGCCTCGGCAAGCAGCACGTTCATGTGTCCCGGCATTCGTCCGGCGACTGGATGAATCGCAAACTTCACCTCGACGCCCCGCGCTTCCAGCAGTTCCATCAGTTCTTTTAGCGAATGCTGGGCTTGTGCGACCGCCATGCCATAGCCGGGCACGATGATCACCCGGTTGGCATCCTCCATCCAGTAAACCGCATCCTCGACCGCTGCCGATTTCACGCCCTTGTGCGCGGCCTGTGCGCCAGCGCTGTCGCCGGTGCCGCTATCAGAACCGAATCCGCCGAACACGACGTTGATAATCGAGCGGTTCATCGCTTTGCACATGATGAAAGACAGGATCGCGCCTGAGCAGCCGACCAGTGCGCCGACGATGATCAGCAGATCGTTATGCAAGGTGAAACCGGTCGCCGCGGCTGCCCAGCCCGAATAGCTGTTGAGCATCGAGATGATAACCGGCATGTCTGCGCCGCCAATCGGGATGATCAGCGTGATGCCGAGTGTCAGCGCCAGCAGTGTCACGGCCATCAGCGACAGCAGACTGCCGGTCAGCGCGAAATACACCGCCAGTGCGACCGTTGCCAGCGCGATCACCGCATTGAGCTGATGTTGTCCGACAAACTTGACCGGTGCGCCGCTCAGTAACCCTTGCAGCTTGCCGAAAGCGATGATCGAGCCGGTGAAGGTGATCGCGCCGATGACCACGCCCGCCGAGATCTCGCCCATCAAGACCGCATTGAGCAGCCCAGCCTCCTGTTTATGTAAAAAAGTGCCGACACCCACCAGCACTGCCGCCAGACCGACAAAACTGTGCAGCGCCGCGACCAGTTGCGGCATGGCCGTCATCTGAATCCGCAAAGCGACGATGGTGCCGATCACCGCGCCGCCCGCGATGCCCGCGATGATGAAACCGTAAGATTGAACATTGCGACTCAGCAGGGTGGCGGCGATGGCAATCAGCATCCCGAACATGGCGTAAAAGTTGCCGCGCCGCGCCGTCGATGGATGCGTCAATCCTTTTAAGCCAAGGATGAAGAGGATCGCTGAGACCAGATAGGCCAGGGCCTGATGATTAACGGTGAATTCCATGGCTGACTGTCCTTATTTTTTCTTCTTAAACATCGAGAGCATCCGGTGAGTCACCAGAAAGCCACCGAAAACATTGATCGAAGCCAGCAGCACCGCCAGAAAGCCGATGAACTGGATCAGAATTCCCGCGTGAGGATCACCTGCCACCAGCAGCGCGCCGACCAGAACGATGCCGGAAATCGCGTTGGTTAGCGCCACCAGCGGGGTATGCAGCGAGGGCGTGACGCCCCACACCACCCAGTAACCGATAAAACAGGCCAGAACGAAAATATAGAGGGCGATAATCGAGGGGTCGAGTGCCTCGGGCATGGGTGTCACTCCAGAAAAAGTATTCAATATCGTAGGGTTGATGCAATCAACCCAACATGCCAAAAGTTGGGTTGCCAAAACCAGCAACCCTACGCGGATGGACTAACCAGCATGGCCGCCGTGATGTCATCCTCGACTAGATCTTTAAGTTGCGGCCCGGAATCCTCCGGCTGGAACATGATCTCGATCAGATTGAACAGGTTGCGGGCATAGAATGCGCTGGCGTCTGCTGGAATCAAGGCGGGGAAATTGGTGATGCCGACGATGGTGACGCCGTGACACTTGATCACTTCGTTAGCGATGGTCAGCGGACAATTGCCGCCGCTAGCCGCCGCCAGATCGACGATGACCGAACCCGAACGCATCCGCCGCACGACTTCCTCAGTCACCAGCACCGGCGCCGGTCGGCAGGGAATGAGCGCGGTGGTGATGATGACATGCGCCTTGGCAAGTTCATCGCCGAGCGCCGCCTGTTGACGCGCCTTGGCGTCCGCCGACAGCTCGCGGGCATAACCACCCTCCCCGGCTCCGCTTTCGCCCAGATCAAGCGTGATCGGTTTAGCCCCAAGCGACAGAATCTGCTCGCGGGTTTCCGGGCGCACGTCATAGGCATGGACATCCGCGCCCAACCGCCGCGCCGTGGCGATGGCCTGTAGACCGGCAACGCCCGCACCCAGCACGACCAGTCGCGCCGGTTTCGCCGATCCTGCGGAGGTCATCATCATTGGGAAAAAGCGGCCATAACGTGCTGCGGCTTCCAGGGTTGCGCGATAGCCTGCAAGATTACTCTGCGACGACAGCGCGTCCATCGACTGCGCCCGCGAGGTGCGCGGCATCCGTTCCATGCCGAGGATGCGCATGTTTTTGGCCAGCATCGCCGACAGGATGTCATCTTCGCCGCAGGTTTCCAGCAGACCGATAAACAGCCCGCCCGGACGCATCATGTCCACGTCGGCGGCATCCGGTCGCCGCACCTTCAGCAACAGGTCAACATCATAGGCACCAACACGGTCAGTGAGCCGTGCGCCAGCCTGGGCGTAATCGGCGTCAGGATACCCGGCACGATCGCCAGCGCCAGCCGCAACCAGAACCTCAAAGCCCTTTCCGATCAGCTTTTTGACAACTTCTGGCGTGGACGCAACCCGCGTTTCTCCGGGGTGCGTTTCAAGTGGAATGCCGATCTGCATGGTAATTCGCCTTTGCGTTCAGGGTCGCCACCAGGGGGCGGCGAAATCGGCGCATTATCATGGTCGCTTCCTGTGATCGCAACCGCTGATCAGCGTCAGTGCAGCGACTCACCGGCGTGTGCGATTGGCTCAGACCAGCCCTCGAGATTGTCTTTCAATATTTTGATGATCTGCGAGGCAATCTCCTCGATGGATTGGGTGGTCGTATTGAGCACCGGGATCTGTAGACGTTTGTAGATCTGCTGTGCCTTGCGGATGTCATCCGTGCAGCGGCTCATTGAAGCATAGGGACTGCCGGGGCGACGTTCTTCCCGAATCAGTTGCAGACGCTGTGGATCGATGGTCAGCGCAAACAGCTTATGACGGCAGTCCCAGACCAGTTGTGGCACGTCGCCGCGCTCGAAATCTTCTTCAGTGATCGGATAGTTGGCCGAACGCAGACCATAGTGCATCGCCAGATAGAGACAGGTCGGGGTTTTGCCGGAGCGCGATACCCCGGTTAGAACCACGTCGGCACGATGGAAGTTGTCAGGCCGGATGCCGTCATCATTAGCCATCGCAAAATTGATGGCCTCGATGCGCTTAGTGTAGAAATTTGGCTTGGTGATTGCGTGGCTCTGGCCGGATTTACGGCTCGGTGGGACGCCCAGCTCAGATGACAGCGGCTCGATGAAGCCATCGAACAACTCCATATAGAAGCAGTTACCGCTTTTGAGAATCTCGCGGATCTCGTTGTTGAGCATGGTCGCAAAGACAATCGGTCGCATCCCGTCGCGTTCGGCGGCTTCCTGCATCCGCTGGGTCAGTGCCCTGGCGCGCAGATCGGTGTCGATGTAGGGCATGTAGACCTGCTCGAAATCGATGGTATCGAACTGTGAGAGCAAGCTGTGGCCAAGTGTTTCAGCGGTAATGCCGGTACTCTCGGAGACGAAAAAAACGGTGCGGTTCATAAGATTTAGTGTCGTCAATGGTAATGAAAAATCGTTCCGTAAAAACTCACGCCACATTTAATCCGTTCGTGGCGCACGTGTCGAACCATGGATTAAATGCCATTCCCTCTTCACGACTCAGCACCGAAGGCTGTTCCGTAAAGTGAATCCCGAAAATCGAGTAGCCCTTTAAGTTGCAAGGCGGCACGAAAGGGTTGAAGCAAAGCGCAAGACGTACGCGGCGGTGTTCAAGGCCAAGGTCGGGTTGGAGACCATCCGTGGGGTCAAGACCGTCAACGAGATTGGCTGGGAGCATGGTATGCAGGCGGTGCAAGTCGGGCAATGGAAGAAGGCGATTCTGGAAACAGGCCGGGTTCTTGTTCGAGACCCAGCGCGGGCGCAAGCCCGCAGATGACCAGTTTGCGCCGGAATGCCTCGACAGCGAGATCAGAGCCGATGAACGCACGGCGTGGCTGGTTCATCAGTCGTGAGCCATTGCTTGATAATGGTTTACCCTGCTTTGCTACGAGACTAAAATGGCTCGTTTTTCAGCCATCAGCCGCGTGAGCGCGGGGGATTCATTGGCCGCGCCAACCGACCTTCGATATCAGATCACGCCCGGCGGCACCCTGACAGGACGTCTGCGGGTACCCGGCGATAAATCCATTTCTCATCGCTCCATCATGCTGGCCGCCATCGCTGAGGGCGAAACCCGCATTAGTGGATTTCTCGAAGGCGCAGATGCTCTGGCAACCTTGGCGGCCTTCCGGCAGATGGGCGTCGTGATCGACGGTCCCAATGCAGGCGAAGTGCGGGTGCATGGCGTGGGCATGCATGGACTGCACCCGCCCGGGCATGCTCTCGACATGGGTAATTCGGGGACTTCGATGCGACTGCTGGCGGGTCTGCTAGCTGGCCAGTCCTTCCCGGTCACGCTCGCCGGCGACGCCTCGCTATCACGCCGCCCGATGCGCCGCGTAACCGAACCGCTGGCCATGATGAGGGCACGGATCGCCACTAGCGAGAACGGCACCGCTCCACTGCATATCGAGCCTGCCGCCGGTCTCGCCGGCATCGACTATGTTCTACCAGTCGCCAGCGCCCAGGTGAAATCGAGCGTTCTGCTGGCTGGTCTCTCTGCCAGCGGTGAAACCTGCGTGACTGAGCCGGCGCGCACCCGTGACCACACCGAACGCATGTTGACTGCCTTCGGTTATTCGGTGCGCCGTCAGGGTGCTCGCGTCTGTTTAACCGGCGGTGGGCGATTGAGCGGCTGTCGGCTGGCTATCCCGGCAGATATTTCCTCGGCGGCGTTTCTTCTGGTGGGTGCCAGCATTGCGCCAGGTTCTGATCTGCTGCTCGAAGCGGTCGGCATCAACCCGACCCGCGTCGGCATCATCAATATCCTGCGGGCGATGGGTGCCGACATTGAACTCCTCGACCGCCGCACCGCCGGTAGCGAACCGCTGGCCGACATCCGGGTCTGTTCAGCCAGACTCAAGGGTATCCGTATCCCGCTCGATCAGGTGCCGCTGGCCATCGACGAATTTCCGGCGATCTTCATCGCTGCCGCTTGTGCCGAGGGTGAAACCATCCTCACCGGCGCCGAGGAACTGCGTGTCAAGGAAAGCGACCGGATTCAGGTGATGGCGGACGGCCTGGCACGTCTGGGCATCCTCGCCGAACCTCGACCGGATGGCATCCGCATCGTTGGTGGCGAACTGGGTTCGACCACGGTCACGGGTGCCATCGACGCCCACGGTGATCACCGCATCGCCATGTCTTTTGCGATGGCTGGCCTGCGCTCAAGCGGTTTGATCGAGATTCATGACTGCGCCAATGTCGAAACCTCGTTTCCCGGATTTGCAGAACTTGCCGCGAGCACGGGTCTTGGCATTGAGGAGCAGCGGGGATGATTCCAGTCATCGTCATTGATGGCCCTTCCGGAACCGGCAAGGGAACCCTCGCGGCACTGCTGGCCGGGCGGCTCGGCTGGCATCTACTCGATAGCGGCGCGATCTATCGCGTCCTTGGACTCGCCGCCGAACGTCGCGGACTGGCGCTCGACGACCCGGACGCACTGACGCCGCTGGCGACAAGCCTGCCACTGGATTTTGCCGGTGATCAGGTCTTACTGGATGGCGAGGATGTCGCCGGGCTGATCCGCACCGAGACAGTCGGCATGTCTGCCTCGCGGGTGGCCATTCACCCGCCGGTACGCGCCGCTCTGCTGGCGTGGCAGCGCCGCTGCGCCCGGCTACCGGGATTGGTCGCTGATGGACGCGACATGGGTAGCGTGGTGTTCCCGGATGCGCCGCTCAAGATATTCCTTGACGCCAGTCCCGAAATCCGTGCGAATCGTCGGTATAAACAGTTGATAGAAAAGGGATTGAATGCTAACCTGACGAACTTGATCATGGACATCCGCGAACGGGATACCCGTGACCGCACCCGTTCGGTGGCGCCTTTATGTGCCGCCGGGGATGCCGTCCTGGTGGATTCCACGGCGTTGTCCATTACTGAAGTGTTTGACCGGATACTGGAAGAGGTGAGGCGCGTCTTCCCGGAACTGGTCTGGTGATCTTGCAGGACAGCGGTTCCCCGTCATGCGGACAGACTGTGACGGCGGGGTCAATCCGTCCAGACAACGGGGTCGACGCCGATGCGCCGACCTTTTCATTTCATACAACCCCCCCGCCCCGGATGGGTCGGAACAGCGCGCCGTTTTCAGGATAACTGGATCTCATGACCGAAAGCTTTGCTGAACTTTTTGAACAGAGTCTCAATACTACCCAGCTTCAGCCTGGTGCCATCCTCACCGGTACGGTGATCGAGATCACGGCGGACAATGTCGTGATCAATGCCGGACTCAAGTCCGAGGGTGTCGTTCCGCGCAGCCAGTTCCTCAGTCCTGAGGGTCAACTCGAAGTCGCTGTCGGCGACCAGGTGGAGGTCGCGCTGGATGCCGTCGAAGATGGCTTCGGCATCACCCGTCTGTCACGCGAGAAGGCAAAGCGTTTCGCATCCTGGGATTTCCTGGAAAAGGCATTCGAGAACGCCGAAACCGTCAAGGGCATGATCAACGGCAAGGTCAAGGGTGGTTTTACCGTCGAATTGGGTGCCGTCCGCGCGTTCTTGCCGGGTTCGCTGGTCGATGTGCGTCCGGTGCGCGATACCGCTTATCTCGAAGGCAAGGAACAGGAATTCAAGGTCATCAAGCTCGACCGCAAGCGCAACAACGTGGTGGTTTCACGCCGTGCCGTGGTCGAGGAAGAGTACAGCGCCGAACGCGATACCCTGCTCAAGAACCTGGAAGAAGGCATGGAGGTCAAGGGTGTCGTCAAGAACCTAACCGACTATGGCGCGTTCCTGGACATGGGTGGCATCGACGGTTTGCTGCATATCACCGACATGGCGTGGCGCCGGGTCAAACATCCCTCCGAAGTGGTCGAGATCGGCGACGAGATCAACGTCAAAGTCCTCAAGTTCGACCGCGAGCGTCAGCGTGTCTCGCTCGGACTCAAGCAGATGGGCGAGGATCCCTGGGTCAATATCTCGCGCCGTTATCCAGAAAGCACCCGTGTTTTCGGCAAGGTCACGAACATCGCGGACTACGGCTGCTTCGTCGAGATCGAGGAGGGCGTCGAAGGTCTGGTTCACGTTTCCGAGATGGACTGGACGAACAAGAACATCCATCCCAGCAAGATCGTCAATCTGGGCGACGAGGTTGAGGTCATGGTGCTGGACATCGACGAGGAGCGTCGCCGCATCTCGCTCGGCATCAAGCAGTGCGCACTGAATCCGTGGGATGAGTTCGCGGTCACGCACAAGAAAGGCGATCACGTTTCCGGCAAGATCAAGTCGATCACCGACTTTGGCATCTTCATTGGGCTGGATGGTGGCATCGACGGCCTGGTGCATCTCTCCGATATTTCCTGGGACGAGGCCGGCGAACAGGCTCTGCGTCGTTACAAGAAGGGCGATGAGTTGGAGACTGTGGTGCTGTCGGTCGATCCCGAGCGCGAGCGCATCTCGCTTGGTGTCAAACAGCTCGATAAGGATCCTTTCTCCAGCTTCGTGGCGCTGCACGAGAAAGGCTGTGTCGTGACCGGCGTCGTGTCCGAGGTTGATCCCAAAGGGGCAACCATCACCCTGGCCGATGGTGTCGAGGGTTATCTGCGCGCTTCCGAGATCAACCGCGACCGCATCGAAGATGCCCGTGCGGTGCTCAAGGTCGGCGAGGAGATCGAGGCCAAATTCCTCGGCGTCGACCGCAAGAACCGCACCCTCTCGCTCTCCATGAAGGCCAAAGACATGGAAGAAGAACAGACGGCGATCAAGGGCTACTCGCGTGATGCCTCCAGCGGCACAAGTCTTGGTGACATCCTCAGAGAACAGATGGAAGAGGGACAGCGGGGGAACTGACGGACGGAAAAGACCGGCAACCTGAACCAGGCAGCGACCGCATTGCGGTCGCTGTGACCCTCTCTCCCCGCCATGAACCGGCGGTTTTTTTCGCGGAGGAACAGATGACCAAATCGGAGCTGATCGACATTCTGGCTGCCGAACAGAACCATCTTCCCTATAAAGATGTTGAAGTGGCCGTTCGCAAGATCATCGAGCGCATGACTGGAGCACTGGCATCCGGCGAACGCATCGAAATTCGCGGGTTTGGAAGTTTTTCGCTGCACTACCGCCCACCTCGCATCGGGCGCAATCCGAAAACAGGGGATGCAGTCGCGCTGACCGGCAAGCATGTCCCGCATTTCAAGCCCGGCAAGGAGCTTCGGGATCGGGTCAACGATGCCTTTCATGCGTCGCTCAACGACGCTCAGGCATCTGTGGCCAGCTAAAGAAACAACCCAGGCAAGCCTCTTGCAACCGGCGGTCCTCTGCGTTGTCACCATGACACACGAACGTCAGATCAGGCATTCACCTCAGCATCCAGCGTTTCACGCACCAGCCTGCGGCTCAGCGGAAACCGGCACGAAAAGACGGTGCCTTTACCCATCTCGCTTGTGATCCACAGACGCGCATCGTGCCGGTTCAGCACATGCTTGACGATGGCCAGCCCCAAACCGGTTCCGCCTGACTCGCGTGAGCGGGCGCTATCGACCCGATAGAACCGCTCGGTCAGCCTTGGCAGATGTTCCTGCGCAATTCCGGGGCCATCGTCTTCCACTGCGAACACTAATCGATCTGGATCACGACACCAGCGAATCCTGATGCGCGTTCCAGTCGGTGTATGCCGCACGGCATTGAAGATCAGGTTCGAGAAGGCGCTGTGCAGTTCCGGCTGGTTGCCAAGCAGCAGCAGATCCTCGTCGATAACGGTCTCAAAGTGATGCTCGCCCTGACTAAGCGCCTGCGCTTCCTGAAGGATCAGATACAGCTCGTCGGGAACATCGACTGGTTCCCGCCCGGTTGGACTTTCGTGCATCTCCAGACGCGAGAGCGTCAGGAGATCCTCAATGATCAGGCGCATCCGTTCGGCCTGACTACGCATTAGCGTCAGCGGTCGGCGATGCTTGGCCGGCGTTGTCGGCGCATCGATCAGTGGTTCCAGAAAACCGGCAATGACAGTCAGTGGCGTGCGCAGTTCATGTGACGCATTGGCGACAAAATCACGGCGGATCATGTTCAGATGATGGATTTTGGTGATGTCGCGCCCAACGACCAGACGCTGCTTCTTGCGCTCGCCAAACGGGGTAATCCGCAGCGAGAGCATGATGGCGCGATGATGGTTCGGTGCCAGATCAAGCGGACGCATGTAATCACAGGCGTCGACAAAATCGTTCAGGTTGGGGTTGGCCATGATCTCGATGAAAGAACGCCGGTCATCTTCAGGCCAGTGGATATCCATGAGTCTGGCTGCCGCTGGATTCGCCCAGTCGATGCGCAGTTGCTTGTCGAGAATGACCAGCGCGTCAGGTAGCGCATTGGCCGCTTCACGAAAGCGCCGCGAGAAACGGATCTGGCGTTTGCGGCTCTTGCGTCCACGCTGCTGATAACGGGCGATGCTGCGATAGATCTCGCCCCAGAGTCCATATGGGAAAGGCGGAATCAGCCGGTGATGACGGTGAATCATGCGCACCAACCGGATCAGGTGATAGAGATGGCGCAATGGATAAGGCAACAACGCCAGTGGCCATGCCCAGAGAACGCCTCCAGACAGCAGCCACAGCCCCGCGCCACAGCCGACCGACAGCAGCAGCAAACCCAGTTCGAGGAACACGGACAGGCGCACGGCGATTCCATGCACGTTAGGCAGAGCGTCCAAATCGCTCAGGTCTTGTCTGAAAAACGATAACCGACACCACGCACGGTTTGCAGCAAACGGTCATGCCCCGATGTCTCCAGCGCCTTGCGGAGTCGGCGGACATGGACATCCACAGTACGCTCTTCGACATAGACTTGATCGCCCCACACCTGATCCAGGAGCTGCGAACGGCTGAAAGCACGGTCGAGATGAGTCATGAAGAAATGCAGCAGGCGATATTCAGTCGGCGCCACCTCAATGACTCGTCCGCCGGTGCTGACACGGTGACTGATGTGGTCGATGCACAGACCGCCGATATCAATCTCTTCGGCGACCTCGCCGGATTGGGTGCGACGCAAGACGGCCTTGACGCGGGCGATCATTTCACGCGATGAAAACGGCTTGGCAATATAATCGTCGACGCCGGTATCAAGCCCCTTGACGCGATCCTCTTCCTCACCTCTGGCGCTGATCATGATGATTGGGATGCTGCGAGTCTTGCTGTTCTGTTTGAGTTGCTGCGCTAGTTCCAGACCAGAGCGGCCTGGCAGCATCCAGTCGAGCAGGATCAGATCCGCGCTGGCGTTGCTCAACAGTCGGCGCGCATCGTCTGCGTGACCGGCTTCAAGAACCTGAAATTGCTCGTTTTCGAGTGCAAACCGGATCACTTCACGAATATCCGGTTCATCGTCGACGACAAGAATGGTTGTCATAGCCATGAGTCCTTATAAGGAAACCGAACGCCGCGCCCGGGGCGTCTATTGAACATCGTGATCGGAGCCTCAAACCACTTCATGCCTATCTTATTGACATCTGGTTACGGTCGGATGACTGTCTTGATCGTGTAGACAACGACTCGATTTCAAGACTGAAGTCGGCGATGATGATCCTGACGCCCGCTGTTCGGTTCTCGAATGCAGACTACATCCCATGAGGAGATGACGATGAGTGAATGCCAAATTCTAAAACGCGAGTCAATCTATCAGGGGCGCGTGATCGAGCTTGCACTGGAGACCGTGGAGTTACCGAACGGCGACCAGGTGGAACTTGAGATCGTTCACCATCCTGGAGGAGCCGCTGCCGTTGCACTGGATGAACAGGATCGGGTCTGTCTGCTGCGTCAGTTCCGCCACGCCAGTCAGGGCTGGCTCTGGGAACTTCCAGCCGGGCGCATCGACGCAGGCGAATTGCCCTTCGATACCGCCCGCCGCGAACTGGCTGAAGAGGCCGGATTACAAGCCGTAGACTGGACTGATCTCGGTCCGATGCACAGCTCTCCGGGGATTTTCACCGAGGTCATCCATCTCTGGCTGGCCAGAGGGCTGATCATTGCCGAACCTGCCCATGAACCTGGAGAAGTGATCGAGATCAACTGGTTGCCACTGAGCCAGGCGCTCGACTGGTGTCACGATGGCACCATCACTGACAGCAAAACCCTGATCGGTCTTTACCGTACTGGCGCGCTGATCAGGAACGCCGTCGAGATGCTGTCCGAAGATCCCGGCTGTTAAGCGAGGTCACGAATCCGCTTGCTGTAGCACATCAAACACCAGTTGCAGCGAGCGGACGCCGCGATATTCGTTGACATCCAGCCGATAGGCCAGCCGTACGCGCCCCTGCGCAACGGGCAGTTGCTCGCCCAGGTTGAATCCAATGGCATCGAACAGCTCGCCGTCAGGCGTGGCCACCCGCAGTTTCAGGTGGCGTGCGCCGACGATTCGCGCCTGCCGCACCGCGAATACACCATCAAAACACGGCTCCGGGAACCCCTTGCCCCAGGGGCCTGCAAAACGCAGCATGTCAGCAGTCTCCAGCGTTAGTAGTCGCGCAGAGAGTGAGCCATCCGAGCGAATTTCGGGCTGCGGCGGAACATCGCCAAGCTGTGCCAGCACTGCCTCGATCAACGCCTCACGGAAGTCCGCAAGAGACTCGGCACCTAGGGTTAGACCCGCCGCCATCGCGTGACCGCCGAAACGCTCGATCAGCCCCGGATGGCGGCGATCCACCAACGCAATGGCATCGCGGATATGCAGCCCGTCGATGGAACGCGCCGAACCGCGCAGTAGTCCGTCATCAGCCAGAGCAAACGCGATCACTGGGCGGTGATAACGTTCGCGGATGCGGGCGGCAACAATCCCCGCCACGCCCTGATGCCAGTCCTCGCCGAACAGACAGAGTGCCGGTGGCAGCGTTTCGCCGTCGAAACAGAGCGTATCCAGTAGTGCCTCGGCCTGACCCTTCATCTCGCCCTCAATCTCGCGCCGGCGGCGATTGAGATCATCCAGTTCCTGCGCCAGCGCCTGTGCCTGTACCGGGTCGTCGGTCAGCAGACAGGCGACACCCAGCGACATCTCTTCCAGCCGTCCGGCGGCATTCAGACGTGGCCCGACGAAGAAACCAAGGTCTGTTGTCGTCACCTGCGCCGGATCGCGCCCGGCCACCTTCAGCAGCGCCAGGATGCCCGGACAGCAGCGTCCGGCGCGAATCCGTCGCAGACCCTGCTCGACCAGGATGCGGTTGTTGCGATCCAGGGTCACGACATCGGCCACCGTGCCGAGCGCGACCAGATCCAGCAGGTCTGCCAGATTAGGTGCCGTGCGCCCGCTATCAAACCAGCCGCGCTCGCGCAGCCGGGTTCGCAGCGCGGCCAGCAGATAGAAGACCACGCCCACGCCAGCCAGATGCTTGCTGGGAAAGTCGCAGCCAGGCTGATTGGGATTGACGATGGCCGCAGCATCCGGGAGCTGGTCGCCCGGCAGATGATGGTCAGTCACCAGCACTGGAATTCCCAGTTCATGTGCCCGCGCAACCCCGGCGAGACTGGCGATGCCGTTATCGACCGTGATGATGAGATCGGGCTGATGGGTTGCCGCCAGATCGACCACCGCCGGACTCAGACCATAGCCAAAGGCGAACCGGCTGGGCACCAGATAGGACACCCGTGCCGCGCCCAGTGCCTGCAAACCACGCACCGCCAGCGCACTACCGGTTGCGCCGTCGGCGTCATAGTCGCCGATCACCAGCAGATGGCCACCAGCTCGAAGCTGTTCCTCCAGCAGCGCAAGCGCCTGATCGAGACCGTGCAGCGACTGCGCCAGTTCCAGCAAGCCGAGTCCCGGCGTGGCCTCCTCGGCATCGCTCAGACCGCGACCGGCATAGAGCGCACACAGCAGTTCAGCGGGCGTCTGGGCGCTAGCGATGTCGTCATGAGTTGAGCGACGGCGGATCTGGATCGGAGTCACTAAAAAGAGATCATTCTGGAATATTGACACATCGCACTCACAACCGACCGATCGCCTCCCATGCTTGCTGTCCGGTTTGGTCGATCTCGGCGACCTGCGTCTTGGGGAAATAGTCATCGCGCAACGCCAGAAAAATATCGGCGAGCAACTGGAAGAAGCGTTTTGCAGCGGTGATCAGATCCTCGATGATCGAATAGCTGACCTGCTGACCCTCGGCGATCTTGTCCAGCCGATGTCCTTGCAGTATCCCAAGGGTGATGCCGATGGGCGCCAGCAGTGGGCCGATCCAGGGAATCAGATTCACCAGCGCGCCGAGTGCCGCTCCCAGAACCATGTTGGAATTAGCCCGCATGAACTCCCAGATTTTCAGCACGATGACGCGCCCGATATTCACCAGGACGCCGCCGACCACCTTGGTCTTTTCCCACAGATCCTGCATCCGGGTGACCAGTTCCAGCGAGGCACCGCGTCCATGCAGCAGCGTCGCCATGTCAGTCCATTCCAGCGCCTGAGTCTCGGTATTCAGAATCATCAATTCCAGCTTGGCCTCGGTGCCGGTCATCCGTGGCATCGTCGCGGTCGTCTTCATCGCGGTGGGTCTCCCCGTCCTGTTTGGGTCGGTCTTTCAAGTGGCGACAGGATTCAATGAGCGTCAGCCATTTCAAACATCATCGGAGCATCGGCAACATCCAGCATTGCCTCAGTCATCACGATTGGGTTCGATGATCGTGCGCGATCCGCTCGACCTGTTGCATCAACTCCTCGCCGCTGGCGCAGTCGATCAGACATTCGCCGATGGCAGCCAGTGGTTCAGGGTCATCAAGGGCGACGGTCAGCTCATCCAGCCGGGCGGCAATGGCCGGACCAAAACGGCGTCCCGCCTGGCGGGATAACAGCATGCGCTCGGCATGGAGTCCCTCCTGACGCCCCTCCCGTCGCCCCTGTTGCAGCCCCTCTTGCAGCCCCTCTTGCAGCCCCCGCTCAAGTCCCTGCTGTTTCCATTGTTCGGTCCATTCTTGCACTCGCTCGCTCAACATGGCGCGTACCTCGCTCAATTCGTGCATGATCGGTAATTCGACACCGGGCAACCGGGCTGGCAGCAACACTAGGCGCAGAAATTCGGTGAATGCCTGCCGTAGCGAACCATTACCCGGCGCGTCGAGCCAGCCGACCAGCAGGGTCAGCACCTCGACCATCGCCTCGGGCGTTTGACTGCGCTCCAGGCGAAACAGGGCGGCGCTCAGTCCGCGCAGCTCGGTCAGACGGGCTTCATCGTAATGTTGCTCGTCCAACAGAAAATAGCGGATCCGTGGGCGGTAGCCTTCCAGCCCCGGAACCTGCTCCACCAAGGCATCCAGATCACAGGGAGCCGTCCAGGCGGGGCGTCCGTTGTAGAGCAGGATCGGCATCACCGGCGGCAGTTTCCCGTTCGCTCCAAGCTGACCTTGGCGGATCAGATCCTGATACAGCAAACCGACATAAGTGAGGATGCGTACCGCCATCCAGTGATCGACGGAGGACTGAAATTCCAGCATCAGATAGAGATACAGCCAGCACGGCGGCGCGTTGGGCGAGTGCCAGCGCACCCGCCAGATCAGATCGTTGTGACGCTCGCGCAGGTCATCCGTAATCTGGCTGGCGCTGACCTTTTCCAGGGTCGTGAAATCCAGACCCTGAACCCAGTCCTCGGGAATGAATCCGCGCAGCAGATCCTCGACCATTCGGGCATGGGAGAAGAGTAGTTTGTAGCCGGGGTCGTGGCGCATGGGGGTGATTGAATTTCAGCCTTCGCTGCGTTCGGGGATTGCTGGGGCGGGGTTACTGTGGGTTGCGGACAATGCGAACTAATCCATTGTAGCTCCTGACGATTCGTTGAGGCGGATTGCCGATCCCCGCCAGTCCCAGCATCCGTTTTCATCGGCTCACCGACCGCCCCCAGCAATCCCAACACCAACCCATGACAACCCAGCAATCCGACCGCCAGATCGCGCAGCGTGACGGTGACGCTGGTGTCGATCTGCGAGGCGGCCATCTGATCCAGGGTCTGCCCGGTCAGGCTCGCTTGAAAAAGGGCTGAATTGCTCGGGTCGCACCGACAGCAGGCGCATGGCATCCATCGCCAGTTGTTCGGTGTCGTCCGACCGCTCGCGCACGCCAGCAGCGGTTGGTCAACCTGATTAGGACGTTTAAACGCTAAAACTTCGCTTGAAGTCTATCACTAGATGTGACTCAGAGACGTGCTGTCGATTCGTGCGGTCAGGAGCCGCAGCCCCAAAAACAGTCGCGCAAAGAAACAAGTCTGCGTCTCTGTGCGTCATCGCACAGAACGCGTTAGCGCGTATGCGTACTTTTTGCACGAATAAAATATCAGGACATCTTATCAACGATCCCGCCTGATGGCGTAGGTCGTTGAGTTGGTCTGTTTCACAATTGCATTGTCTTTGTAACGTCCCGAAAACCCGCTGTCACATGCCCGAACGTACCCAGCACGAAAAGCAGGTCTGCGATGATCCGGTCGACGTCTATCATCTGGACAGATCTTGAGTTACACTAATCGTGCTAGAAATGATAAGTCTGGATCAAAGCGAGTGATCAAGAGCGAATAACGATGACGGCAGGCAGCAACGATCAAACATTGACCACGCCAGCACCGGAGACGCCCACGCCTCCCGACTTTCCCATCGTCGGCATCGGTGCCTCCGCTGGCGGGCTGGCGGCCTTCGAGGCATTCTTCTCCGGGATGCCCGCCGATGCCAATCCGAACATGGCCTTCGTGCTGGTGCAGCATCTGGCGCCAGATCACAAGAGCATCCTGACCGACCTCATCCGGCGCTATACCCGGATGCAGGTATTCGAGGTTGAAGATGAGATGGTGGTGCAACCCAACTGCACTTACATCATCCCGCCCAACCGCGACATGGCCTTTCTCAACGGCGCACTGCATCTGATCGAACCGACCGCCCCGCGTGGCCAACGTCTGCCGATTGATTTCTTTTTCCGCTCGCTCGCTCAGGATCAACATGCCCGCGCCATCGGCATCGTGCTGTCTGGCACCGGCAGCGATGGTACGCTGGGGGTGCGGGCAATCAAGGGCGAGGGCGGTCTCGTCATGGCTCAAACGCCCGATTCAACCGAGTACGACGGAATGCCGCGCAGCGCCATCACCACCGGACTGGTGGACTATGAACTGCCGCCCGCCCAGATGCCCGCCCAACTGATCGCCTACGTGGTTCACGCCTTTGGTCGACCGCGCAGTTCCGGAACCATTCTGGCGCCCCAGACTGACAACGCGCTACGCAAGATTTTCATCCTGTTGCGCGCTCAGACCGGCCACGACTTTTCACAGTACAAACCAAGCACCGTCCATCGCCGCATCGAGCGACGCATGGCGGTTCACCAGATCGATACGCTGTATAGCTATGTCGCTTATCTCCAACAGGTTCCCAGCGAAATTGATGCGCTGTTTCGTGACCTCCTGATCGGCGTCACCAGCTTTTTCCGCGACCCGGCGGCCTTTCAGTCGCTGAAAGATACGGTCATCCCGGCGCTCTTCACTGGCCGCTCGGTGGATAGCGCGATCCGCGTCTGGTCGCCGGGCTGTTCCACCGGAGAGGAAGCCTATTCGCTCGCCATCCTGCTTGCCGAACATCAGGAAACGCTGAAGTCGCGTTTCAAGATCCAGATCTTTGCCACCGACATCGACAGTGAGGCGATTGCCACGGCGCGTACCGGACTCTATCCGGCCAGTATTGCCAGCGATCTGTCATCGGAGCGTCTCGCCCACTTTTTTTCTTCGGAGCCGGGTGGCGACATGTTCCGCATCCACAAAGCCATCCGCGACCTGCTGATCTTTTCCCAGCATAGCCTGATCAAAGACCCGCCATTCTCGAAGCTCGATGTCATCAGTTGCCGCAACCTCTTGATCTATCTCAGCGCGGACTTGCAGAAAAAGCTGATTCCGCTGTTCCATTACGCGCTGAAGCCAGGCGGCGTGTTGTTTCTGGGAACGTCCGAAAGCGTGGGTGATTTTCATGATCTGTTTACCGTGCTGAACCGTAAACAGAAAATTTATCGGCGTCAGGATGATCAATACGGTGCCGTGCGCCCCTTGCTAGAGCGTTTTTTGCCGCCCATAACAACTTATAGCGATGCAATGCGCACACAAACCACCGACAAAAAGCCAATATCACCACTATCCGCAAACTCCTCGCTGCGTGAACTGACCGAACAGTCACTTCTGCAAGCCACTACGCTGGCTGCCGTGCTCGTCAACGCGCAGGGAGACATCTTCTATCTGCACGGACGCACCGGTCAGTATCTGGAACCGACGCCGGGCGAGACCGGCGTCAGCAATCTCCTCAAAATGGCGCGTGAGGGGTTGCGACGTGAACTGACCACGGCTCTGCACCAAGCGGTGGAGAGCGAAGACGCCGTGCAGCGCGATGATCTGCGAGTGAAAACCAATGGCGATTTCACGAGCGTCAATCTGACCATCCGGCGGGTGACGGGCACCTCAACCCCGAACAGCGAGGTACCGCTGTATCTGGTCATCCTGGAGCCGGGGCAACCGGTTGCGCCACTCAGGTCGGCGGATCTGCCGCCTGACGATCACCTGACCGACGCACCCAGCGCAGTGAGTGTCGATGAACGCATCGTCGCGCTCAAGCAGGAACTGCGCACTAAGGAAGAGTTTCTCCAGACCTCCAACGAGGAACTGGAGACCATCAACGAAGAACTAAAATCCTCGAACGAGGAAATGCAGTCGGTCAACGAAGAATTGCAGTCCACCAACGAAGAACTGGAGACCTCCAAAGAGGAGCTGCAATCAGTTAACGAAGAGCTGGCCACCGTCAATGCCGAGCTGCAAAACCGGGTGACCGACCTGTCACGAGCCAACAACGACATGAACAACCTGCTGGCCGGCACCGGCATCGGCACCATCTATGTCGATTATCAACTGCGCATCCTGCGTTTCACCCCCGCCGTGACCCAGATCATTAACCTGATTTCGAGCGACGTCGGGCGACCGGTGGGTCATATCCTGTCCAACCTGGTGGGCTATGATCGACTGGTGGCGGACACACAGGCAGTGCTGGATACCCTGATTTCAAAAGAATTGGAAGTCCAGACCACGGCTGGTGTCTGGTATGCGCTACGCATTCACCCCTACCGCACGCTCGATAACGTGATCGAAGGCGCGGTGATCACCTTTGTCGATCTCACCGAAATCGTGCAGGCCCGCGAGTCGCTGCGACAATCCCATGATCTGCTGCACCTCGCCGCGATCGTGCGCGATGCGCAGGATGCCATCACCACGCAGGATCTGGATGGCCACATCCTGGCCTGGAATCCCGGTGCGGCGCGGCTCTATGGCTGGACGGAAGCCGAGGCGCTCAACATGAACGCCCGCGACCGCATCCCGGAAGACGCGCGCGCTGCGGATTTGGCCAGACTGCCGCCACTGCGTCCGGCTGACCGGCTGGAGCCATTTTGCAGCCAGCGACTCACTAAAGAAGGAACTATCCTAGAGGTGTGGATCACCGCCACCGCGCTGGTGAACGAGACAGGACAAGTGTATGGTCTGGCGACCATTGAATGGGCGCGGAACTCTGCGTGAGAGGTTTAAGATGCCAAAACCGCGTTGGTTGGATTGCCGCTGTTGGCAACCCAACATCCGTGTTGACGGTGGCGTTAGGTTGATTGCATCAACTCAACTGCTGGCGTTTACGATATGTCAAGCAACAATCGCTGTCGGCTGTCGGCTGTCGGCTGTCGGCTGTCGGCTGTCGGCTGTCGGCTGTCGGCTGTCGGCTGTCGGCGATAATCATGTTTCAACAGCATAACTTAACCGACCAGAGCGTGCCGACCCCATGGTAGACGCGCCATCAGACAGAGAACTGACGCTGCGCCAACGCGCCGAAGCGATCATTCAGGACGAAGAACTCGCGGCTTTCCTGCCCGCAGACATCCAGCAGACGCTCCACGAACTGCGGGTGCATCAGGTCGAACTGACGATGCAGAATGAGGAATTGCGTCGGGTGCAGGAGGAGATCGAAACCACGCGGGCGCGTTATTTTGATCTCTATGACCGGGCGCCGGTCGGCTATTTCACGCTCTCCGAATCAGGGTCGGTCCTGGAAATCAATCTGACCGCCGCGAACATGCTGGGCGTGTCCAAAAACGCACTGATTAAGCAGCCGCTCACCCGGTTCATCTTTAGGGATGATCAGGATCATTTTTACCTGTACCGCAAACAGCTCCTGAATGCCTCCTGGATACTCCGCCCGAACATGGCCAGCTCAGTCCTTGCGACAACGCCGCAGGGGTGTGAACTGCGAATGCTGAAAGCCGACGGCACCACGTTCTGGGCGCGACTGGATGCCGCCAGCGAGCCTTCTCCTGGAGACCATCCTGGGGCGCCTGTCAGTCGCGTCGTGCTGAGTGACATCAGCGTGATCAAGGCGTATCAGCAACAACTCGAACACATTGCCTACTACGATCCGCTCACCACGCTGCCCAACCGTCTGCTGCTGGTCGACCGTCTGCTTCAGGACATGGCGCAGACCGAGCGACACCGACAACGCCTGGCAGTGGCCTATCTCGACCTGGATGGCTTTAAAATTATTAACGACACCTACGGACATGATATTGGCGACCAGTTTCTAATTGCCATTGCCGCGAACATGAGGCAGAGCCTGCGCCAGGGCGATACCCTTTCACGTCTGGGCGGCGATGAATTCATCGCGGTGCTGGTGGATCTGGCGGTGGAAGCCGACAGCGTGCCCATGCTCGTCCGCCTGCTTGCAGCGGCATCCCAGCCGGTTCCGATCGACAATCACTGGCTTCAGGTGTCGGCCAGCATCGGCGTCACGTTCTATCCACAAGCGCGTGAGATCACTGCGGATCAACTGCTGCGACAGGCTGACCTGGCCATGTATCAGGCCAAACTGACTGGCAAAAACCGTTATCAGGTTTTCAGGTAGCCGCTGCCCCCGCTTGACAAGCGCGGTTTTGACATGACATTGTTAGCACTCTAGCGAACTGAGTGCTAAATACCCGCCGCTGAAGTTTTCAACCCCCCTGACTTTCCATCAAGGAGATGGCGATCCATGAACCTCCGTCCTTTGCATGACCGTGTTGTCGTCCGCCGTAGCGAAGAAGAACGTACTTCTGCCGGTGGCATCGTGATCCCGGACAGCGCCACCGAAAAACCGATTCAGGGCGAAGTGATCGCCGTTGGCAACGGCAAGCTGCTCGATGACGGCAGCGTACGTCCGCTTGATGTC
Organism: uncultured Chromatium sp.; assembly: GCA_903897335.1. Taxonomy (GTDB): domain Bacteria; phylum Pseudomonadota; class Gammaproteobacteria; order Chromatiales; family Chromatiaceae; genus Chromatium. The sequence continues at coordinate 1,861 of CAIUAY010000213.1, read as the reverse complement.
AAGGTCGGCGACCGGGTGCTGTTTGGCAAATATTCGGGCACCGAGGTCAAGCTGGCCGAGGAAAAACTGCTGGTGATGCGTGAAGACGACATCCTGGGCGTGATGGCCTGACCGCATCCCGACACGTCGATTCACTGACCCATTTTTTACCGAGATTCAAGACTCATGACTGCCAAGCAAATCTTTTTCAGCGAAAACTCACGTACCCGCATGATGCGCGGGGTCGATATCCTCGCCAACGCGGTGAAGGTCACGCTCGGTCCCAAGGGTCGCAACGTGGTGATCGAAAAATCCTGGGGTGCGCCCACCGTCACCAAGGACGGCGTCTCGGTCGCCAAGGCGATTGAACTCAAGGACAAGTTCGAGAACATGGGTGCACAGATGGTCAAAGAGGTCGCGTCCAAGACCTCTGACATCGCTGGTGACGGCACCACCACCGCCACCGTGCTGGCGCAGGCGATGATCCGCGAGGGCTTAAAGGCCGTCGCTGCCGGCATGAACCCGATGGATCTCAAGCGCGGCATTGATCAGGCCGTCGCCGCTTCGGTCACTGAGTTGCAGGAGCTGTCGCGTCCCTGCTCGACCAACAAAGAAATTGCCCAGGTCGGTACGATTTCAGCCAACACCGATGAATCAATCGGCAACATCATCGCCGAAGCAATGGAAAAGGTTGGCAAGGAAGGCGTGATCACGGTCGAAGAAGGCAAGTCGCTGCACAATGAACTCGATCTGGTCGAGGGGATGCAGTTTGACCGTGGCTATCTGTCGCCCTACTTCATCAATAACCAGCAGACCCAGAAGGCCGAGCTGGAAGACCCCTATATCCTGCTTCACGATAAGAAGATCTCCAACATCCGCGACCTGCTCCCCGTGCTGGAAGCCATTGCCAAGGCCGGTCGTCCGCTGCTGATCATCGCTGAAGACATCGAAGGCGAGGCGCTGGCCACGCTGGTCGTTAACAATCTGCGCGGCATTCTCAAAGTCTGCGCGGTCAAGGCGCCGGGGTTTGGCGATCGTCGCAAGGCCATGTTGCAGGACATCGCCATCCTCACCGGCGCGACCGTGATTGCCGAGGAAGTCGGCCTGTCACTCGACAAGGCAACTCTGAAAGAACTCGGCTCGGCCAAGAAGGTTCAGATCGGCAAGGACGACGCCACCCTCATCGATGGCGCGGGTTCACACGATGACATCAAGGCGCGTTGCGAACAGATCCGTAGCCAGGTTGCTGATACGACCTCCGACTACGACCGCGAGAAGCTCCAGGAGCGTCTGGCCAAACTAGCTGGCGGCGTGGCTGTCATCAAGGTTGGCGCGGCGACCGAGATGGAAATGAAAGAGAAAAAGATGCGCGTCGAAGATGCACTGCACGCCACCCGTGCGGCGGTCGAGGAAGGCATCGTGCCCGGCGGCGGCGTGGCGCTGGTACGCGCTATCGCGGCGGTGAAGAACCTCAAGGGCGCGAACGCCGATCAGGATGTCGGCATTGCGATTGCCCGTCGGGCGATGGAAGAACCGCTGCGCCAGATCGTCGCCAACGCCGGCGAAGAAGCGTCAGTGGTCATGAGCAAAGTCGCGGAAGGCACCGGCAGCTTCGGCTACAACGCCGCCAACGGCGAATATGGCGACATGATGGCGATGGGCATCATCGACCCGACCAAAGTCTCGCGCACCGCGCTGCAAAATGCCGCATCGGTTGCCGGGCTGATGATCACCACTGAGGCGATGGTTGCCGACGAGCCAAAGAAGGACAAGGGCGCGGCAGCTCCGGCTGGCGGCGGCATGGATGACATGGATTATTGATGCGTTGACTGATCTCAGAATCATCTGAGTCTGTCGTCAGTTGAAAAGGCCGCGTGCGTCT
>CAIUAY010000212.1 GCA_903897335.1 uncultured Chromatium sp. | reverse complement strand
CCATTACACACAACTCTCCGTGTCCGGGATTTCCCTGGCATATTTGATCCCAGCAGCGACGTCCATGATGCGCTGCATGCCCAGCCAGATGGTCTTCAAACCGGGTTCGCCATCGCCCTTGCGCCCGAGAAACCCGCCGAGGCGGGCGATGCGTCGCAGCACGTCGTTGAGACGCGGCGGCGCCTTGGGGATGAGCGTCTAGGCCAGGATGTACGCGGCCTGCCACGCCTCGGTTTCAAGCAACAAACTCGCGTCCAGATCGGGGACGGTGCGCCCCAGGGGCATCAAGCGGGCGATGCGCCAGCTCACCACCAGGAACAGCGCCAAAGCACGTTCGAGACGAGCCATCGTGCCCAGTTGCAGGGCTTCGACGCGGCAGGCTTCCTTGAGCACCAGAAACAGCATGTCGATCTCCCAGCGCGCCCGGTACCACTCGATCAACTCGACCGCCGCCGCCAGGGTCGTGGCCTCGCGGTTGGTCAGCAGCCGCCACGCGATGGGTTTGACCCCGGCGGGGCATCGACTTCGCGGGCGATCACGCCGGTCGCGTCCAGGGTACCGCGGCGTCCATCCGGGAGGGTGACCCGTTGCGCGTAAAGCTGTTGATGGCCCTCGCGCGCCACCCGTCCCCGGTGCTGGGTCAATGCTACCTGGATCGCGTCTGTCATGGTCGATTCCGCAGGCAGAAATCACCGCTCGTCGCCCAACCGGCGGGACAGGTCGCACCCCGCTTCGGCACCGCTGGCCGCGCCGCGTGACCAGCCAGACAGTAAGCGCCGCTGGTGGCATACCCACTTGGACACGTCCCGCGTTTCTCCAAGGCTAAACGCGCCTGTTGGCCTGGTACACAATAGTTGCCGCTGGTGGCATAGCCGCTTGGACAGGAACCAACCTTTGCCAACGGTTGCGGAGTCAGGGGCGTGTCAGCGAAACCGGCCAGCGGGAGCAGAATCAACAGGCCAAGCCAACGGTGGTGAACAGATCTGGGTGTCATCGCCGATCTCCTTCAGAGGATGACGTGTAGTGTGCCCGATGTGCGCGACAGTGTCTGTCGCAAAAAACCGGAGAATGGGGCGGAGTCAAGACCTCACCGGAGATGACGATGCCTCTGAATGTGTTGCAGAAGACGGGCGTGGTCCGTGTGTTCCATCGTGCGGAGTATGTGGTCTCCGGCTACAGCTTCGACACCACGCGCAAGGCCCAATGGATCGCTGACTCGCTGATTACCGCGCCGATACCCGGTATTGAACTGGAGGAGCCGGTTTTGCTCACGTGCGAGCAGCTCCTCGCGGTGCATGACTCGGACTATGTCCAAGCCGTTGAGACGGGCGAGCCACGGAGCTTGGCCGAGTCGCAAGGGTTTTATTGGGACGCCGGGTTGTGGCCGATGCTGTTGGCGTCCACTGGCGGGGCGGTGGTGGCGGCGCTCGCGGCGCTGGCAGACGGGGTCGCCGGATCCTTGTCCAGCGGTTTTCACCACGCGGCCTATGGGTACGGAGACGGGTTTTGCACCTTCAATGGCCTCGTCATCGCGGCGTACGCCGCACTGTCCGCCGGGGCCCGGTCGGTGTTGATTCTGGATCTCGACGCGCACTGCGGGGGCGGGACGGCGTCTCTGATCGTGAACGAACCCCGGATTCGACAAATCGATGTCGCCGTTGACCGCCACGACCATTATCCGGAGACCGATCAGGCGCGGTTGGTCCTGGTCAAGCACAGTGCCGACTACCTCCCGACCATCCATGGCCTGCTCGATGCGCTGAACCGGCACGGCGATGCCTTTGACCTGTGTCTGTACAACGCGGGCATGGACCCCTGCGCACGCTGCACGGTCTGGACGGCATCACCGATGCGATGCTGGCCGAACGCGAGCGGCTGGTGTTCGCGTGGTGTCGGGGTCGTGGGTTGCCGATCGCCTTCGTCCTCGCCGGCGGCTACATTGGCCGGCGTCTCGACCAGCGCGGACTGGTCGATCTCCACCGCCTGACCTTGTCTGCGGCGGCGCGGATCAAGGGGCTCGCCCAGTAGGACGCGCCATTGCAGGAGGAACAGCCTGAGAGGTCAACGATGAAACGACTGCGCCTCTTTCTCGACGACGAGCGCCCGACGCCCGCGGGCTGGATCCGCGCGTTTTGGCCGGCAGAGGTCATTGCGTGGCTGGAAACGGGAACCGTGCAAGCCGTGAGCCTCGATCATGATCTCGGCGACGATGCGCGCGGGACCGGCTATGACGTGATCTGCTGGATCGAGGAAGCCGTGGCCCGGCGCGGCTCAAGATGCTGGCGGGGATTCAAGCGATTCATGAGCTTCGCCGACCTGCCCCCCAAAACATGCGGAACGGGGTGAATACCGCGTTCCGCTTGAAGAAGAATTTAACTCCGGCCCCTTTTCCTCTTATGATGTCGGCAGTTACCGTCGAAACTAGGAGATAGAGTATGACTGACATTTCAAAATGTTGTAGACAAAATAGCTGAGCATCAAGATAGACTCAAAGAAAAAATTAACGAAGGAATACCAGAAGTTGGTATTTTCTGGTTAATTAATAGAAAAGTCTTGCAAGACTCAGTTCCTTGGAGCGAATCTTCAGGAATAATGATGGATGGTCGTTATCTTAACAGACCAAGTGATCATTTGTCATTTTGGAAGCGTGCTAAACACTGGCTGCCTGAGGCGCAGACTAGAGACCACTTCTTTTACCCGAGAGGTAGAGTAATGAGAGATGTGAAAGAAAACGTCTTCATCGTAGTAACTACCTCAGCGATTGCTGATAATCCTAGAGCTAAGGCTGTCATTATAGGTGATTTCTCGCTACCTGACGGCACAAAATTTGAGAGCCATTCTCACTATGAGAACTTTACAGCAGATCCTTGGCCAGTAATTTAAGACATCTTCATCTAAGATGATATCGTAAAGGATTAACGCCGTGCTTGAAGCTTGTCTTTAATTGCTTGCGCGAACGCCTCCACGCTAACAGAAGGGCCATCTCCTAAATGTCAAGTCCCGTGAGATTACAGACCCGCTTTTTGAAGCGTTCGGGGCATGTTTGTTGCCAGTCTTTGAGTGCTTGAATCGGCGCGATGTGTCCCAGCGCCTTTTGCGGGATCTGGTGAT
>CAIUAY010000211.1 GCA_903897335.1 uncultured Chromatium sp. | reverse complement strand
CCCTGCGCCGCGAGGCCAAAGCGTGGGCCGAACGCCGCAATGCCTCCCAAACCGGCGTGGACTGGCAGTTCACCACCGAAGACGCCCGCATCAAACTCAAACGCCTCTACCCACAAGTTAAGCTGGAATGATCTACTAGCACCAGCGGCTTGAAATAGCGTCCGTTGTAAGGTGCATCGCTTTCGCTCCGTTTCGGCGAATAGCATTGCAGGGCATAGGCAGCCACCAGCCCAGTCGATTTGGACGCCTTGATGGAATCCAAGACATCCTGCTGCTTGCCACAGGTCTCCGCCTGACAGGTGAAGGTCGATTTCTTGGGGATCGTCCCCTGTGACGTGTCGATGACCGCGCCGGTTGTCGGACAGACAATCCGCTCGGGCAGCTCCCCCCGTACCTCGATCAGCCGCAAGGTCGCTAGGCGCTTCTCAAACCAACGCTGTGTCGCCGCCGCATCGCTGGTAGCCGTTCCGCCCAGGTCTTGCCCGGTCTCATCATGACGCCCTTCGCCGCGCATCCAGTCGGGATGAATCAACAGCGTCAGATCGATTTTTTTGTTCTTCCAGCCCTTCTTCGGCAACTGGCTGGAGTAGCCAACCTGCACGGTGACCTCGTCCCGGTGTTCCCCGCCGCAATGCGGACAGACAAACCGCCCGCCCTCATCCATCACAGCATAAGGGGCTTCGGTCTCCGCCGTGACCAACTCGACATCCGGGGCCATGCGCGCAGCGTGCCGCTCGACATCGAAGGTCTGGCGGCAGGTTCGGCACTCGAAATCGGCCCACGCCTTGACGGTCAGGGTCTTGATCGCGATCACGGGCGACGAAAACAGCGGAGTCCGATGTCCGCAGCCGGGGGCCGCACAGGGGCCGTGCTTGGCCCAAAAGGTGTAGATAACCTCCGGGCCGTCATAGCCGTAAGCCTTGCGTTCGTCCGGGGTCAGGGCCAGTGGGTCGAAGTCCTCGCCCATGACCTCGCCGGTCGCGAGGCGCGTCCAGGTGCCGCGCTCCCCGCCGGGGCCTTCGCAGGCATAGAAGGGCATGATCTGGGGTTTGACCTCGCGCTCGATGTGGTCAAACAGCCGTTCGACCTCGGCCAGATCCACCTCGGCCAGTTCGTTCTTGACCACGAACCAGGCGACCGGATTCAGGTCGTTGCCGAATAGTTGCATCCCAAGCCGGGCACCTTCCACCAGGGTTGTGCCGCCGCCCATGAAGATGTCCGCGACCTTGAGGTTGCGGAAGGCCGCGTTGTCCTGATGGTTGGCGTAATAGGCCTCCCATACCGTCTTGGCGGCCTCCAGCGGTTCATCCGGTGCCTTGGTCGCGGCGGCAATGAGCATGGCGCGAAAGACGCTGGAACGTCGCCGTGCCCACCATTTGGACATCTGATAGATCGGCTTGCCGGCGTTGCCCTCGATCTGGGCAATCTGGTTGATCGGCAGGATCGGAAAATCCACCTCCAGACAGGTCTTGGGGCGGTTCGGGTCTGAAAAATCAACCGAGGGGAGAATGAGCTTGCGCCCCGCGCCGACGGCGGCGGCGACCCGTTCGGCGGTGTCCTGTGCTCTGGTCTGTTTGGGTATTTTGGCCATGACGATTAATTCGCTTGATCGGGACAGATCAATTCCAGACGCGGAAAATAGGTGCGGTAACGGGTGGCATCGCGCGTCAGGAGTGCGAGACCTTCCACGGCAGCATGAGCGCCGATAAAAAAATCAGGCAAGGGCGAGCGGTGCGCCCCGCCAGCGCGGCGATAACGCGAAAAACATTTGCCGGCGAGAAAAGACGCTTCCCACGGCAAGGGGCGGCGCTGAAAGGTCGCGCTGGGCAGCGCGAGATCCAGCTCTTCGATGCGTGCGAATCCCACCGAGACTTCAGCGTAAATCACGGGGTTGATAACCAGCACGGCGCGTTCGGCACAGTCGGCCAAATGCGCCGCCGACCAGGCGTACCACTGCGGATCGTCTTCGAGAATGTCGAGCAGGACATTGCTATCGACCAGGATGTGCGTCGCCAACGCCCTTATTCAGCGCGGGTCAGCGCCATGATGTCATCCGTGCTCATTTTGACCGTCGCTCGCCCGCGCAAGCGCTCGACGAGCGCACGGCCCTTTGACGCGGCGGTATCGCGCTTGCGGATCGTGACTTGCTGGCCTTCGACAGCAAACTCGATCTCGGTGTGCGGATGAAAGCCGAAGCGTTCCCGCACGTCTTGCGGGATGGTCACCTGACCTTTGCTGGTGATGCGCATGGCGTGAACCCTTAAGTATTACTGAAGATAGTATGACTTCTAGTACGCGCTTCCGTTTAATCTTGCATAAGCCTCATTGTAGACACATCTCGTCAGGCAAGTTCTCAAGAGGTGCATCCAATGATCAAGTATGTTGTCCGGCTCACCGATGACGAACGCTCGTCGCTGACGCAGTTAAT
>CAIUAY010000210.1 GCA_903897335.1 uncultured Chromatium sp. | reverse complement strand
GCAATGAATTCCATCCTGATCACCCCAAGTTGCTCCGGCCAAAAAGCCGGTAGGTTGCGCTACTCCGGGGAGGAAAAAATTCAATGTTGATTTCCCCGGATCCCTGGGAAGTTTTCCATGTTGATTAACAATGCCAGATGTTCTGCGGCGGCTATCGCAAACTGCCAGCTCCGGGCGTTCAGGCGTCGCAGCACGACCACGGCGTGTTCACCGCTGGCCGCATTGCGGCTGGTACCGATCTGCGCTGCGCGATAACCGCAGCGTTCCCAGAAATGCAGCAGTGCAGGCGTTGCGCCAAAGCTCGCGCCAAGCAGATCGATTCCCTCCGCCCGGGCGTCATGAGCGAGTTGACGCAGCAGACGCCGCCCCAATCCACGCCGGCTAAGTGCTGGATGCACGGCAATCCGTACCACGCGCAGATAACGCCAGGCCGGCGCATCATAGAGACCGGCATGGGCGGAAAGCGTCTGTGGTAGCAGATGACCACGCGGACGACGCTGTCCCAGATAGATGGCATCATGCAGCGCGGCATCCAGATCGCCTTCTGCGGCGGCCAGCAGGGTTGCGGCGATCCGCCCGCCGTACCGCAGGACATAGATCCGCAGATTTGACCCATCGAGCAGCATTCGCAGATCCATCGGACGGGTCTGGTAGTGCGCCAGCACCAGCAGGCCGAAAAGTTCGCGCAGGGTTGAATCGTCTTGCGCCAGCCGGTTGCGGTTAAGACGCTCACAGTGGCAGGTGTCGGATGTGGCTGCCATCAGTTCCTGGTCTGGCGCAGGCGCGGCATCAAGCAGGAGCGCCCGGAAGCACAGCGCCTCCAGTGGATCATCGGCTGCCCAACGGATCGGGCTTTCGAGCCTGAGCGCCCGCCAGTCGGGGGTGAGTTGGTTCAGCGTTGCGCGGAAACGGATCTCGAAACCACGACCAGTTCCTTCATAGCCGTGCACCGTGGTCGCAAAGATAATGCGTGGATAGTGTTCCAGCAGAGCCGCGAGCAACGGCGCGGGAATGCCTGCGGCCTCATCGACCAGCAACAACTCGGCGGCAGGCGTCTCGGCGACCAGCGCGGCTGGCGAATAGAACCGCAGGCTGTCTGTCAGCGCGGTGCCATCAGCCTCGCGCAGCATGGCATTGGCATGACGGAAGAGCGCCGCAACGGCGGCTCGCGTTGGTGCCGTGACCAGAACCCGGCAATGGCCGGTCTTGAGCAGATGTCCCGCAGCCAGACCCAGCGCCGCGCTCTTGCCGCGTCCACGATGGGCGGTCAGAACCAGTGGACGCCGGGCGCGACCCTGCGCAGTCTTGATGATTGCCGCCACCGCCTGCTGCTGGTCGGGCGTCAGCGGTTCAGCACCATCGGATTCGGATGTGAAATAATCCCTTGTCAGGCGTTGCCGGTCTGCCATGACCGGATCGCTTGTGGACTGCTGGATGGTGACGAGCATCGGATCAGACTTCAGGACGTCCACCAGACGCGCAAGAAAACGCCCGCTCAATGAGGCTGCCGAATGTGGCCAGACGGCGATGCGCACCGCCTGTGGGTCGGTCAGCAGTGGCCACTCGTCAAGCGGCGGAGTCAACAGTAGCAGCAATCCGCCGCCTCGGATGGCGCCGGTCGCGGCACCGAAGCCGTCCGGGTCGAAGCCACTATGCGCATCGTAAATCAGCAGTTCGAGATCCTGACCCAGCAACTGGATGGCGTTGCGGATGGGCAAAGTCTGGTCTGCGAGTGGACGCTCCGTCAGCCAGACCGGCGTCAGTTCAGGAAGTGCCGCGACCGTCTGGCAGGCAGCCGCCGCTGTCCAGTCCGCATCGCCAGTGAACAGCAGGACGCGCCGCTGATGACTGGCCTGAGCCGCTTCAAACTGCTGTCTGGCAAGCGCGATGTCCATGCGCTTAGTGCATCTTGAAGAGATCCTCAGCCGCGCTGCGCAGTTGGTCTGGGTTCGCGGCATCTGCCGCCGCTGCATTCAGGCGGGGAGAGGGCTCGAACCATTCACAGAAATTGGCGCGTGTTTTCTCGACGATGCGCTCCACTCGTGGCTCTAGGCAATCATTGGGTCGCCCCGGCGCATACTGGCGACAGTTGCGACAGCAGCGTGTCGGTTTCTGGCAGTCGAGACAGTTCAGCTCGCGCCCATAATCCAGACGGGTCAGACCACGCTGACAGTTCCAGCAATGACCAAGTTTCTCTTCTGGCATGTTTTGGCTCCACACGGTGTTCCCGTCGCAAGCCCAATTAGCGGGCGAAGCTGGATTCTATCCCAATCCGACGGAACCGCCGCGCCTGACAGACGCGATGCGCCCTTGAAGAACTCGACTGGTGGCGGGACTATCATCTGCAAATGGAACGACCCAACGAGGAGATCGACTGATGTCCGCAGACGAGTTGCTGGAACATCCCGCGCCGCACTGCTCAGGCTGGCTCGCCCGCCTAGTCAGCGGCTTCTGCCGCCTTCTGGCCTTTGGCGAGCTGAAAATCTGTTTCCCGGATGGCACGGTTGCCCGTTATCACGGACGCTTTGCAGGTTGCACAGGAGTGCTTGAAATCAGGCACCCCCGGATGCTGGTGCTACGTCTTCTGTTGCGCGGCGAGGTTGGATTTGGCGAAGCCTACATGGATGGTCATTGGGACAGTCCAGATCTGACCGCGTTGCTGGAGGTGTTGCAGAACAATGAAGAACATCTGCAGACCGTCTGGCAGGGCATACGCTGGTCATGCGCACGGGATCGCCTGATCCATCGTGACAGCATCGTGCGCCATGCTGAACCGGACAGCGACTTCTACCAGCGTTGGCTTGATGACAGCATGAGCTATTCGTGTGCCGTGTTCGAGGATGCGCAAACCGAATCGCTCGAATTGGCGCAACAGCGCAAATACCTGGGTCTGCTTGACAGCCTGCGTGCGACGCCGGGCGATCACATCCTGGATCTCGGCTGTGGTTGGGGCGGCTTTGCTGAAGTTGCCGCACACCATGGACTGCGCGTCACCGGCGTCACGCGCTCGCCGGAACAGCTCGATTACGCCCGCTCGCGCATGATGATGGCGGGCGTTGCGGATCAGGTGACACTGCGGCTTGGGGATGACCGCGATATCCAGGGTCAGTTCGATCATGCCGTCTCGATCGGGATGCTGGAGATGGTCGGCGAAGCGCGCTGGCTGGACTATTATCAGACATTGCGGCGTCTGGTGCGTCCGGGTGGACGGATCGCGCTTCAGGTCATCACCATCATGGATGATGTTTTCCCGATCTATCGGATCAGGCCGGATTTCGTTCAGATCCATATCTTTCCCGGCGGGATGCTGCCCGCCCCGGAACATCTGGCACACGCCGCCAGGGATGCCGGTCTGCTGATCCGTGAAACCCGCTGGTTCGGTGATGACTATGCCGAGACACTGCGCCGCTGGCGTGTGCGTTTTCAGCATGCCGCCGAGGAGATCGACGCACTGGGTTACGATGAGCCGTTCCGGCGGATGTGGGATTATTATCTCGCCTATTGCGAGGCCGGTTTCAGAACCGGCGTCATCGATCTGGTACAGACGGTGCTGGAAGTGCCTGCTGACCGTCCGTGCGACGATCAGGCCAAACCGATCTGCTTCACCACCGCCAGAAAATCTGTCGGCTCCAACGCCGGGGCGCACAGATAGCCCTGAAATTCATCACAGCCAGCATCCAGCAAAAATTGCCGCTGGACATGGTTCTCGACACCCTCGGCGATCACCCTGAGCTTGAGCGCACGCGCCATGTTGATCACGGCGGTGGCGATGGCGGCATCGCTTTCGTCGTCTGGAATGTCGCGCACGAACGAGCGGTCAATCTTAAGCCGATGGATCGGAAAGCGTTTCAGATAGGCGAGACTGGAATAGCCCGTTCCAAAATCGTCAACGGCCAGCCGCACGCCGAGCGCGACCAGCGCATCGAGCCGCACCAGCGTTTCATCGACGTTCTGGATCAGGATCGACTCGGTTAGCTCCAGCTCCAGCCGACCGGGTGGCAGGGTGCTGTGTTGCAGCAACTGCGCTACGGATTCAATGAAATTAACCTGTTGAAACTGCACCGCCGAGACGTTCACCGACATCGTCAGCGCGATGCCCTGCGCATGCCACAACTCGCCCTGACGAATCGCCTCGCGCAGTACCCAGCCACCCAGGGCGACGATAAAGCCGGTCTCTTCGGCAATGGGGATGAACTGGCCTGGTGGCACCTCGCCCAGATCGGCATCGTGCCAGCGCAGCAGTGCTTCGGTGCCAATGACAAGACCCGTGCGCAGATCGACCTGTGGCTGGTAGGCGAGACGGAAACGCGCCTGCGCCAGTGCCTCGCGCATCGCATGATCGAGCTTCATGCGGGTCAGCAGACCAACATTCATTTGACGCTGATAGAACCGGAAATCGCCGCGTCCACGCTCTTTGGCATGGTACATCGCGCTGTCCGCGTTCTTGATCAGATCGTCGAGCGTCTCGCCATCTTCGGGATAGAGCGCAATGCCGATGCTGAAGGTCAGCGCGAACTTCATGGCATCGATCTCAAACGGTTCGGTCATGGCCTCCAACAGTCGCTGGGCGGTCTGTTCTGCGCCAAACTCGTCCGCTTCGTGTAGCAGCAGGACGAATTCATCGCCGCCGAGACGGGCGATGGTGTCCACATGGCGCAAACAGTGCGTGATGCGCTGGGCAATCTCAGTCAACACCCGGTCGCCGAAGGCGTGACCCAGTGAGTCGTTGATCTGCTTGAAGCGATCCACGTCGATGAACAGCACGGCAAAGCGGCTGCGCTCGCGCTGGGCAAGACTAATGGCGAATTCAAGACGCTCAGTGAGACGGATACGGTTGGGCAGACCGGTCAGCACATCCGTGTAAGCCAACTGCTCGATGCGCTGACGCGCGGCCATCGCCTCGGACAGATCCTTGATAAAACCGATATAGTGAAAAGGCGCCCCATCGGCATCCAGCACCCGTACCAGCGAGAACAGACAGGGGAAGAGCGTGGTGTCTTTCCTGCGTTGTAGAATCTCGCCCTGCCAAAAGCCGTCGCGGGTCATCACCGCTTCGATGTCGTGCAGCGGATGGTCGCCAAGCCAGAGATGGATGGAGTGGGTGAGGCTCTGTCCAACCAGTTCGGTGGCGCGGCAGCCGGTCATCCGCTCGCAGGCCGGATTGACGGCGACGATGCACAAGCCCGGATCGGTGACAAAAATGGCGTCGAGGCTGGCCTCGAACACCCGCGACGCCAGCTTGAGCCGTTTTTCATCGGCCAGACGCTGGGTCATGTCATGGAAGGAGTAGACCCGTCCGATGGGATGGCCGGAGGCATATTGCGGCAGCGTCACCCGCTCCAGCACCTGCCCGCAGCGCAGAAACAGCACATCCGACGCACGTAGCAGCGGGTCTTGGCGGATCGCGGCCAGGCGTGCGACATAGTCACCGGTATCGGCGACCGCCTGTGCCATCCAGGCATAGACCCCGACATCGTTGCGATGAGTCAGAAGTGTTTCAGGCAGGTTCCACATCTCGGCAAAACCCTGGTTGAACCCCCGGATCGTCCCGTCGAGATCCGTCACGAGGATGCCGTCAGCAGTTGACTCCAGGGTGGCGCGCAGTTCGGCGATCAGCTTTTCGAGTTCATTCTCGACGGCGCGTCGCTCGCTCTGGTCGGAGATGGCCACCACATACAGAAAGACCCCATTAACGCACGGCGTCCGGCTCACCCGGCGCAGCACCGCCACCAGGGTCTGGTCGTGGCGGCGCAGCAGGGTCTCCGACAGCAGAGTGTCCGCCTTTCCGGCCGCCACGTCCTCCCAGAAAAACACGTCTTCCGGGGTAAAGGCCAGCTCGATCACTGGTCGTCCAATCAGATTCTCGCGGGCGATTCCGAGCAGATCGCCGGCGACACTGTTGGCGGCGACGATGCGCAGATTGAACGAATCGACCACCCAGACCGCTTCCATCAATCCCTCGATCAGCGGCTCCAGACAATCAATGCGGACGCTGAGACCGCATCGGTTCTCCGCTGCGTCTTCGGAATAGGGTTCGCGCATCCGGCTCATCGGTCATCCAGCGCATTAACTGTTTGACGGGCACGCTCAAAGAAATAACACATGCGCTGGCCTGGCGAGAGATAGTCAGAGGCGGCGCGCGGCAGTTGCAGAGGTTTCAGGCTCTGACGAATGCCGAGTTCAGGGTGTTCTTCGAGATCAATCACCAGGGCATCGTCACGCGGCACCTTCGGGTCATACAGGATGATCTGCGGCTTGAGTGGGCGCGACGAGTTGACCGAGACCACCAGCGCATAACGGTCATCGGTGAGCTGGATCAGCGAGCCGGGCGGATAGACGCCCATCATGCGGATAAACACGCTGAGAATCGCGGCGTCGAACTTCGCTCTGGACTGAGCGAACATCAATGACAGCGCTTTGTGTGGCGTGATCGCCGCGACCGGATTGGCTGGATTGCAGAGCGTATCGTAGTCGTTGACCAGCACCAGGATGCGCGAGGCGGGCAGCAGCATCTCACCCGTGAGACGACTGGGGTAACCACTACCATCCATATATTCGTGATGCTGGGCGATGATGGTGCGCACGTCTGCGTCAACGCCCATGCGTTCCGCCAGCGCGACGCCCTGGGCAACGTGCTGCTGGAACAGATTGCGCTCGGCGGACGTGAAACCGTCATCGCGCCAGCGCAGCCGTTCCGGCAATGTCATCTTGCCGATATCGTGCAGCAGGGCGCCAAGTCCGAGACGCTTCAGCTCGTCGGCAGTGTATCCAAGACTCTTGCCAAGCAGGAGCGCAATGACGGTGACGTTGATGGTATGCAGCGATGCTTTCTCGCCGGCTTTCTCCGAAAGCAGACGGATAAAGGATTCGCCCTGATCAAGGAGCGTGCTGACCAGCCCGTCAGCCATCGCCTCGGCCTGCTGACGTGCGGCGTCAGGATTGTTTTTCAGGAGTTTGCTGAGGTCGCGGAAGCGGCGCGTGGCATCGGAGAAATCGCGTTCGCAGCGAGCAAGGCGTGACCGTTGGGCAAGCAGACGCTGACGGCGCAGTTCGGCAGGCGAGGTGGACTCAGGTGCCGCCGCGACCTCTGGCGTCGCGTCGGATGCAATCAGATCACTCCGTTCCGGCGACCAGCGCAGACGTTGCAGATCCAGGCCACGAATGGTGTCGATCTGGGCGTCCGAGACAATCTTGAAATGATTTAGAGCAAACGGGTGGCCAATCCAGCCCAGATCCAGATAGACGTACATGCCGACACGCAGATCGTCAACATCGATAAATTGCGCCTGGATATCGTTCACGTCTCAAGACCTGTGATGGTGGAAAACAACGTTCGATCAGAACGAAAAACAGACGGCGCCGGATACCGGCATGAACCCGTCACGCTCCGCTCGGCGCTTTGACCAGTTCGCGGATGCGGGCGGGCTGTGGCAGACCGCGCACCAGCAGTTCGGGGGTATCGCCAGAGGTATAGACCGTGATGTCACCGGCGTTCATGATGCGTTGCAACAGGCTTTGACTGACCCGCACGGTTCGCACCGAGGCCATGTTGATCTCGGTGTACTGCTTGCTTAACAGACCGTGAGTCCAGAGCAGCGCTTCCTCGGTAATGATTAGACGATCCGAGCGGGTGGCGATCCACCACAGCAGCAGTTGCAGCGCGGCGATGGCACCGACCGCGATTCCGATTTTTTGTGAGTTCTGGCCATCGAGCAGGCTGACAAGAGCCAACGGCAGGAACTGATTTCCAGACAGCGCAACCAGAATGCCGCCTAGCATCAGCAGGAGCGCCAGCAGGGTTGTGAATGGCCGCATCCGCGGCAAGGACGGATGGGCGTCATAACGAATTTCGGACATCAATTTCCCCCCTGACACAGGCGATGAACGAGACATAAGTTTTTGATAAGTTAGCCGGGTCTTTCCGTGTGCTGGCGGATTGCCGCCGTGACGCAGATACTAGCAGCATGAATGCGGGTTAGAAAGCAAGACAGCCGTGATGGCAACGCTCGCGCCAACCATCGACCTCGCTATAATCCGTCGCCATGACACATTCATCACTCCTGCGTCTTTCGCCCGGCCCGATCCGCTCGCGTCTGCTGCGCGACCTGATCCTGCTGGTAGTCTCCACGGTGGCGCTGCTGGCAACCATCAATCTCATGCTGATCAACGGTATCAAGCAGGATCTGGCTGCAAACCGCATCGAGGCGGCAGCCACGCTGGTGAAGGACGAGATCCGCAACCTGCTGCTGCCGGTACGCCAGCAGTTGCTGATCATCCGTGATGGACTCCGTGGCGCCGGACTGGCGCCGACCGATGAGCCAGCCCTGAACCAGCGTCTGGTTCCCACGTTGGCTCACATGCCGCAGATCGCCGGGGTGATTGACGCACTCGCCGATGGTCAGGAGTATTTTCTGCGCCGCAATGGAGAAGGCTGGCTGACCCAGCGACGGTCGGCGGGCGATGCCGCACAGATCAGCGTGGCGACTTGGGATGCTGGATTACGCCAGATTGAACGCCATGACATCGTTTCTGATCATGACCCGCGTACCCGTGGCTGGTTCACCGCCGCGCTGGAGACACCTGAAAAGGTCGTCTGGAGCCAGCCCTATATCTTCGCGTCGCTTGGCGTGCCAGGCATCACTGCCGCGCTCGCCTGGCCGGGTTCTGAACCGGCACGGGTGACGGCGCTCGACGTGACCCTTGAGAGCATCCTCGATGCGATCAAGCGGCTGGGGATTGGCGACGAGGGACAGGGCTTTCTTTTCAGTCGTGAAGGTGGCGTCTTTGTTCCGCCAGACCCATCGAAAACAGCGACCAGCGACCATCATTCAGACGAGTTTTTCTCAGCCCAGACGCGACTTGGCGGACCGCTCCAGTTTGATGCCGTCGCGGCCTGGAAAGCCGCTGGCGAGCCGCATGACGATCTGGTGCGTTTTCACAGCGCAAACCAGGACTGGTGGGGCGGTTTTCGACCACTGACCAGAGACCCGGACGGCGTCTGGATCGCAGTGGTGCTGCCCGTGTCAGAGACCCTGGCCATCCTCCAGACGCGCTGGCACGTCATCGCACTCACCGTGCTGGGCATCCTTGCCGCCAGTCTGGGTCTGGCGCTGCTGGTGGTGCGCAAATACAGTCGGCAACTGGTCGATCTACCCAAGCTGAGTCTGGATCGCCGACGCCTAGAACAGGATCTGCGCGAGCTGATCACAGCCGGTGAAGGGACGCATCTGGAGTTTAAATCCACCATGCGGATGAACCTGCGCACCCAGACCACCGGCAAGGAGATCGAACTGGCCTGGCTCAAGGGCGTCGCCGCCTTCCTTAATACCGAGGGCGGGATCCTGCTGATTGGAATCGCCGACGACGGGAGCGTCCTCGGAATGGATGCCGATAGGTTCGATAACGAGGATAAATGCCAGCTCCATTTCAAGAATCTACTGAGCCAGCATCTGGGGCCGGAATATGCCCGTTTCGTGCGCTTCTATTTGCATGATCTGGATGGACGGCGCATCGGCGCCGTCGAATGCGAATGCGCCGATGCCCCGGCCTTTCTGCGCGATGACAAGCAACGCGAACTGTTCATCATCCGCAATGGGCCATCCAACATCGAGCTTTCGATCAGCCGGGCACTCAAATATATTCAGGGTCATTTCTAACGTACGCCTGATCTACCCCAACCGGACATGTGACATGAATACCTGGCGTCTTGCGCTCCGTCTGCTGCACCGGGATTGGCGCAGTGGTGAACTTTATCTGCTGGCGGTGGCGGTGATCCTGACCGTGGCGGCGATCACGGCTGTGGGTTTTTTTACAGATCGCGTCGCCGCCGGTATGGCGCTGTCAGGCACTGAGCTGATCACCGCTGATCTGGTCATCGAGTCATCCTCGCCGCTGGCTGATAGCCTTCAGTCTGAGGCCAGAAGCCGTGGACTGATCAGCGCACGTCTGCTCGAATTCCGTAGCATGATGATTGCCACCCAGACTTCCCAACTGGCGCAGATCAAGGCTACTGATCCCGCCTATCCGCTGCGCGGTCAACTGCGTCTGCGTGACGGTTTCGACCGCCCGGAACGCGCCGTCTCTGGCGGCCCGCCACGAGGCGAGATCTGGGTCGAATCGCGCCTGCTGCGGCTCCTCGGCATTGAGCTTGGCGCCATGATCGGGGTTGGCGAAACACACCTGCGCATCACGGCTATCCTCAGTCATGAACCCGATGCCGGTGGCAATTTCTTCAATCTGGCACCGCACGCCCTGATGAACCATGCCGATCTGGAATCCACCGGACTGATCAGCCCGGCCAGTCGC
Organism: uncultured Chromatium sp.; assembly: GCA_903897335.1. Lineage (GTDB taxonomy): Bacteria > Pseudomonadota > Gammaproteobacteria > Chromatiales > Chromatiaceae > Chromatium. The sequence goes on along the minus strand of CAIUAY010000210.1, from coordinate 24,123 downwards.
GCCACCTATCGGCTGTTGCTTGCGGGCGATCACCAAGCGATCTCCGACTTTAGACGCTGGGTTGAACCGCGTCTGTCGCCCAATGCCGCGCTCAAAGATGCCCACGATGCGCGGCCAGAATTTGCCGCTGCCGTGGATCGCGCCTCGCGCTTCCTGCATCTGGCGACGTTGGTCACGCTGCTGGTTGCTGGCGCAGCTATTGCGCTGGCCAGTCATCGGCTGGTCGAGCGACAGATCGACGCCGTGGCCGTGATGCGCTGTCTGGGCGCGCCACGTCATCTGCTGATGCGGATGTTCGTGCTGCGGCTGGTGCTGTTCGGTCTGCTTGCCAGTCTGTTGGGCTGTCTGCTTGGTTGGATTGGTTCACTCGCTCTGGTGGTGGCGCTGGCGGACTGGTTCCCGCTGGATTTGCCCGCGCCATCGCTGATGCCGGTCGCCGTCGGCGTGGCCACCGGCATGATCACGCTGCTTGGATTCGCGCTCCCGCCGTTGGCGCAACTGGCTCGTGTGCCGCCGTTACGGGCGCTGCGACGTGATCTGGGCACACCACGCGCTTCTACGGCACTGACGCTGGCAGCAGCCGGACTGGCGCTGGGCCTGCTGATCATCTGGCAGGCCAATGATTTTGCCCTGGCCTGGAAGCTGCTGGCTGGCGTTTTCGGTGCGCTGGCAAGCCTGATCCTCATCGTGCTGGCGCTGGTGCGGCTTGCCGGTGGCCTGGCGGGTCGCGCCCGTGGCGTCTGGCGGCTTGGACTGGCTGGGCTGGCGCGGCGTCCGGGCAGTGCAGTCTTGCAGATCGCCGGTTTAGGGATTGGCATTCTGGCCTTGCTGCTGCTTGCCGTCGTGCGCGTCGATCTGTTGCGAAGCTGGCAGGGCAGTCTGCCAGCAAATGCACCGAATCAGTTTCTGATCAATATCCAGCCTCAGGACGTCGCGCCACTTGAGCAGTTCCTGAGTGAATCAGGGATTCAGACTACCAAACTCTATCCCATGATCCGTGGCCGACTGCTGCGCATCAATCAGCGCACGGTCAAACCATCCGATTACGACAATCCACGCGCCGAACAGCTTGCGAGCCGTGAATTCAATCTGAGTTATGGCGATAAACCCCAGCCGGACAACCGACTGGTTGCTGGAACCTGGTGGATGGATGCGGCTGCCTCGCCACAATTCTCGGTTGAACAGGGAATTGCCAGGACGCTCGGCATCAAACTCGGCGACGAGCTGGCATTCTGGGTCTCAGGCCACGAAGTGAGTGGCTCCGTCACCAGTCTGCGCGAAGTGCGCTGGGACAGTTTCAACGTCAACTTTTTCGTGACCGCCTCGCCTGTACTGCTGAGCGGCGAAGCGGCAACCTTCATCACCAGCTTTTATCTGTCCACAGACCGCGAGGAATGGGTTCCCGAACTGGCGCGACGCTTTCCAAGCGTGACCGTGCTGAACGTTGATGCCATCCTCAAACAGGTGCACCAGGTGATTGATCGGGGCGTACTCGCGGTGGAATATGTCTTTCTGTTCACGCTGGTCGCCGGTCTGCTGGTGATGTATGCCGGAATTCAGGCCAGTCTGGAGGAGCGGCGGGTTGAACATGGCATCCTGCGCACACTGGGTGCCGGGCGCGGGGCGCTGCTGGGAAGTCTCGCCGTCGAGTTCACTGCCGCCGGTCTGCTGGCGGGACTGTTGGCGTCGGTGTTTGCCGAGGCCACCGGCTGGCTGCTGGCCGAGCAGGTGTTTGGTCTGGAATTCAGCTTCAATCCAATGCTGTGGCTGATCGGCGTCTTCGGTTCAGGGCTGTTGATCGGACTGGCGGGGACGCTCGCCACCTATCCGTTGTTCATCCGACCGCCGTTACAGACGATCAGACAGGCCGGGTAAGCCCGCTGACGAACCCATCACCGTCATTGCATTCTGTCAACGCACAAGGGGATCTTGATGCAGGATTACCAACGCGCCTTTCTCCGCTTTGCCATCGAGATCGATGCTTTAAGGTTTGGCGATTTCACCCTGAAATCGGGTCGCCAGAGTCCTTATTTTTTTAATGCCGGATGCTTTAATACCGGCGCCCGACTGGCTCGACTCGCCAGCGCCTATGCCCACTGCATCCGCGCTTCAGGGCTGACGTTCGAGGTGCTGTTTGGGCCGGCCTACAAAGGTATTCCGCTGGCAGCCGCCACCAGCGTGGCGCTGGCGACTGCACATGGCCTGGAGACGCCCTATGCCTTTAATCGCAAGGAGGTCAAAGATCACGGCGAAGGAGGACTGATCGTCGGCAGCTCGCTCGCGGGGCGCGTCCTGATCATCGACGATGTCATCACAGCGGGAACGTCGGTGCGCGAGTCCGTCGGGATGATCCGCGCGGCAGGTGCGCAACCGGCTGGCGTGGTGATCGCGCTGGATCGTCAGGAACGCGGGCAAGGAGCACAGTCTGCCGTCGAAGAGGTGCGCACGACCTTTCAGCTTCCGGTGTTCTGCATCCTGACTCTAACTGACCTGATCGCCTACCTGGAGGAGCAGCCAAACGCCCGCGGATGCGCCAAATCCATGCGCGATTACCGGCTCAAATATGGCGTGTGACATGGACGCTCGCCGGTTCTCATGGCGGATTGCCGTGATGCTCGGTGTGCTGTGCCTGTTTGGTTGGTGGATGCGCGTTGGCTCCGCCGAGACACGAATGTATCGCTGGGTCGATGATGCAGGAACAGTGCATTATTCCGATCAGATTCCACCAGCTCAGGCGGCAAAGGGTCATGCCAAACTTAATCAGGAAGGGTTGCAAACAGAAGTTGTCGAACCGGCATCTACCGAAGACGGCTCTCAGGAAGCCAGCGCAGCGGAACAGGCGAAACTGCAAGCGGCTCAGCGTCTTGAGCAGGAAAATCTGGCCAATCAGCAGATTCTGGCGCGTTTTCGTTCCATGGATGATATTCGCCTCGCCAGAGATGGAAAGGTTGCGGCGGTCGAAGCGCTCTGTCAGGTGATCCGCGACCGGGTGCGTCGTGAGCTGCGACGGCTGCGTGAGCTACATCAAAAATCCGCTGAGCTCAAACGCACGGATAAACCACTGGATGCGCCAATTCAGGCGGACATCGCCGATGCCGTGCGTCTAATCCGCTCAGGTTATGCCACGATTCTGGATCAGGAATTCCGCAAAGCCGAGATCCGTGCTGAATTTGAGGAGGTCATGGCGCGCTACAGGACGCTCAAAAAGCTCCCGGAACCCGATCCGCAACTTACCCTGGAACCACAGTTAGGCAATCTCGTGAGCTGCACCAACAGCATCGCGTGTAATCAAGACTGGGAGAAGGCGCTGAGCTATGTGCGCACCCAGACCCATGCACAGGATGAAATTCTTGGCCAGGGGCTGTTGATCGCCATTTCCCGGGACGCACGCGAAGAACGTCTACTGACGCTCGTCTGGCTCCAGAAGAACGCGCAGGAGCCTGTGCGTTTGTATCTGGATCTGGAATGCAAAAATCTGCTCACCGCCAGCCTGGTCTGTACCAACACGGAGGCCATGGCGATCCGTGATGGCCTGCGACTTGCCGTGACGGGAACTGGCGAGGCTCGCCCGTCTGGAAGTTAACTGGATTCATCACCTTTAATGGAATGATCGACGCATGAAAAAGCTGGCGACGCCTTATTATTTAATTGATGAGCATCAACTCCAGAAAAATCTTGAGATCATCCAACAGATCCGAGAAATCTCTGGAGCGAAATCGGTGCTTGCGCTGAAATGCTTTTCAGCCTGGTGCGTATTTGATCTGATGCGGCAATATATGGATGGAACCACTAGCAGTTCGTTGTTTGAAGCCAGGCTGGGTGCTGAAAAATTTGGAAAGGAAGTCCATGCCTACAGCGTCGGATTTTCCAGAAAAGACATCAGGATACTCAGGAAATTTGCCGACAAGATCATTTTTAATTCAGTCTCTCAGTTTAAAATGTATTATGACGATATTCGTGAAATGAATATTGGATTACGCATTAACCCTGGAATCAGCTATTCACATTTTGATCTTGCTGATCCCGCTAGAAAATATTCACGGCTTGGCGTTGTTGATCACATCAGCGTGATTGAAATCGCCCCTCTATTAACTGGGCTGATGTTCCATTTTAACTGCGAAAACAATGATATTGACAGTCTTTGTACGGCTCTCGATAGCATCGGAAATCAATATGGTTCAATCCTTGAAAAAATGGAATGGGTCAGCCTTGGCGGTGGCCTGGCATTTACCCAGGCGGGCTATCCGCTTGAGCGTTTCTGTGAAAGACTGAAACAGTTCAGCGAACAGTTTGGCATTCAGATCTATCTGGAGCCTGGCGAAGCGGTGGTCACGCATTCCACCGAGCTGGTCACGACCGTGCTTGATGTCGTGCACAATGAAATCGAGATCGCAATTGTCGACGCTTCTGTTGAAGCGCATTGTCTCGATCATCTGATCTATCACACGCATCCTGGAATGACCGTCCCGGAATCTGGATCGCATCGGATGATGGTTGCCGGTCGCACCTGTCTCGCGGGTGACATATTCGGCGAGTATGATCTGGATGCGCCGTTACAGATCGGTAGCGAAGTCCGCTTTGCGGACGCTGGGGGCTACACGATGGTTAAGACCAACTGGTTCAATGGCGTTCCCATGCCATCAATCGTCGTGCGCCGACTCGATGGAACCCTGGACGTGGTTCGGAAGTTTGGTTACCGTGATTTCAAATACAGTCTTTCCTGAGTGAGAAAAATAGCAGTCAACTACCCCGCCTGAAGGCGGGAACTTGTAAGAGCAAGTTCCGGAGTTGACCAGACCACGCCCTGTAAGGAGCGACGTGACTGTGGAATCCGGCGTCAGCCGGTGTGATCGGCACTCTGGAATGCTTCCTCAGTTCCAGACCTGCGGCAGGTGGTTAAACAGGCGTAAGGGGTACGAAGCCAGTGCCACTTCTAGGGATAGACCCGAAAGGGTGCGAAAACCCACGGATAACCTGGTCGAGGGGAGCGTGTCACGTCGTGAGACGTGGCACCGTCACCAGGCGCGTCAGCGCAGAGTCTCACGACCCGGCAGGTGGAAAGCCTGCACCCATTCACGGTGGCTGCATGGTTGCGGTCACACGTCATCAACCAAACTGAGACGGAGGATGCGAGATCAGCGGCTTCACGACGCTTCGCGCCGTGCGCTCTGCCTCCCCGCCCTGAAGGACGGGGTTTCTCGCGCAAGACTGATGAAAGAAAATGTGCTCATCATTGGCGCGGGTGGCGTCGCGCATGTGGCCGCGCATAAAGCCGCCATGCATAACGATAGACTGGGTAATATCTGTATTGCGTCACGAACGTTGTCGAAGTGCGATCAGATCATCGACAGCGTCAAGCGGAAAGGGCATCTCAAGGATGCTTCAAAAACGTTTTCTTCACGTCAGCTCGATGCGCTCGACATTCCTGAAACCGTGAAGCTGATTCGAGAGACCAATTCGGAAATTGTGATCAATCTCGGCTCGGCATTCCTCAATATGTCTATTTTGGAAGCCTGTCTTGAAACCGGCGCGGTCTATATCGACACGGCGATCCATGAAGACCCGGACAAGGTCTGTGAAACCCCGCCCTGGTATGCCAATTACGAATGGAGGCGCAAAGCGCGCTGCGCTGAACAGGGATTGACGGTAATTCTGGGCGCTGGATTTGATCCAGGCGTCGTTAATGCCTATTGTGCATTGGCGGCGAAGCGCTATTTCGACAAGATTGATACCATTGACATCCTGGACGTGAACGCTGGAAGCCACGGCAAATATTTCGCCACGAATTTCGATCCAGAAATCAATTTCCGCGAATTCGTCAAGGTCTGGACTTGGATCGACCGTCAATGGAAAGAGTATCCCACTCATTCAGTCAAGCGCACCTACGATTTCCCGGTCGTGGGTTCCTGCCCGATCTATCTGAATGGGCATGATGAGCTGCATTCACTCTCGAAAAATATTGACGCCAACAGCATCCGGTTCTGGATGGGCTTTGGCGATCACTACATCAACGTCTTCACGGTTCTGCGCACACTCGGACTGCTGTCGCATCTGCCGGTGACATTGAGCACCGGTCAGGAAGTCGTGCCACTCAAAGTGGTCAAGGCGCTGTTGCCGGATCCGATGACACTCGCGCCGGGCTATACCGGCAAGACCTGCATCGGCAACGTCGTCAAGGGCTGGAAGGACGGCCAGCAGCGTGAAATCTTCATCTATCAGGTGTCGGATCACCATCAATGTTATGAAGAGGTCGAGTCCCAGGGCATCAGCTATACCGCTGGCGTTCCGCCCGTCGCGGCGGCGCTACTGGTTGCCCAGGGCATCTGGGATCCAAAAACAATGGTGAATGTCGAGGAACTCGATCCCGAACCCTTCATTGCTTTACTTGATCAGATCGGCCTGCCGACCGAGATCCTGGAGATTGAGCCAGGAAGCCTGAAATCCTTTGATGGCACAGTGAGAGAGCTGGAGCAGGAACTGGCGGAATCAACGGCAACTGTCACGGTTTCAGCAGCAAATCCAATGATTGCGCTGGCGCCCAAAACAAAATGATCCGGAACAGGCGGCCTGGTTGTTGACCAGGCCAACCTGTCCGGGGTGCTTTGCCGGAGATTACAGGTAGTAGGTCTTCAATGGCGGAAACCCATTGAATTCAATCGCGCTATAGGTTGTGGTATACGCACCCGTGGATAACCAGTAAATTCGGTCGCCGACTTCCAGTGACAACGGAAGCTGGTATTTGAATTCTTCGTACATGATATCCTGGCTGTCGCAGGTCGGCCCTGCCAGAATCACATCCCCGGTTTCGCCATTCTTCTCCGTATATGCCGGATATTTAATGGATTCATCAATGGTTTCCATTAGCCCGTTGAATTTGCCAACATCCGTGTAAACCCAGCGTTTCAGGTCGGTCTTGGATTTCTTGGCGATTAGAACCACTTCGCTTGCCAGAATGCCGGCCTCTCCGACCAGTCCACGTCCTGGCTCAAGATAGATTTCAGGAACGTCATCGCCAAAATGCAGGCCGAGATAACGGCTGATTTCTTCCGCATAGACAGAAAGCGGATTGGTTTTATTCATGTAATTGGCTGGAAAACCGCCGCCCATGTTCAGTGCCTTCAGATGGATATGCTCTTCTTCCATCCATTCAAACAGATAGTTTGCCTTGGCGATGGCCGCATCCCAGGCCGAGATTTCGCGCTGCTGCGATCCGACATGAAATGAAATGCCATGTGGTTCCAGACCGAGATCGGCGGCCAGTGAGACCAGCTCTGTCAGCATCCGTGGCTGGCAGCCAAATTTACGTGAAAGCGGCCAGTCAGAGGTGATGGCTTCCATCAGGATGCGGAAAAAAACCCGCGATCCGGGCGCTTCTTTGGCAAGCGCACGGATGTCCATCTCACTGTCTGTGGTAAAGAGCCTGACGCCTTTATCGTAGGCCTCGCCGATATGTTTTGCTTTTTTGATGGTATTGCCAAAACTCACGCGATCCGGTGACACATCGAGTGCCAGCAGCTTGTCGAGTTCATAGATCGAGGCGACATCGAAATAAGCGCCAAGATCCCGCAGCAGTGCCAGAACCTCGTTACCTGGATTGGCCTTGATCGCGTAATAGATCTTTGCATACGGAAAGCTCGCCCGGAATTCTTCAAATTTCTGCCGGACGATATCCAGCATCACGACCAGAAATGGCGTCTCTTTGGTCTCGGAAAATCTGATGAATTTTTCCCATTCATCCGGGGAGTAGTAATCGTTATACACATTAAGTCTCTTGAATCAGGATAGATGGCATTTTGCGATTTTTTCACATCATGCACAACATTGGTGAACAACAGATGAAGACGGGGTCAGGCATTGAAACGCCACACGGCGGCAGGTCACTGTCATGCTGGCTCACAGACATGCTGCAAAAACACGGCATAGGCCGCGCTGGCAGCATCGACCCGATAAGGCTGCACGGCGTCATGCGGCACGTCTCGTGCGCCGTGATCATTCAGTGTGTCCAGCAGTGCAGCGGACAGCGCGTCGGAATCGCCAACCGCAACCAGCCGACCCCAGCGCCCACCGCCCAGTGCTTCACGCGGACCACTTGGGCAGTCGGTCGCCACCACCGGCGTTCCGAGCGCGAGCGCCTCGATCAGCACATTTCCGAATCCCTCGCGGCGTGATGACAGCGCCAGCACCCGTGCTTGAGCCAGCCAGGGGAAAGGATTGGCGACGAAGCCGGGCAGTGCCAGACGTTCCGTGATATGCAGTCGCGCCGCCAGACGTTCCAGTTTGGAACGCTGTCGCCCCTCGCCGAGGATGATGAGTCGGGCATCGGCGTGGCGCGACAGTTTGGCGAAGGCTCGCAGCAGAGTCGGGAAGTCCTTGACGCGCCGCAGACCGCCGATAGCCAGCACCACTGGCGGGGCGTTTGGCTGTTGTAGCCAGGGGTGTGCGCAGGGCAGGGCGGCCAGTGATGCCAGATCACTGCTGATGATCGGATTGGGCAGGACGCTGATCGGCAGCTCACGCAATCCAAAGGCGTGGCGCAGATCCTGGGCAACCCCCTGTGAGACGGCGGCGATGGCGTCAAGCTGTCGATAAACCCGCTGGACGCGGCGGCGATTGAGCCAGTTACGCAATGGATTGACAGGCGAGGCGGCGACACTCGCAGAGAGCACGGTGCCGACGTTCGCCACGAGCCGCGTACTCAGATTGAGCTGCTCGCGCAGTGCGATGGCACAAACATCATCCGCCAGTTTCGCGGTCATCAGGACATCCGGGCGGTGATTGATCAGATAGTCGGCCAGGGTTGCCGTCCGGTTTCCCGCGACTGGACGCAGACGCACCCGCGCATCCAGACACTGTAAATAAGGATGTTCCGGGTTGCCAACCAGATAGTCGACCGTCAGGCCACGGCGCGCCAGACCGCCGGCCAGATGGGTCATGGAACGCTCAACCCCGCCACTCTCGAAATCACTGACCAGAATCGCGAGCTTCATGATGGCTGCGCCTCCGGGAACGCGGGATCTGGCGCAAACAGGCTGAAGCTGTAGAGAATGCCGAGGAACAAAATCAGAAAAAAGCGCAGATCGAGATTGACCAGCCGGAAATCGTAAACACTGAACCAGAGCGTCAGGATAGCGATCAGGCGCAGAAAGTCCGCAAGCATGGGATCGGCACGGCTGGTATCGAGATGACGCCAGGCGCGGATCAGCAGGATCAGCAGCAGAACCCCAATTGCTGCGCCAACCAGACCGAAGCGCACCAGCAGTTCCAGCGGAATGCTGTGCAGGTGCGACCAGGCGGGTGCCTGTTCCAGATCGGCTGGCGCCACCGCAAGCAGCCGGGCAGGGATAATGAGCTTCGTGGCGCTCGATCCCGGCCCCCAGCCGATGAGCGGACGGGCGGCAAAAACATTCAGGCCGACCCGATAGAGATTTAGACGGGTTCCGAGTGATGAGTCATATCTGACCGAAGCGCCTTCAGTGGTCTGCACAAGCGCATTCAGATCATGCGTCAGCCGCTCACGGCTCATCCAGAGCAGAGTCGTGGTTGCCAGCAACAGCGTCAGCAGCACGAACGGCAGACGCCAGCGCCCCCGGAATGGCAAATGGCCAGCATTGACTCTGACTGCGGCGATCCCCGCCAGCATCAGGCCAAACATCGCGCCACGCGCCTGCATCACCAGCAACAGCGCCGCGAAGAACAGTATCAGGAGCGTCCAGATCAGTCCGCCAAACCAGCGCCATGGGCTGAGGGTCAGCAGTCGCTCGCGGTACAGAAACAGTCCGAGCATGGCGATGGAAATCAGAAAGCCCAGCCCCAAAATTGCCGTGCCGGCGTGATCATAGCGGTCACCATGCAGCACGGCGTCGAGCTGTGACAGATCCAGCTTGCGCAGTATCCCCAGGGTCAACCCAAGCAGCGCTGCCAGCAAGACCTGATGCATCAGCCGGAGATCGGCGCGCAACCACCAGGCGATAATCACGAACAAAAAGGGCGCGTTCCAGCTCCCGATGGCGTCGATCTGCTGGATAGCCGTTGCCGGAAAGCGCCAGATTGCCAACAGCGCAAGCAGGCTGGTCACGAGCAGCACGGCAAACAGCAGCCATAGTCCCGGGTCGCGTCTAAGCTGCGGCCAGTGTCGTGGCAGGTCATGCACAAAGAGCGCGGCCAGAAGCGCCAGCGCGACATTGGCCAGACCGGTCAGGCTCCAGGCGGAAAAGGCAAAGAGAATCAGCAGCCCGGCTGCCAGACGTTCGGTGTCCGGCCAGACGCGAGGCCAGTGGGCATTGTGGCTCATCATGCCGCGCCGGTGCTGAACGCAGACAGACCCATGGCGGACAGATAGGCATCCGTGCTGGTCTCGATCTCATAGGGACGTGCGGCCTGCTGCAAGACAGACTTGGCAAGTGGTTGTTCCAGTGTAGCCAGCAGCGCCCGTGCAAGCGCCGGAACATTGCCAACTGGCACCAGCAGACCATAACGCCCATCGTCGAGAATCTCACGCGGACCGCTTGGACAGTCGGTTGACACCACCGGCGCGCCGACTGCCAGCGCCTCGATCAGCACGAATCCCAGCCCTTCCCAGCGCGACGTGAAGGCAAACAGATCAGCATGAGCCATATAGGCGTAAGGATCGCTGACATAGCCCGGCAGACTGACAGCGTCAGCAACGCCCAGTTCAGCCGCTAGCGCCAGTAGCGACTCGCGGGCACGACCCTTGCCGAGAATCATGAGACGAGCGGGGCGGGTGGCACGAACCGCCGCAAAGGCGCGGATCAGCGTGGCAAAATCCTTGCGCCCGCACAGCTCGCCGACACTCAGGATCAGCGGGATGCCGGGCTGTCCAAACCAGGGATGTTGCGGGCGCGGCAGGTCAGCCGTGAACAGACTGGCCGGAACGACCGGCGAAGGCACCACACGGATGCGCTCGCGGGTCAGTCCGGTATAGCTGGCCATGTCGTCTGCAACCCCTGCGCTGGTGACGATCACCTGATTGGCGAAGGGATAAAGTTGTCCCATCGAGTTGCGCTGAATCCAGCGTTCGAGCGCGCCACGGCTGGCGAGATCGATCGAAATGGTGGTGCCGGAGCTGAACACCAGACGGGTTGGCACCCGCGCCAGGGCACGCGCAGCCAGCGCGGTACGATTGACGCGATCTTTGTCCGAGAGCATGACTGCCGGACGCGCACGGCGCAAATAGCGCACGATGGCAGGCAGACAGGCGTAGGTGTGGCGCGAGCCAAGATCAATGAGCTGGACGCCCGGCGGGAGATGATCCAGATGCGGGCCATGCCCGCGCACCTGGAGCAGATCGACCTGATAGCCACGCCGTGCCAGCGCCGGGATCAGATGCCGGGCGGCACGATCCACTCCGCTGTGCCCGGAGGTCGAAAAGAAACAGGCAATGCGGCTGGAATCAGGCATGGTTGACTCTGAAAGGCGCGTCATGCCATAAACTGGCACGACAACGGCGCAAAGAACACAAAGGATTTTAGAAACATGCGCTGCCCAAAGTGCAATCAACATCAGCCTGCCGGTGACATCTGCCGTCATTGCGGGCTGGTATTTGCCAAATATGCGCTGGCACAGCAGCGGGCGCAGGCTGCTCGACCAGCACTGACCATCATCACATCCCACGCTTTTCCATATCAGTTTGTCCAACAACTTCTGCTGCTGGTCTTGCTCTCCGGTCTCGGATTCGCGCTCTGGAGTCACTGGAACATGAACCAGCTTCCGCCACCGGATTTTTATGATCAGGGACAACTGGATGAACCGCGACAGACGCCAACGGATGCAAGTGTATTCCAGATCGAAGCGCATGGAATACGCTATACCATCGAACCGCGCTTTGACTATCAGCTTGACGGCGTGGTGGTCAGCCTGCATGACAGCGATGTGTTCTGGGACATTTATCACTTCGGGGACTGGCAGGATTTCATCAATCTACGCGATCTCTGCGTCGTCTGGGGCGATAATGTCAGCAGCGGCGTGTTTCGTCAGATGCACTATAGCAACACTACCTGGACGTGCTGGATCTCGGCCAATCATCCCGATGCCGCGTCCAGCTTTGCCTGGAACCAAATCTCAAACAACCATCTGCTCACGCCTGATCCGGGCATTCGGGAGGCAATCAAATCCGCCGAGATTGGCGACCAGATCCGGCTTGACGGCAAACTGGCTCAGTATTCACATGCCGGTGGATTTCAGCGCGGCACCAGCATCACCCGCGACGATACCGGCAACGGTGCCTGCGAGACCATTTATGTTGAAGGTTTTCGCATCACCCGCAAATCACATCCTGGCTGGCGTCTGATGTACCGGATCGCGCTGACCATAACCCTTGCGACGTTTCTGGGTCTCGCTCTGATCTTTGTTGTCGCGCCGGTCACAGCCCCGCGTTAGCCTGACGAACCGTGTCCTGATTACCATCTCCAGGGCAGATAGCGAGCCGCGCCGATGATCTGCAACCCACGTTGTCAATTTACTGCCGTGTCACCATGGTCAGCAATGCGCCACAGTCTTCTGGCATGATGGCCAGTGCTATCCTCGATTCCGGGTCATCGTCTGATGCATCGCTGACCGATGGTCAGTATGAACACCCAGAGGCATCAGTGGTCATGCTTTCCAGTTCTGTCGCAACAGTGGAAGTCGCCGATGCCGTCATCGCGCCGATGCCTGTCAACTCCACCGAACCGGCTGCAAGCGGCAACGGCTGGCGGCATCTGCTGGCAGTGACTGGCCGCTGGCTGGCTCGCCTGCTGCTGGCGCTGGTGGTTCTGTCGGTGCTTCTGGTCGGCGCATTACGCTGGCTGGATCCGCCCCTATCGGCGTTTATGCTGCATCATGCCTGGAATGTCTGGCGACTCGCCCGGCAACCGCCGTATTATCAGCATCACTGGATTGCCTGGGAGCAGATCCCGCCGACGGTGCGTCTGGCGGCCATTGCTGGCGAAGACCAGCGTTTCCCGACGCATCTTGGGTTCGACCTGATCGAGATCCGTCATGCCCTGGCGAGCTACCAGCAAGGTGGGCGTCTGCGCGGTGCCAGCACCATTACCCAGCAGACCGCCAAAAATCTGTTTCTGTGGCCGGGATCGAGCTGGTGGCGCAAGCTACTCGAAGCCTGGCTGACGCTCCTGATGGAAATCCTCTGGTCAAAGGAACGGATCCTGGAGGTCTATCTCAACATCGCACAGTTCAGCCCCAGCACCTATGGCATTGACGCTGCCAGTTGGCGCTATTTTGGCCATTCAGCCAGCGAGCTGACGCTGGAGGAGTCGGCGCTACTGATCGGCGTCCTTCCGGCACCCGGCCAATATCGGCTGGATAACCCATCCGAACGCCTTCAGCGCCGCGCAGACTGGATCATCGACCAGAGCCGGCGTCTGGGCGGTCTGCGCTATCTCAAGCGTCTGTAGGACGCGGCACGGGAAGGATGATCCATTGATCACGACTCAGTACCACTATCCATGTTCGAACGACTGAAAGAAGATATTGCCTGCGTTTTTGAACGTGACCCGGCAGCGCGTAACCGTTTTGAAGTCATGACGATCTATCCGGGAGTTCATGCAGTCCTGACGCATCGCATGGCCTCCCGGCTCTGGCGGCAGGATTACAAATGGCTGGCGCGGGCGCTGGCGAATCTGACGCGGCTGTTCACCGGGATCGAAATTCATCCGGGAGCGGTCATCGGGCGGCGTTTTTTCATCGATCACGGAATGGGCGTGGTGATCGGCGAGACGGCGGTGATTGGCGATGACTGCACGCTGTACCATGGCGTGACGCTGGGCGGCACGTCCTGGCAGAAGGGCAAACGCCATCCGACCCTCGGCAACGATGTGGTGGTCGGCGCCGGCGCCAAAGTGTTGGGGCCGATCACGGTCGGCGATGGTGCGCGGATTGGTTCCAATGCGGTCGTGGTGAAATCCGTTCCACCCGGCGCGACCGCAGTCGGCGTGCCGGGGCGCATCATCGAACCACCCGGCGACGCGACCGTGCAACGACGCGCCGATACTGCCAAGCGCATCGGGTTCGATGCCTATGGCGCGACCCGTGACGCGCCAGATCCGATCGCCAACGCCATCAATCGGATGCTGGATCATATTCATCATATGGATCAGCGCCTGGAAGCGATGTCCCTGGCGCTTGAAGCGCAAGACATCATGCCGCATTTTGAGCATGACGCTGATCTGGATGCGGTTGAGCTGGATCCGCAGATCGATTCCGCCAGTGCGCAGACGCACGGGGCTTAATTGATCGCCATACTCAGGTCACGTATGATCGTGCATGTTCTTGTTGCTGGAGCCGATGTCACATGAGATTGACGACGAAAGGCCGCTATGCCGTCACAGCGATGCTGGATCTGGCGATTCACCATGGTCAGGGGCCGGTCGCATTGGCTGATATTGCCCAACGCCAGGGCATTTCGCTCTCCTATCTTGAACAACTCTTTGCCAAGCTGCGGAAATGTGCGCTCGTGACCAGCGTGCGTGGCCCCGGAGGCGGCTATCGTCTGGCGCGCACGGCTGCGGAGATCCGTGTCGCCGAAGTTATTACAGCGGTTGATGAGAACGTGGATACTACGCGCTGCGGCGGCGATCAAAACTGCCAGAATAACGGCCCCTGTCTGACGCACGCGCTCTGGCGTGACCTGACAGACCGCATTTACGCGCATTTGAATAGCATCAACTTACAGCAGTTAGTCGATCAGCGCGATGCCACGGGCGAACGTCCGCCAACGCATTGCGCCGCAGTCGACGTGAAGCTCGCAAGCAAGCGCACGGTTGCAAACGCCAGCTCGTGATCGAGCTCTCTGCCTGTCTTCGGCGCGTGAGATGAACTCACGTCGCCTGAACCAACATTCGCTGCGGCTGTTTAGCATTGCTCCCAGGGCAGACCATGAAACCGCCAGCCGCCCCGGCTGCTGCGGTGGTGTTGATCATCCAGATCGCCTTCAAATCCCTCGTCAACATGATAGACAGACTTCAGTCCATCCCGAATCAGCGCCTTCCCGGCCTCAAGCGAACGTTTGCCGCTGCGACAGATGAGAATCACGGGCGCGCAGGCATCGCTGGTTACACAGGTCGCGCCACCGAGCAGAAGCTGACGGATTTCTGTGACGAAGTGCGGATTGACAATCCAGTCTGGTTCATCGATCCAGGCGACATGGACGGCACCCTTCGGATGGCCAACGAATAAAAATTCCATTGAAGAACGGATATCGACCAGCACCGCTTGCGGGTGCGTTTCGAGCATCTCCAGTGCATCCTGAGGCGTTAGGCTTTGCGGGTGATCGTTGTTCATCTGAAGGAGATTCCTGTGGCGGATAAATCAGTAATCGGTCGGCATCCGTTTAGCGTGATGATCAAAAACAGGGTTGCGCAAACGCTCATATCCCTCATGTCGCGCTTGCCGCTGTCCCTGGTTCAACGACTCGGTGCCGGTTTTGGCTGGATCGCCTCGCGCTGGCCAAATCGTCAGCGCCAGAATGCGCTCCTGAATCTCGCGCTCTGCCTACCGCAACTCAGCCGCGAGCAGCAGCTTGAGCTGCGCAATCGTAACCTCCGTGAATTCGGCAAGACTTATTTCGAGATTGCCTATCTCTGGCTGCGTCCCGCTGAACAGGCGCTGTCACTGGTGCGCGAGGTCAAAGGTGCCGAATTGCTCAAGCGCGAACCGGGTCAGGGATTGATCGTCCTCTCGCCGCATCTGGGCGCCTGGGAGCTGGCCGGATTGTATCTGGCCGCTCAAGGACCAGCGGCAATTTTCTATAAACCCCAAAAATATCTCGACGACATGATCCGCGCCTCACGCGGACGTAGTGGCGCCGCGCTGGCGCCGATCACCGCCAAGGGCATCCGCGTTCTGGTGCAGGCGCTGGAACGTGGCGAAGCGGTCGGCATCCTTCCTGACCAGGAGCCCAAGGCCGACAAGGGCGCGGTCTTTGCCCCGTTCTTTGGCGTCCCCGCGTTTACCATGCTGCTGGTTAACCGGCTGGCGCGTCGCACCGGTGCGCCGGTGATCTTCATGTTCGCCGAACGTCTGACAGATGTCACCGGATTTCGGGTGCATTGTCTGAAGGCACCGGATGGCATCGACAGCGAAGATGATCTGGTGGCGGCAACCGTGCTCAATCGCGGGATCGAGCAATGCGTGATGATCTGCCCGGAACAGTATCTCTGGCCATATAAACGCTTTCGTCGTCGTCCAGAAGGCGCGCCGCCGATCTATTTGGGGACGCTCGATGATGCTCAGGTCTTGAAGCATGCCGAGCATTTGCGACGTGCGTCGTAAGCTCGTCTGCATCGCTTCTGCAATGTCTGGTTCTAAAGGCTTTTCGGTCGGGTAAGCGACACGAGCTGGGCGCAGCCTAGCTCCAGTTGCTGCCAGTCATCTGGCATCTCCAACCTGGCGACGGTAGCCGTGGGTAAGAGTTTGCCGTCTTTCGGAATCTCAAGCTCACTCCCGACGAGATGTCTGAGCAGATCTTCAAGTCCGGGATTGTGACCGATGAGCAGGATGATCGACGCGGCAGCGGGGCAGCGGGCGAGGACATCGAGCAGGCCGGGCACTTCGGCGGCATAAACCTGATTGTCAAAGACGATATTTTTCTTTTTGTAATCCAGGCGTTTGCAGACGATTTCTGCGGTTTTTCTGGCGCGTTCGGCAGGTGAGCTGACAACATGCTCAGGAACCAGCCCTTCGCGGTAGAGCCAGGCGCCAACTTTCGGCGCATCATTTTTGCCGCGTCTGGCCAGTGGCCGCTGGAAATCGGCAAGCGCACCCGTGTTCCAGTCCGACTTGGCGTGGCGGAGGATTAGCAGTTCTCGTGGCATATGAAAAAAAGGGTCGATGTACTTCAAGTTGAGACGGCGAAAACCGGGCAATCAGCCCTGATCATCAGGTTTTAACATATTCGTCATTTTTGCGTCACCTCACCCGACTTCGGCTAACAGCCATTCGATCATCTGCTGCGCCTGAGCGCGATAGCCGCCGCCGAAGAGATTGAGATGATTGAGAACGTGATAGAGGTTGTAGAGGATTTTACGGGTGGCATAGCCCGCATCCAGCGGCCAGGCGTCGCGGTAGGCGGACTGAAAACGGGCATCGAAGCCGCCGAAAAGTTCGGTCATCGCCAGATCCGTCTCGCGATCACCATAATAGACGGCGGGATCGAAGATGACTGGCTCGCCGTCTGGCAGCGCCCCGATGTTGCCGGCCCAAAGGTCTCCGTGAAGCAGTGATGGCGGTGGCTGATGGCCGAGAAATGCATCCAGCCGCAGAAGCAGACGTTCGCCGGATGCCAGCAGTTTTCCGCCATGACCGCTGGCAGCGGCAAGCTGCAACTGATAACCCAGGCGCTGGTCGCGCCAGAAGCCGACCCAGTTGGCGTGAGGCGTGTTCGGCTGAGGCGTGATGCCGATGGTATTGTCGCGGTGCCAGCCGAAATGTTCGGCGCTCGCACGATGCAGTTGCGCCAGTTGCTGTCCGGCACGGGCGCTGTCCAGACGCCCGCTGAGTTCCAGATAGTCTGTCACCAGATAACTGTGGGCATGAGTGATGCCAGTACAGATTGGCTGCGGGACGCGGATGGCGCGGGCGGCGGCCAGCGCACGGAGTCCGGCAGACTCGGCTTCAAACATCGTTAAACAGGCAATCGCGTTGAGTTTGACGAAGAACGACCGTCTGCCATCACTGATCAGGCTGGCGGTGTTGATGCAGCCGCCATTGAGCGGGCGCTGGCGCTGAATGTGAAACGGCTTGCCGGTCACGC
The DNA here is from genome assembly GCA_903897335.1 of uncultured Chromatium sp. Lineage (GTDB taxonomy): Bacteria > Pseudomonadota > Gammaproteobacteria > Chromatiales > Chromatiaceae > Chromatium. The sequence continues at coordinate 6,356 of CAIUAY010000210.1, read as the reverse complement.
CGCCGATGTGTTCAGCGATCTGGTTCCAGGCGATCATGCACACACCTCATCGGAAAGTCATCCATCACCATATGGCACCTGTTTCCAGGCATGATACATCCCACCATGGCGTGTTCAATACGGCACCTGGTGGGGCACTGCCAGGTCGTTCGAGGATCTCTGCAAAGCCGTCAAAAATCTGCTGTAACATGATTGGGACAGACTTCTTAAATACCCATTAAATTTATGCAAGTCATTGATAAAAATACATGACTCCAGAAGCGATGGCAGTTGTCCCACCCGAAATGCTGATTCTGCGGGTCGCTGTGGCCATGCCACTGATGCAGCTCTTCGATTATCTGCCACCTGCGACGCCATCCACGCCAGCGTTGCTGCCGGGGATGCGTGTGCGGGTTCCCTTCGGGCGTCGCCACTGCGTTGGAATGCTGCTGGAAATGGCGAGTCAGACGCACCAGAACCTGACTACGCTCAAACCGGTTGAGTGCGTCCTCGACACTGAGCCACTGCTGTCAGCTCTCGATCTGCGCTTTATCCGTTGGGCAGCGCATTATTACCAGCAGCCGGTCGGCGAGGCGCTGTTCACGGCATTGCCCGTACGCCTGCGCGATCCGCTGCGCGATGGCCTGATCCAGGGAGTGCGTCTGACACCCGCAGGTCAGGCGCTGGATCTGAAGACGTTGAACCGCGCTCCGAGACAACGCGAGTTGCTGGCGCGGCTCGCTCAGGCACCTGAGGGCATGACGCTCGATGCGCTGAAGACAGGCTCGGGAGATGTCCTGCGTACGCTGCGTTCCAGAGGACTGGTCATGGACTGTCGGCTCCCTCCTTCCGCTACGGTTCGCGGTGCTGAGACCGCCGCCATGCCACCAGTCACGTTCACCGCAACGGTTGATCTCAATGCCGCGCAGTCCGTCGCCATCAATGCGGTGATGGCGGTGCTCGGACGTTTTCACTCTTTTCTGCTCGATGGCGTCACCGGCAGCGGCAAGACCGAGGTCTATATCCGCCTGATCGCGGCAGTCATGGCCACGGGCGGCCAGGCATTGGTGATCGTCCCCGAAATCGGCCTGACGCCGCAGCTTCAGGCGCGTTTCACTGAGCGCCTGCCAGGACGGGTGGTGGTGTTGCATTCCGCACTTAACGCCTGCGAACGTGAGCGCAACTGGCAGCAGGCGGCAAGCGGCAACGCGGCGCTCGTGCTGGGAACGCGCTCGGCGGTGTTCGTCCCACTGCCGCGTCTGGGGCTGATCTGCGTCGATGAGGAACAGGACACCTCGTTCAAGCAGCAAGACGGCTTTCGCTATTCCGCCCGCGATCTGGCGGTGCGCCGTGCCCAGCTCGCCGGCTGTCCAGTGATTCTGGGCTCGGCGACTCCGGCGTTGGAGACCCTGCACAACGCCAGACAAGCGCGTTATGGTTGGCTCAGGCTGCCGCAACGCGCCGGACTGGCACAGCCGCCAACCATTGCTTTGCTCGACATCCGCGATCAGCCGCTACAGGCCGGGCTGTCGTCAGTGCTGCGGGCAGGAATGCGTGCAGAGATCGCGGCAGGCAATCAGGTGCTGCTGTTTCTGAACCGGCGTGGTTACGCGCCGCTGCTGACCTGTCATCACTGCGGCTGGATCGGCGACTGTCCGCACTGCGACGCCCGTCTGACCCTGCATCAGCGTCCGCCAACACTCTGGTGTCACCACTGCGGCTGGTCGCAGCCAGTGCCGACCGGCTGTCCGACCTGTCAGGGTAGCGATCTGCGACGCTTGGGGCAGGGCACCGAACGTCTGGAAGAGGCACTGCGTCCGCTGTTCCCTGATGCGACCATTGCTCGGATCGACCGTGACAGCACGCGCCGCAAGGGTGAACTGGCGCGGTTGTTCACGGCGGCACAGCGCGGCGAGATCCAGATCCTGCTTGGAACCCAGATGTTGGCGAAAGGGCATGATTTTCCGGGCGTGACACTGGTTGGAATACTGGATCTGGATCATGCGCTTTATGCTAATGATTTCCGTGCGCCGGAGCGCATCGCGCAGCTCATCGTGCAGGTCGCGGGACGTGCCGGACGCGCCGAGCGCCCTGGCCGGGTGGTCTTGCAGACCCGGCACCCCGAACATCCACTACTACAGTCGCTGCTACGCGATGGCTATGCCGGTTTCGCGGCAACCGCGCTTGATGAACGCCGTGCCGCCGAGCTGCCGCCCTTCAGCCATCTGGCACTGCTGCGCGCCGATGCCGCCACGGAAGACGCCCCACTGGATTTCCTGCGCGAGGCACGACGCCTTGCCGCCGAACACGACAACACGGCCATCATGCTGCTCGGCCCGGCACCGGCGCCGATGGTGCGTCGTGCTGGCCGGTATCGCGCCCAGCTTCTGGTGCAATGCCGTGAACGCCTGCCGCTCCAGCATTTTTTGACCCGCTGGACTGCCGCACTGCGAACACTGCCACGTCCCCGTGGACTGCACTGGTCGCTGGATGTCGATCCACAGGAGATGTCTTAAAGAGGCGTGCGCAACTGAATTCAATGTATTGACGTTGCAGTCATGGTTTCAATCTGGACGCTGGACGTTTGCAGCCATCTGAGTCACGGTAGCGAAGACGCTTGAGACTCCAGCTCAGCCAGCAGATCGAGCTGCTGATGGCTGGCGGACTGGCGTTCAAGTCGTTCGATTTCTTCGCGGAAAGCAGCCACGTCCTCGAATTTCCGATAGACCGAGGCGAAGCGCACATAGGCGACCTGATCAAGCTGGCTCAGCTCATCCATCACCAGTTCGCCGATTCGCAGTGATGGCACCTCGCTGTCTCCGCAGGACATCAGCCGATGCTGAATATGCAACAGCGCCGCATCGACCAGTTCGGTGCTGACCGGACGCTTTTCCAGCGCCCGCGTCATCCCTGAGCGCAGCTTGCGGGCATCAAAGGGTACCCGGCTGCCATCGCGCTTGACGATACGCGGCAGATTCAGCTCAGCCGATTCATAGGTGGTGAAACGTTCCTTGCAGACCAGACATTCTCGCCGCCGACGCACCTGATCACCTTCACCGGACAAACGTGAATCGACGACCTTGGTATCCTGTGCGCGACAGAATGGACAGCGCATGTCAGGTATGAAACCGTTCGATCCGCTGTTCGAGACGCTTCGACAGCCGTAGCAGATCATCCGAGACAATGGCGGTAAGGTGAGTGCTGTCAGGTGATCGCTGCATCTCGTTGGCAATACCGGTCAGGTTGCTCGACATCCCCGTCCTAAACGACGGGGGTTTTCGCGAAGACTCGATACACATGATTTCAAAGTGAAGATTGCGAATGACTTAACGCTTGACATCAACGCCGATACACCGGAAACCGCTGACACAGCGCCAGCACCTGTTCCTTTACCCTTGCAATGACGGATTGATCGCCGTGCGCATCGATCAGATCGCACATCCAGCCCGCCAGCTCACGCGTCTCCTCCGCGCCAAAGCCACGGGTGGTGATGGCCGGCGTCCCAACTCGAATACCGCTAGTTACGAACGGCGATTGTGGATCGTTTGGAACGGCGTTCTTGTTGACTGTGATATTGGCGGCACCCAGCCAGGCGTCCACGTCCTTACCGGTCAGACCCTGCGCGATAAAGCTCACCAGAAACAGATGATCATCGGTGCCACCGGACACCACGTCATAACTACGGGCGATGAAGACCTCAGCCATAATCCGTGCATTGCGCAAGACCTGTTCCTGATAGGTCTTGAATTCAGGCTCCAGCGCCTCCTTAAAGGCCACCGCCTTGGCCGCGATGACGTGCATGAGCGGGCCGCCCTGAATCCCGGGGAAGACCACTGAGTTAAGCTTTTTTTCAATCTCAGGATTGGCTTTGGCCAGAATCAGACCGCCACGCGGGCCGCGAAGTGTCTTATGCGTGGTGGTCGTCGTGACATCGGCGATCTGCACCGGGCTAGGATAGACCCCGGCGGCAACCAGACCAGCAACATGCGCCATATCAACCAATAAATAGGCACCGACCTGATCCGCAATGTCGCGGAAGCGTTGCCAGTCAACGATGCGCGAATAGGCGGAAAACCCGGCAATCACCATGCGTGGCCTGTGTTCAAGCGCCAACCGCTCCACGTCGTCGTAATCAATTTCGCCGGTCGCCGGATTTAAACCGTATTGCACGGCGTGATAGATTTTGCCTGAAAAGTTGGGTTTTGCGCCGTGCGTGAGATGACCCCCATGCGCCAGACTCATGCCTAGCACGGTGTCGCCTGGCTGACAGAGCGCCATGAACACAGCCGCATTCGCCTGTGAGCCGGAATGCGGCTGGACGTTGGCGTAATCGGCACCGAACAACTGCTTGGCGCGATCAATAGCCAACTGTTCGGCGACATCAACATGCTCGCAGCCACCGTAATAGCGTTTGCCCGGATAGCCCTCGGCATATTTGTTCGTCAGAACACTGCCCTGCGCCTGCATGACGCGCGGACTGGCATAATTCTCGGAAGCGATCAGCTCGACATGCTCTTCCTGTCGGCGTTCTTCGTCTTGGATTGCCGTCCAGAGTTCTGGATCGTAATCGCTGATCTGCATGGTGTTCTCGAACATCGTTCCTGCCTCTGACAATATAAAATACAGTATTTTATCGTTATTTTGCGTCCACGTCGCAATTTAACTTGAATCTGTGGTCGCATTGGCACAGGTATCAGGTGATCTCTGAAAAACGTCATGCCAAAATTGATTCCCTTCGTTTTTGAAGTCTATCGAAAGGCCGAACCATAAACGGAGTAACCATCCCCCGGCAGAGCCGGGGGCTTTGAATGCGTGAGCCGCTCAAAGCGGCAAGGGGTCGCTAACGCGGCTCCACGGTTCTTGGGTCGCCTGTTCGAGACGCTTGATCTCGGCCTTGAACACGGCAATCTGATCCGCCAGCGAGTCGAGTACCAGGGCAGGAGCGGCGACCTGTTGCGTCTGTTCTTGACGATTGCGTTCGCGCATCAGGTCTTCCTAGACCGCCTTGAGCCGCGAAATCAGGGCGGACAGCACGCGGATCTCGGGCGGTGGGGGTGTCCAGGGTACGGGCTGCTTCAACTGTCCGTATCGCGCCAGCGCCTTGGCATCTACCCCGTCGGTCTTGTTCAGACATCCCATGCCGTTGGCGAATTGCCGCACCGGGTAGGGATTGGCTACGCTCACCTGCGCACCGGCGTCGAACAAGGCGGTGACCCACCGCTCGTGGTACACGCCGGTGGCCTCCATGACGACGTGGAGAGCCGCCAGTGGCTCTGAAGCCCGATCACTCACGTAGGCAATCAACTCCACCGCCGTTTGCGGAGTATTGGCGAAGACCTTGAACGGCCAGCGCCCCGGAGCACGTTCGAAGGCCACGTTCACCTTGGCTTTGGAGACGTCAGCGCCGACCCAGATCATCATCGCATCCTCCTGTGAAACCGTTTGGGGTAAGACGCCCGCATGAGCCGCTCTGCGTGTGCATCCAGACTCATCGTCCACGGAAGCGGTCTTGGTTGACCGTCCAGCGTCAACCGGGCTCATGAGAGGATGCGAGGGGCCTTGTCTTCGCTCCAGGTTCGAGTCCTCTGCGAAGGCTCAGGCTGCCCTCGATCCCTGTCCCGCTGCGCGGCGAGACGTTGTTAAGAGACAAGCAAAGGCCGGTCGTCCCGGGTAGGCGTCGAGCGCCGGAGGGGCGAAGGGGCGGAGGGGCGGAGGGGCGAAGGGGCGGAGTTCCGACGCCGCGAAGGCGAGATGCAAAACGCATCCGACACGTCATTCGCGCAGGGGGTATGGCGAAGGCGCAAGGTGCCGAAGCCGTGCCCCCCGGAGCGGGACGAGCCCGGGTCAAAAAGTGGTCACGTCGTGAGGGCGACTCGGCGTCCCGTCACGCATCCTGAGCGGCGTTGACTCTCCAGCAGCCCCACTCCCAAACCATCGCCGCGTGCAGCCCGGTTTCATCCACGAACACCAAGCGCGCCGGATCCCAGCGCGGTTGCAGCGCTTGCCAGTACGCGCGTTCCAGGCTCACGTCTGGGCGCCCCTGTTCGGCGGCCGTCAGGGGGTTTTTTGAACGTCAGGCTCAAACGCCGGAGGTGATACCACCAGGTCGACAGCGACACCGACAGCCCCAGCACCTCGCGCAGTTCTTGGAGGGCGGTGTCCGGCTTGGCCTGCAACTGGGCACGGATCCGCTCGCTCTGCGCCGCCAGGAACGGCTGACGACCCCCAGCAGGGCGCCGCCGCCACCGTGCCATGCGCACGGCGGCGCTGTTTGAGTTTTTCAATCAACGATTCGCTCACGCCACACCGCTTCGCCACCGCTCGCTCCCCCTGATCACAGGCTTCCATGATGCCTTCACGCAGATCGTTTGAAGACG
>CAIUAY010000209.1 GCA_903897335.1 uncultured Chromatium sp. | reverse complement strand
GTTGGTGACCCGGTATCTCGCCTTCTTGGGGGAAGCGTCTTCGCCACTTTCAGAAACTGTCGATGACATGTCTGGGGACTGTCTCCGCTGAAACGACCGCCAGCTTAGCCGTTGTCTGAAGGTTTATGCACCAACGCCCAACGGAACTGGGATCGGCCTGACCGCCGGTCTTTTGGGCGGCGACGCCGTCAAGCAAAGCACTCACTACAGTGCGCCACCCACGGCATCGATCAACCTGCTCGGCAAGCTCGAAAACTGGGGTATCCAGGCCGGTACGCCGGTGCATAACGTCCGCCTCTCGATCACGCAACTATCCGGTGTCCAGCTTCAGAATCTTCTGAAAAAACTCCCGAACGGCGTTACCTGCGGCATTGACCTGGAAAAGGAGTAGGACGCGATGGAAACGATCCCACACGCGGATCTCTTCACCCTTCCGGTCGATCAGGTCTGGCCTTGGCTGTTCGATCAGGTCTGGTCGGTGTGCGCGGAGCCGTTCGGTACGGGAACCGTTGCCAGCGTCCTGGGCGAGCGCGATCGGCAGATTGCGGCGCTTGATCATCTGCTGGCCGGTAGCGCCTGGGAGCTCTGGGACGGCTTTGAAGCCCAGGCTCCGCGCACCAGTCAGGCGCTGGCAGAATTCTGGATCGGAACCGCAGGCGGCAAGGCGATCCTGATCCTGGACGCGCTCTCGTTGCGTGAAGTGCCCTGGTTGCTGGAGCAGGCGCAAGCGCGCGGCTTTCAGATCCATGCGGCACGAGCGACTGCCAGCGAATTACCCGCTGACACCACCCCGTTCGCCAAAGCCAATGGTTTCGCCCAACGCTCCGCCCTGGCTGATCATGGCGGCAAGAGTGCGCTGTTTCCCGGTGCATTGACTGAAACCTCGGGGCTGCCCTTTGCCGACTGCAAAGCTCTGGTTCCGCCACATCCCGGCCTCATCTTCTGGCATCACTGGCCCGATGACCGGATTCACACACTCGCCGGGGACAGCGGTGGCTTTCGCGCACTCGCCAAGGAAGTTGAGCAACACCTGAGCGCCGATGACTTCTGGGCCTTCGTTGCCGTGCTTGCGACGGGGCGACGCCTGGTTATCACCGCTGATCATGGCTATGCCAATGTCGGGTTGTTTCCCGATGTCATCGACGCGGATCAAACTCAGGCGCTCAAGGAGGTCTTCAAAAGCGGTCGCAGTGCGCCAGCGGACGACCTGACAGCGGCGGCGTTGGCGCATTGGGTTCCCCCCCTGACCTGTCGGTTGACGACGCAGCACGGCGATTGGCAACTGGTGCTTGGCCGTAAAAAATGGAAGAGCCAGGGTGGGTATCCCACGCTGGCGCATGGCGGGCTGTCACTGCTGGAGGTCGCCGTCCCGTGGGTCGAGATCAGCCAACCCTGACGATCCTGCTGGCATTGACAATCAGCCCCTCTCTGGCTAGTAGATCATTCCAGCTTAACTTGTGGGTAGAGGCGTTTGAGTTTGATGCGGGCGTCTTCGGTGGTGAACTGCCAGTCCACGCCGGTTTGGGAGGCATTGCGGCGTTCGGCCCACGCTTTGGCCTCGCGGCGCAGG
>CAIUAY010000208.1 GCA_903897335.1 uncultured Chromatium sp. | reverse complement strand
GCAACGACTCTTACCGGTTCAAGCAACGCAAAAAGGCCAATCAGACCCTCTGAGTCGCTCGTTCAACTGGAAAAAATTCGATGTTGATGCCTGGTAACTTTTGGATGGTGATTGACACCGAATTAGAGGCGATGAAACTTTATTTGGGTTTCCACTAATAATGTATTTGTATCCCCCGACGAACTGAGCCGAATTAGAGGCGATGAAACGTGACCTTCAGAAAGTTACCGTCGAGGTTGACCCCCCGACGAAATGAGCCGAATTAGAGGCGATGAAACGCCTGAAATGAAAAACCCCGCAGCAAGCTACGGGGAATAAACTCAGAAGTGATTACACCTAAAGCGGTGCAATCTTTTTACTGCGGAATAAGGTACGCACCTATCCAGAAAAAAATTTCAGCGTTTCCTTAACGGAAGTTAAACGGCAGGACTGCTCGCAGCAACGCCAGTGGATCGCCCGGCTGCGTCAATTCAGCGCGAATCCGTGCGATGCGGTCGGCGGCCAGCGGCAAATCCTGTTCCAACTGCGCCAGCACCGGTTCCGCTTCTGGCCAGGGTGCACCCCAGGCAGCAGCAACTGTTCGGCAACAGGCACCGATCAGGCGTACCACCGGCCCGCTGTCGTCGGCAAATGCCAGCGTAAAACCATCCAGCGCCAGCTCTCGCGCTGTCTGCGCATCCTGAGGATGCAGCAATATCCCACGATACAGTTCAATTAACGGCCACGGATGCTCCGTGCCCTGATCCCATGCCTCGCGCTGCGCCAGATAGACCGCTGCCAGACCTGCATCCGGGCGATGAACCAGCCAACGCAATGCCAAATGATGCGCATATTTATCGGCGCTATTCGTCGATTGCGCCAATGCAGTCAGCGCCCCCGGCGTCTTGCCAATCACCATTTCGACCGCTTCGCGCACCCTGTCTGCATCCTGAACCGGATCATCCATCAACGCGATGGCGCGATAGGTGCGGGTTTGGCGACTCTCGCGTCGCTCCTGCTCTGGATCAGACAATTGCGCAAAACTCGCCAGCGCCTCATCGAAAAAGCGCACTGCCGTTGTCGGGTCGTCCAGAAAAGCCGCATGTTGACCAAGACTGGAGCGCACCTGTCCCCAATAACGCAGCCCGGCGCTGGCCTTGGGCGCAGCCACCGCGTCAACCGTTGGTAACGGACTGCCACCGAGCAGCCGTTGTAATAATCCGTTCAGTTTGCCAACAGGCAGCGGTTCCGGCGGATTCCAGCGTTGCAGGGCGCGGCCGGCTTGGGCGAAGTCGTAGCGATTGGTCGCGGTGACGGCCAGATTAAGTTCGGCACGACACACCAGGCGGGCATCTTCGTCCATCAACCGGTCGGCCAGATCCTGCATTTCATCGAGCCAGGGTTGCTCGCTTTGTCCTAGGTGATTGGCGCGAGCCAGTTGCGCAGTTAGCCACAGTAGCCGCAAAGTTGGTGGTAAACGCTGATCCTCTGGTGCCCAGCGTTGCAGCCAGATGACCTGTCGGTTGAGCACTCGCAGATCCAGGCTACGGCTATCAAAGTGACCCATGACATGATCGAGATAACGTCGCCACAGATTCGCATCAGACTGTGCCGCTTCACCCAGCCGGTTGAGCAACGTACTGATCAGGTTCGCCGGCTGCTCGGCGTCGGGATGCGCTAGCAGCAGGCTCCAATCACGCCCCTCGAGGCTGTGCCCCCGGTCGAGCCATTCCAGTGTCCGGGTTAGGGTTTCGGCGTCGATTTTAAGTAAACAGGTGCCATCCAACCCGCTGGCGGCAAGACAGGCGCGGGAATGCTCGCCGCCGCCGGACGCGATGAATGCCAGCGCATCGACGTAACCGTTAAACGGCGAATCGGTCTTGCCGATAGTGCGAATTTTCAGTTCAATCAGGCGGCCACGTTCGGGATAGGCATCCGCCAACCGTAGCCGCACCTGTTCGGCCACTGCTGGCCATTGATTGCCGCGTTTGAAATCATCGCCGCGTTCTTCGATCAGCACCTCCACGCAGGTTGGGGCATTCACCGGCAACAGTCGTAGCACCAGATCGAGCAGACGGATCACGCAAAATGCCCAGCGTTCGCCCGGCGCATCCGGGAGCTGCTGCACGGTGATTCCCAACACGCCAACCGACGCATCGAGTACCGCCTGAATCGTCCGGTCAATCGCGCCGATTGTTTGATCGACGGCGTGCCAGCCCGATTTCAGCGGCGGCAGGCGATGACCCTGTTGAGGAATGAGTAGACCGAGCATCCGCCCCAGTGTCCGGTCACTGGTTGCCATCTCATTGGCCTTGATGCCGAATTGCGAGCCGGTTTCATCGATCAGCAATTGCCACGCCGGTTGCGGTGCGAGGGTGCGCAGATCGCAGGGATGCAGACCGGTCGGCAGTGCGCCAGCGGGTCGTTTGGTTTGAGTGGGCGCGAGTGCTGGCGCCGTGGTAGGCGCTGCAATGACGCCGGGGCGACGCACCTTAGAGACCGGTTCACCCGTGGCGCGGCGTGATTTGGCGTCATGGCGGCGGTCGGCTGCGGCGGCACCTTTTGTGGCCTGCTGTTTGGCGCGATCAAGCAAGCCCGGACGAATTTGCTTTAATTCGTCGAGCGCACGCTTCACGTCAGAACGCGCTGCAAAATTGTTGCCGTAGCGTTGGCCATACTCATAAAAAGGCGCGAGCAAACGACTATCTCCCCGGCCTTTCTCAATGGCTTGATCAATGCGGGGCTGTGCATCGGGGTCAAGCGCCAAACACTGCTTGGCCAGACTCTGCGTATTCGAGTCACCAGACGTGCCATCCCAGGATGCATAAAACTGAATCTTGCCCAGACAACTTTGGATCTTGGCTAATGAATCTTTACTGATTGCGGAAGCCGCGTTGGTGTCAGTCACGAGGAAGCTCCTGAATAAAATTTCATTAATTTAATCAATATCTTGAAAAGATATTTTGCGTTTCCGTGCGTTTTCATTACGTTCCGGCGTGTCGCTCTGCATGACACGGCGACGCAGTTCGCGCTTGAGATTGGCGCGAGTCGGATCGGTGCGATGTAGGCCACCTCCAGATAAACGGGGCAAGGATTTGGCGACCGGATCACGGCGCCGGGGTGCTGATGGGGGGCGGGACATGATAGACCTGTTGATGAAGATGTTTGCCGACGCCTTCCGCGTGCGTGGGTAGGTATCCGGTTCAGCCCCACTGCGGGTTGCTGGCAGATCCTGGACGGGGTTTGATGCGAAAGAAAAAACACATGGTTTGCGGCTCCTTGATGGATGAGATGGGTAAGTGAAGTGTTGTTGTCAAATCCCGGTAACAACGTCGGTGTCGCCCATTGATCTGTCTCCTGGAGTTAGTGATGCGGTTAGTGCCGTTATCAATGATTCAACGTACCGAGCCTGACGGTTTTTAATTACTTCGGTGATTTTCGGAAAAGACCAGCCATTCGTGGGCACTCACATTGCCTGCACCACATAGCGCCCTAATCCAGTGGTTGTCGATGATCCAAGATGCAGCCACTGACCCAGCCACAGCCAGAGCCAGATGCGTTCCAGCACCGCGCCGCGCAACACCAGATGGCCGGTCAACCCGCCCAGTTTGAGCGCCTCGCGTTGCCGACTGGAATAGTGATGCGTGTCCTGCCAACTGAGTTCAGCGCGTTCAATTAGTGTCTCGGCACCGGCCAGCCAGATATCCGGCTCCGGCGTCAGCGGCAGCGTGTCCATGATGCTGGCGCAGGCCTCGAAACGCCGCGCCAACGCGATCAACAGATCTTTTGCGGTGAAGGTGTCGGGTTGCACCAACGCACCGCGATATTTAAGTTTCAATGGCGTGATGAGCGTGAGCCGCGCCCGGCGTGGCGAAGGCGGAATCGTGATGGCCGCGCTGGGTGCGGCGATCAGATCGCCCGATCCCGGTTGCCAGAGCGACCGCCAGTCCGCGCCATCTGATCCGACCTGCTGCTGCAAATCAACCAATGTCAGCGAAACTGGTTCGCGAACCCCTAAACCGCGTTCGCCCAACTGTTGCAGCGCCGCGTTGAGCAGCGGCAGCCAGCCGTTGAGCCAGCCAAACACGACAAGATCCAGCCCCAGCAGGCTGCCGGACAGAAAGTAGCCACTGAAAACCTGTGGCTCGAACACATAGGGGCGTACCGGTTCGACAGCGGTTGTGGACTCAAACAGTTGTGGATAAGGACAATCGTAGCGTTCGGCGCAGGTCGAGCAGTCGGGGCGACGCTGGGTGCAGGCAGCGGTTTTGAGTGCATGACCAAAGGCACCACGCCACATCGAACCGGGATAGTCGGTGATCTGGAGCGATGCACTGGTTTGAAACCAGGCGCGGTAGCGGGCGAGATCGAGCGACACTGACATCATGGGATGATCCAAACCGGTGGCGAATTAAAACGGTCATTTTACGCCGCAATGCGGATTTTTAACGCGCCACGCGCCGATTGAACGCGAGACTTATTTACCCGCAATGAAAACAATCCTTGCGACGTTGCGCAACGCTCTCGGTATCGGGATAGAGACAGGGCAGGCCGTTATTTTCATAGACCAGAACCGGAACGTGCGGCTGACGCTCGATGTATTGATTCACCAAGGCATCGACCGCTAATGCGCCAAGCATTGCATTCAACGTTTTCACTGCCGGTTCCTTCACGTCGCGTCCGCTGACATAGCCGCGCCGTGCCAGCTCGGCACCCAATCCGTCGATGGATTCAGCGGCAATCTGCGTGGGTGCCACCCGCCCCAGACAGTTCAGACAGAGTTTGTCGCCAGCGCGGGCAATGATGACCTCGCCGCTCATGTCAGTGATCTGGCCATCGCTGACGCTGATATTGGTGCCAACCGACAGCAGCGGGATGCCAAACCGCAGCGCGATGGCCTGCGTCTGGAAGCGGCTGGCATGATTATCAGTCGCCAGCACGATCCAGTCAGCCTGTGCCAGCGCAGGTAACAGGCATTCATCGTTGATCCCACATGGATGGGCGTCGATCCGTGCGTTCGGATTGATTTGCGCCAGATGCTCGCTAACCACCTCAACCTTGAGGCGCTTGGCCTCGGCATCGCGGGCATAGGCACCAACGATACGGTTGAGGTTGGTCATCTCGACATGATCATGATCGATCAATTGCAGATGATGAAAACCACTGTGGACAAGATTTTCCGCAATCACCGAACCGAGTCCGCCGACGCCAACGATCGCGATACACTGGTCATGGGTCATTCGACGCAGGTTGTCGAGTCCAAGCGCGAGGACGCTGCGGGCAAGAAAACCCTGCTGTGGATCGAGCGCGGCCAGTGGCGCGGCGAGCGCTGCGGGTGCATCGGCGCAAGGCCAGTTTTCCAATACGGTCTGGGTCTTGATCACGACTGGCTGCGCCACGGCGCGTTCACCATCGCTCGCCCAGAGGCGGGCTGCATAGTCGGATTGCGATAGCACGATACTGGCGTAATGAATATTGTCCAGCGTCCCGGTCAGCCACTGGCGGAAAGTGATTTCATCACGGTCATCGACGCCAGAAAAAGCCACGCCGTGACTGGAAAAGGGATGGGTGTGAACGTCGATCAGCGTATCCACGTCACCGCGTTGTTGCATCTCAACCAGACGCGCATAAACGTAATCGCGCTTCAGGCGCAGATGAGCGAGACCCTGACTGTCGTAGTCCTCGGCAGCAGGATGACAAACACCGACCACCTTGATGAGGGTCTGATCGCCGACCTGATGACACTGGCCAAACAGCAGCGCGAAAGACTCCTGAGTCGGATCGCTCAACAGGCGTTGGCGCAGCGCGGCAAATTCACCTTGCGGGAAGCGGATGCGGATCGTGGTCATGGTGTCAGTTTCCCAGCACTTCCTTGATGAGATGGAAATAGGTGAACAGGTTATCGCCGTCGCGCCAGTTGCGAGCCGGTTGCCAGGCACCATCGTGGATATAGGTGCAATACCACTTCCAGCCATGTGCGATCGGTTCGTCCCAGGCGTTATGCGCGACACCCTGGAAAAAATGACCATCTGGCGAAACTGGAATCTCCGCCATCATGTAGAAGCCGATGGGCGGCAGCGCCGGATATTCGTTGGGAAAGGCGACCATCAGCGGTGTCTGCCGGGCGATGGGATGCCAGCGTGGCGGCAGGTTAAATGTTGGCACCACCATCCAGTGTGCATCATCCTCGTCGAACTCGACCCCCTGCTTAAAAATATGTTCAGCAATATCAATTACCTGCTCGGTAACGATCTGCTTGGACTGCGCCGAACGCCGACCACCAAAGCTGTGACCCTTAGAGCGATCCGGCATCGAAGTGACCTTAGCGCCGCGACCATGCTTGTCCACCAGCTCGTACTGGCTGTAGTGACGGTTTGGGTCGATCTGCGCGACCTTGCCACCGCATTCCAGGATCGGACGCCGCCCGGAACCGGCTTTAGCATGGCGCGTGAGTTCGCTGCCGCTGGCGCCATTGCGGATGCTGCTGGGGTCAAGACGTCTGCCGTTGATGATGGCCATGATGTGTGCTCCTGTGGGTGATCTGTGAATGAATCGGAGATCAATCGTCGTGATCGCAGAGATAATCCGCATCTGCCTGTTGAAATGTCGGTTCCTGATTCGGGTCGCCGTCATCCAGCCAGGACGCAAATGTGCTGTTGGTGTCACATGCACGCTGTAACTGACCGGCGCGATCTTGCTGATAGGTATGCAGGTCGATAAAACCGGAACTTTTCAGCACCACGTCGCGCGCAGCATTGATGCCAGGGAAAGCGGCGACTTCAACGCGGATACCGCGGCGGCGCAGTTCGAGAATCACCGGAATGAAATCCTTGTCGCCCGACATCAGCACGATGATGTCTGGTTTAACCATTTCGGCAGTGCGCATCAGTTCAAGCGTCATTTCCACGTCAAAATTGCAGCGATAGGTATCGCCAGCCAGTGCACCGATTTTGGTATGCACCAGATACCCCTGTTGCCAGAGATCTTCGATCGTCTGATCGCGTCCATGTGGATTGCGTGGATCAATCGGGATAAAAGCATGTGCTTCGACCAGAAACCGACCCTCGCTGAGGTAATCAAGCAGATCGTGGTCATCATGGTTACGCCCCTGCTGCTGATAAGCGGCGTCGATGTTGGCGTAATCATTAAAGATGACAAGTTTTTCCATGATGACATACTCCGAAAACAGTGATTTAAAGTAAATAATCAACGATTAAAAATACGCTTGCGAAGCGTGATCAACTGTCGACGATCTCAATCGAGTCGGCGTTAGTCAATCATTTTTTAATAATTGATGAGTGATTTAAAAAAATCCCAAAAATACCAATAAAGAGTAAAATTAGTCCGATCCAGAAATATCCGTTTACAATGCACATGACACCAATCGCCAGCATGGTAACCGCGACCAAAATGGGATAAATTTTTTTGTCTGCATGATGATTGCGTACGCGAGTGTTGTCGCGTTGTGGAACCTGATGATATTGATTGGCATTCGGGATCTTAGCCATATTAATTTCTCTCTTGGTGGCTGACGTGAGGAATCAGAATCGCCATCCGTGGCGCCATGATCGTTCCGTGATAATGGGTTAACGTGGAAATAAACCGTATTTTTAATCGTTAACCGAGATTTTTATCGCGACCGAAACTTGACACAGGACAGCTCATCAACAACCTGTTATCTCCGTTGATTTCCACAAACATCCAGATACCGCTTGAGTGCCATAAACGACACCAACCCTGGATGCCTGATGCTCAGACTTCAGATACATTGGCGCGGCCATCCCTGGCGCTGATCCTGATGTGCGTCCTGCACACTGCCTTAACGCAGCAGCGCATGAGATTTTCAATCGTCCTTTGTTCATCGCAGATCGTGCATGGCGCATGAGCCAGCGCCTCAAGTCGGCTGATGTAGCGTGTGAGCGGAACTGCCATCTCTGGTCTTGCAAGTCAAAATTAGCTGTGCGTTGCTTTGCAACGTCGGAGTGCGTCTAGGGCAAAACCGTGGAAAATCTCAATAAAATTGACTTAAATAGTTGTTTTAATTTGTTTTACGAGAGTTATCCACAGGTGCCCCCCCGACGAACTGAGCCGAATTAGAGGCGATGAACGAATGGAAAAGGCTGCTATGCCAGCAACATGAAGCCACCCGACGAACTGAGCCGAATTAGAGGCGATGAACAGATAAAAGGGGTACATCTAAAGAACTCTAATGCCCCCCGACGAACTGAGCCGAATTAGAGGCGATGAAGTTGGTGGTTTGCGTGTTTCCGAAAAGCGGGCCCCCCGACGAACTGAGCCGAATTAGAGGCGATGAAGCAATCGTAGGAATTGTTGCTGCATCCAATTCCTACCCCCCGACGAACTGAGCCGAATTAGAGGCGATGAAGAAGACAGGATCGAAGGTTACGCGACGTGCAAAACCCCCCGACGAACTGAGCCGAATTAGAGGCGATGAAACGCCAACCGTGTGTTTTCCTCCAAGCCCAATTGCCCCGACGAACTGAGCCGAATTAGAGGCGATGAAACCGGAGGAACCGCTGCGCGTCTGCGCCTGACGCCCCGCCTCACCGGTACGCCTGGCGTACCGGTCAGAACAGAACCCCGTCGCCTCCCGGCACGGGGTTTTTTAACGCCTGGACACGGGCGATCCCTCACCCCAACCCCTCTCCCAGAGGGAGCGGGGCGTCACGCGGCGGGTTTTGCGGTTGATTTGGCACGGATCGCCGGGATCGGTCACGTCGCGTCCAGATAGTCGTTAAAGATCGCCAGAATCTCCGCCCGATCCGTCGCCGACACGCCCAGAAACGGACGGGCTGGAATATCGCCCCATAACTGCGGATGCTGCGCTTTGGTGCCGCCGAACTGCTGCATGGCCGCATAGACCCGGTTCGAGCCAACCGCCACGCCCTGCCGATCCGCCGTCAGTTGATAATGGATGGTGTCGCCGAGCAAGCCGGAGTCAGTCAGGATGTGGCGGCTGGTTTTGCGCGCCAGCGTGACGGGTGAATTCGGCGCCCAGTGTGTGCCATCCGGCGCGGTCTCGGTCGCAAAGCGCCGTTGCGTCGATTGCTGGAGCACCTCGCCCACTTCGCGCAGCGCGTCGGTCGGGCGCTGGACACGCGCCAACAACCGCTCCAACTGGGCACGTACAGCCGCATCGTCAACGGTGATGGTGACGCGAGCGCCGCTCATGGCTGGAGGTTCCTCGTGGGTGCGGGTCGGTGCGCCTGGCGGGGTGCGGGCGACGGCGAGGCGGCACGGCGAATGCAGCCCGATTGCCCATACTCGGCATCGCGGGCGCAGCGTGGCGCAGACAGCGGCAGCCAGAGCAGCTCGCGGCAGCCGTGGCAAGGGTCAGTGTCGTGGGTCATGTGCTATGCTCAATTTAGGTCAGGTCTGACACGGTGAATCTCCCGGCCGTCACCTCGTCCGCAAGGCGCGTGGGTGGTTAAATGGGGGGCTGTAGGGAGTCCCCAGCCTGACTGTCTTCTTTCCGATAAATGGCCTCTCCCTTGCGCAGCGCACGCGCTTTCTCCTTTTCCGCGCCATATCGGAGCGACTTTAAATAAGCCCCCTTGCCGGTTCCGGTCTGCGCGATGACGGCCACGAACAACCGTCCGGCGCGCCGAAACCAGACGGTCATCTGCCCGGTCTCGCGCACGATCAACTCAGGATCGTCCAGGATGCGCTGTACCTCACGATAGGCGTGTACGCTGAAATTTGGATCGTCTTTGCGGCTGTAGGCTTGCTTGATCGCGTCGTAGTCGGAGAACAGGAGCGTCTGGGTTCGCAACCCGAGCAGGGCGGCTTTGTCGCTTGGGATTGCGGCAACCGGGTATTCTTCGCGTCGGCTTAAGGTCTCGCGCAACTTCAGGATTGCTGCTTCTTTGCCTAGATTGGCATACTCCGGCTTGCCTAATTCGTGCGCCACCTGCGCGGCAATCCGTGCCTGCCAGCGGTCGAAGACCCCATCATTCATATTGGCCGCCACCAGCTCGCGGGCGATGTCGTGGGGATACTTGTCCAGGTCTGGATGCCACGTCCGCCCCGGCGCATAGCCCCAGCCCTTGTCAATGCCGGTCAGATCATCGGGCGCACTCGGTCGCGTGAGCGTCTTGGGGTCGATGCCATCGCGCTGTAGATCGCGCGCGGCGAGGGATTCGATGCGGCAGCGGCAGCCCCAGCCATTGGGCGCAAAGTGCGTGCCCCACCACGGATCATCGGCTGGAAGCACCGTGCCATCCCATGCCAGATGCTGCGGGCGCGGATGGGTCACGGTGTCGTTATGGACATAGCGCCAGTAAGGGCGGCGATGTTTGATGTCCTGCAACTGCTGATAGCGACCGGCGGCATAGCTGCTGCGCAGATTGGTCGCATAGATCACGTTGGTGCGCCAGGCGCGACCGGCGGCGCTGCCTTCGCCCGTCCAGCCCGTCCAGCCGTGTTTGGCCACGATCTGATCGAAGTCCTGGCGAAAGGTCTCCAGCGTGGTGCCCTGTTCGATGCCTTGGGCGACGGCCGCGCGGAGATCGGCAATCAGATCGGCCTGCATCGCCCCGGCGACCACAAAGGCGCGATCATGCGCGGCCTGCGTGATGTCATCCCACCGGGCGGTCGGCAGGTTGAGCTTGTTCCTGAAGAACGCGACCTGCTCATCAAACGGCAGACTGCCGTAGTCGGCCATCAGCGCGGCTCCTTGAATGGTCGGCGGTCTTTGAATTCCTGTTTTTTACCGGCGTTGTAGAAGGACTCAGGGCGGTAATAGCCCATGACCCGACACCACACTTCGCACGGCTGACGTTCAGCATCCGGCAGATAGGCGGCACAGCCTGCGCCGCAGTGGCGATCTAATTCGGGTTGACGGCCAATCAGACAGAGGGCATAGCCGTCGCTTTCGGCGAAATGGGCGCACAGCGCGGGGGTGGATGTGGTCATGCGTCAGCCTCCAGATGTCCGGCGAGTTCAGCGGCAAGAAATGCCTGACCTAGCAGGTCGGTCAGATCGGTGTTGGCGAGTTCGGGATAGAGCGTGAGCAGACGGGCATGGAGGGCATCCAGGTTCGGCGCCGCGTCCAGTTCACGGCGGATGATCCCCAGCATCGCCGCGACCAGCGGATCGGCCTGGGTCGCCAGTTGAGCGGTCTGCTGGTCGGGGGTATCGGGGATGTCTGGCGCGGCGGCGAGTCGGGCGGTGAGCGTGGCCGTCGTGGCGACAGTTTTGCCCATTTCAGGCGTTTTTTTGTCCACGACCGGGGTCATGGGGGCTGTCGTGGCGAGAATCTCCTCGCCCTCTGCCGCCTGCGGGATGCCGGTTTTTTCATGCAGCCACCACTGTGGAATCTTCGCGCCGAGCGACACGAACACCGGCAGGGCGTCTTTCAGCGCGGCATAGTCCGCCGTCTCGCCCAGATCGAGCTGGAAACGGGGCGCACGACCACGCTCGGTGAGGCCAAAATTCAGCGCCGCCAGTGGCCACAGCAGATCGCGGTTAAGGGTCGCGGCATATTGCCGGGCATCGCTGGCAATCAGACTGGCCAGACCGCGTTCATGCACCTGTCCCAGGGCATACGCCCCGCTGCCCTGATCGCTGCCGGTAGTGAGGGTGCCGCCCAGAATCGCCTTGCTCTTGGCGCGTTCGCACCAATTCAGCATGATCTCGTAGCCGTGCCCGTCGGCTTTCGCCGCTTCCAGATATTCGATTCGCATCCCTTCTGGGATGATCCCGGCGGCTTTGTGCCCAAGACTGGTGACGGCTCGCAACAGCGTGGCCTTTTCGTCCTCACGCGCGCCGTGCGGGTAGGTTCCGAGACGTGCCGGAATGCCGAGAATATCGAGCAGTTCGGCCAGATCACCCAGCGCATAGTTCTGGAACAGATACGGCCACACCAGGGTACGGTGCAGCCCCAGGCGCGAGGGATAGCCGCTTTTGGTTTTGTGCTGATGCCGCAGCCAGCCCAGCGGCCACAGTGCCTCGCCGGTGATCGAGCCATCGCGCAGACGGATGTCCTGCCGGTCATCCGGGTGGAGCTGGAACCAGGTGTGATCGACCCAGCGCGGCTGTTCGATCACGCGCTGGTTGCCATCGCTGATCCAGGGCAGTTCCAGCATCACCCAGCCATGTCCCAGACCGTCGCCTAGATCCAGGATCAGGTCGGCGACATCAAGACCGGCGAACACCGCGCTGGCCTGCGCGGCGGCCTGCTTTTCCAGTCGGCTCGCGCCATCCGGCGGCACGATCTGCCATTCCAGCTCGGCGGCCGCCTGTTTGCGCTTGCCCAGATCGCTGGCAATCTGTGGATCTTTTTCTTCCATGTCGGCAAACAGCGCATGTTGCTGGCTTAAATCGCCTGCTTCAGCCGCTTCCAGAAGGGTATAGAGC
Source organism: uncultured Chromatium sp. (assembly GCA_903897335.1). Lineage (GTDB taxonomy): Bacteria > Pseudomonadota > Gammaproteobacteria > Chromatiales > Chromatiaceae > Chromatium. The sequence goes on along the minus strand of CAIUAY010000208.1, from coordinate 2,609 downwards.
CGTGCCGGGGTCAGCCCTTTGGAGGGATGCTCGGCCAGCTCGCGGTGCAGCCAGCCAATCATGGCGCGCTCGCCGGGTGCGCCGGGTTCCACCGCCGTCTGGGTCGCGGTCAGCGCTGGGGTCTGGGTCGGTCGGCGCAAAGCGTCGCGGAGCGTTTGGAGGAGTGACATTGGTGTGTGTCCGTGAGGTGAGTGATTACCAGCCGCCGTGGCGCATGTCGTGATCGTCGCCGACCGGGCGGCGCTGCCAGCCGTCCTTGGAGCGTGGCGCGACGCCGGTAAAGTCCAGATGACAGATCCCGTCGAGGAGCATCTTGCAGGCCAGGGATGCGGCATCGACGCCATCGTCGTGCGCCCCTTCCGGGAAGCTCAGCAGCTCCTCGGTGAGCCAGGCGGGAACGCCTGACGGATCGTGTCGCACCAGCGATTGCTCATAGCGCGTCAAGAGCGGCAGGAACCGGGTCAGCTTGTCACGGTCGGGCTTGATGCCGCGCACGGGGAGCCGGGTTGTCCGTGTCAGCTCCTGCACCACGGCAGCCTGATACTGAACCTGCTCGACCGCCACCAGCGCCGCGTCCCAGTCGGTCGCAGCGGACTGGATACGCTCCAGCACGGCATGGAACCCGGCGCGAAACCGTTGCCCCTCGCGCAGATAGAGGATGCCGGTGCGCGGATCGCGGCTCATGGCGACGATGGCCGTGTAGTCCGCGCCCTGCTTCTCGCTGATCGCCAGATCGACGCCCAGGACGACCGGAAGGTCAGCGGGCGCCGTGCCTTCAATCAGCATCTCAGGCTTGACCAGCCCCGCGCCAAAGGTGACGAATTGCGCCTGCACTTCTTGAGCGAAGACCAACGACGGCATGTTGTCCTGCTGTTCAGCCATCCAGCCATCTGGCAGATAGGGGTTGTCGGTGGATGGCGCGGTATGACTGATCCACTCTGGATCGCTGTCGGCTTTGTGATACAGATCGGCGAAATAGTTCAAGCCGTTGGGTGTCGAGATGAACCAGGCGTCACCGTTCAGATCGGCGAGTGTCCAGACAATCGTTTTCTCCCAGGCGTCTTGCAGGTAGCGGGCATGGGCGGCCTCATCGATGACCACCCGCGCATAGTGATTGCCGCGCCCGCATTTCATGGGGTTTTCGAGCGTCCAGAAATCCACCCGTCCGCCGTTGCGAAACTCGATCACCGGGCGCGGCTGACTCGTGGCCTTGCGGATCATCGGAGCGTACTGCTGCGCGATGTCCTGAAACACGCGGGTAAAGTAGGCGTCGTTGGGCGCGTACCAGGCGGTTGGTAAGCCCTTGCGTCCATCGTTCCGTGCGCCCGCAATCGCGCCGCCCTGACGATTCAGCAGGATCTCGATCAGCAGATGCGTCTTGCCCCAACGCCTGCCCATGCAGGCGACGTTGCGCTTCTTGGCGGATTTGAGAATGCGCCGCTGGCCGTCGTGCGGGGTGAATTCTGGGAGGGTGAGGTGAGGCATGATCTCAAAACAAAATGATTGCACTTTTTCTATTATTCGCTATCATTTTAGCCATGAATAGCAAGCACCGCAAAACCCTTGAAGCCATCTTTTCCGATCCGATCAACGGCAATCTGGAATGGTCGCGCATCGAGGCGCTGCTGCTGACCGTTGGTTGCCGCATCATTGAAGGCAACGGCTCTGCCGTGACGTTCGAAAAAGACGGTCGCCGCGCCAACTTCCACCGCCCACATCCGCGCAAGGAGGCGCTGAAGTACCGCGTCAAGGATGTCCGTGAATTCTTGATGAAACTGGGGATCACGCCATGAGCGACACCATGACCTATCGCGGCTATCGCGCCAGCCTGAGCTTCGACGCCGACGACCGCATTCTGGTCGGGCGCGTCCTGGACATCGATGACATCATTTCGTTTCACGGCGAATCCGTGAGCGCGTTTGAATGCGCCTTTCATGACGCCATCGACAGCTACCTGGACGCCTGCGAAAAAATCGATCAGGAGCCAAATAAACCCGCCAGTGGAAAGCTGATGTTGCGCATCCCGCCTGACGTTCACGGCGCGGCGCTGGCCGCTGCGAAACGTTCGGGGCAGAGCCTGAACAAATGGGCAGCGCGGGTATTGAAAGAGGCGGCTCATGGCTGAACGCTCGCCAGCATGACGCCCGCTTCGCGCTCATCCGGACTTCTCCACCAACACCCAAGCCAGACCCACGATCAGCGCCAGAAACTGCGCCCACGAGGAGGTGAACAGGCGTGAGCGGTCGCGGTCTTCTTTGGTGGTGTGGCTGTCGAGCTTGTCGTCGAGTCCGCGAATCCCGCCACAGACATCGGCTAGTGTGTTTTGCACGTGCTTCATGCCTTCCGTCAGCGCCACTGAATCATGCTCAAGGAGTCGAATCCGGGCTTCATGGTCGTGAACCTGGGAGCCGATGCGGTACATCGGGTTATCCTCGTGGCGATGATCCTGGGTCTCTGGCACGGCTGCCCCCTAGTAGATCATTCCAGCTTAACTTGTGGGTAGAGGCGTTTGAGTTTGATGCGGGCGTCTTCGGTGGTGAACTGCCAGTCCACGCCGGTTTGGGAGGCATTGCGGCGTTCGGCCCACGCTTTGGCCTCGCGGCGCAGGG
>CAIUAY010000207.1 GCA_903897335.1 uncultured Chromatium sp. | reverse complement strand
CGCACAGAACCTGGCGGACACCCTCACCGGCTATGTGAGGTTATACAATCACCAGATCCCGCAAAAGGCGCTGGGACACATCGCACCGATTCAAGCACTCAAAGACTGGCAACAAACATGCCCCGAACGCTTCAAAAAGCTGGTCTATAATCTCACGGGACTTGACAGTTAACCAATCGCTGTGATGGATCATTCGCGCCGCAGTGCCTCGATCGGGTCAAGCTGCGCCGCCCGTCGCGCCGGGAAATAACCGAAGATCACGCCGACCGCCGCCGCAAAACCGAATGCAAGCAGCACGACGCCGCCATTGAAGACAAAGGGCACGCCAAGCAGGCCGGCCAGTCCGACTGATGCGGACAATGCCAGCGCAATCCCGAACAGGCCACCCAGGGACGAGAGCACGACGGCCTCGACCAGAAACTGGAGCAGCACTTCGCGCTCCAGCGCCCCGATGGCCAGCCGGATGCCGATCTCGCGGGTGCGTTCAGTCACCGAAACCAGCATGATGTTCATGATGCCGATCCCGCCCACCAGCAGGCTGACCGCCGCCACTGCCGTCAGGAGCGCGGTCAGCACCTGAGTGGTGCCGGTGAGCATGGTGGCGATCTCTTTCATGTCGCGCACCGTGAAATTGTCCTGCTCAGAGGACTGGATGCGGCGACGCTCGCGCAGCACGCGCTCCAGATCCGCCTTCGCCCGTTCGGTGGACTCACCATCGCGGATCGACACCTGGATCAGGGTCACGTCCTGATTGCCGGTGATCCGTCGTTGCAGTGTTCGCAGTGGCATGACGATCAGGTCATCCTGATCAGAACCCATGCTGCTCTGGCCCTTGCTCTGCAAGAGACCAATCACCTGACAGGACAGCGTCTTGAGACGAATTTTTTCGCCGAGGGGGTCTTGGCTGCCGAACAATTCACGGCGCACCGTAGAGCCAATCACGCATACCGCCCGCCCGCCGCTGAGATCGCTGTCGCTGAACTGCCGCCCGGATTCCAGCATCCAGTTACGTACCGTAAAAAAAGCGTTATCGGTGCCAGTGACGGAGGTCGACCAGTTGCTATTGCCGGCAATCGCGGTGAGCGACTGACTGGCGGATGCGGCAACGGCGCGCACCGAGGGAACGTCACGTCCGACCGCAACGGCATCATCCAGGCTGAAAGGCGGTGCGCTGGAGCTTGATCCTGGCCCCATGTGCTGACCCATGCGGATCATCAGGAGATTACTGCCGAGGCTTTCGATCTGGCTGGAGACCTGACGGGTTGCGCCATCGCCCAGCGTCACCATGATGATGACCGCCGCCACCCCGATCACGATTCCTAAGATGGTCAGCGCCGAGCGCAGTACATTACGGCGAATCTCACGCAGTGCAAGCAGGAGTGCGTTCCAGAACATGACGACTCAGACGCTTCCGAAGTGATGCCGGGTACCCACCGGGGATTCACGAAACTGGGCGGGGAAATGCTGGCGAAAATGGCAGGCCGCAGCCAGCCCGGTGCAGTGATTGGGTGCGAGAGAGTCGATGTCGAGCGCGGCGAGCGCTTGTATGGTGAACGCCAGACGTTCCGCGCTAGCACGCAGCAGGTGCGTTCCGCCGATCACGGCATGGATGGGGCGGCCGGGAATCTGCTGGCGAATCCAGTCCAGGGTATTGATTAACCCGGAATGGCCGCAGCCGAGCAGCACGACCACACCTTGCAGCGTGTCGATGGCGAGCGCCTGGTCATCGGCAAGCAGATCGGGCTGGGTGCGCCCGGCGTCCAGATAAAAGGAGCCGCCGGTATCCTCGATCAGATGCCGACGCGGAATCTCGCCGGTCAGCAGTATTCCGGGTGCGATCCAGGTTGGTTCACGCTGCATGATCATCTGCCGGGTGAGTGGGCGCAGCGTTTGCAGATCGGCAACCGGTGCGCCAATCGTCCGGCCATCGCGGTTATATTTCGGTGCCAACGCATCGGGATGCAGATAGAGATCGACCGCGCCGGTCAGATCCAGTGCCGTGAGCAGTCCACCGGCGTGATCGTAATGACCATGACTGAGGATGATCGATTCCACCCGTGCGAGCGGTACGCCCAGACGTTCGGCATTGTGCCGCAGCACGAATCCCTGACCGGTATCGAAGAGAATGCAGTGATCATCGGCCTCGATGAAGAAGGCGGCGCCATGCTCGCCAAGCAGTCCCGCGCCACCAGCGTTGTTCTCGACCAGTTGGGTGATGCGCAGATGGCTGGTCATTAGGATTCACCGGTGTCTGGCGTTGCAGGTTGTTTTAGGCAGGCACGAAAAAAGGGCTGCGTTTGCACGTCAGCCCTTTTTGATGATTGGCGTCCCCACGGGGGTTCGAACCCCGGTTACCGCCGTGAAAGGGCGATGTCCTAGGCCACTAGACGATGGGGACTAAACTGTTTTTTGATCCTTCAAACTTTGGTGGAGCCAGGCGGGATCGAACCGCCGACCTCAACACTGCCAGTGTTGCGCTCTCCCAGCTGAGCTATGGCCCCGCTACTCACTGGCAAGTGCCGTGAGTCGGAGAATGCTAAACGAAGAGTTTTTACTTGTCCAGTCTGGATTTCATTTTTATGCGTGAAAGATACCAGTGTATGATCCATTCCGGCGTTTTGAATCTCCCTATGGCTCAAGCCAGGGGATTCCGGACGATGTCTCACGACATCCCTCGTGACCCGTTCCGGATCCGCAATCAGTCGTATCCGCTGACTCGCCACTGATTTGCTGACCTCAACACACATCCTGTCGGTTGTCAGCATGTCTAGCTTACTATATGAGTCGGCTTGCCCCCACATCTGAAGGCGGGGGATTGCACCGACAAAACGTTCACTGCGGGATTTGCATTTTATGCTGCGTCTCTTCCTGTTTCTCACCACCAATATTGCTGTCCTGCTGATGATCAGCCTAATCTTTCAGTTGCTGGGTTTGGATACGATCCTGCGTCAGAGCATGGGGATTGACCTGACTGGACTGCTGATCATGGCCGCCATCATCGGCTTCAGCGGCTCGCTGATCTCACTTTTTTTATCCAAGACGATGGCAAAGCACGGGATGGGCGTGCAGATCATCGTGCATCCCGCGACATCCTTTGAACGCTGGCTGCTGGAGACGGTGACCCACCAGTCTGAACGGGTTGGGATCAGGATGCCGGAGGTCGGGATCTTCGACTCCCCTGCCCCCAATGCCTTTGCCACCGGTTGGAATCGCAATGACGCACTGGTCGCCGTGAGTACCGGGTTGCTCCAGCACATGTCGCAGGATGAAGTCGAGGCCGTGATCGGCCATGAGATCAGCCATGTCGCCAATGGCGACATGGTGACGCTGACGCTGATCCAGGGCGTGGTGAATACGTTCGTGGTGTTTTTGGCGCGAATCATCGGCAGCCTCGTCGACCGCGTGGTCTTCAAAAATGAACGTAGTCAGGGTGCTGGTTATTTTGTTGCGTCCATGATCGCGCAGGCACTGCTATCAGTCCTGGCCACCATGATCGTGATGTGGTTCTCACGCTACCGTGAATTCCATGCCGATGCGGGTGGCGCACTCCTGACCAGTCGCGCCCAGATGGTCAGTGCGCTGCGGGCGCTTCAGCGCATCCAGCATCCGCAGGATCTGCCCGCCGGTGAATTTTCCGCGTTCGGGATTTCAGGGCGGATTGGCGAAGGCGTGACGGCGCTTTTCAGCAGTCATCCACCACTACAAAAACGCATTGCCGCACTCGAAGGACGTGCTGTCTGAAACCAGCCGTCGTCATGTTTGTGCATCTAGCGGTGATGTTCATCAAAGAAACGCAGCATTGCGCTGGATGCATCAGGCCCACGCGGCTCGGTATAAGAACCGACCGGATCGCCGCCAAACCAGCCGTGCCCAGCCCCGTGAACCAGCCAGAGTTCAGCCTGCGAGCGACCCTGTCGATCCAAATACCGGGTGCGGGTAAAAGCATAACCGCCGGGGATGCGTCCCGGTTCCGAGGATGACGCATTGCCTGGCACGGCGCCAGTCTGTGCAATCACCAGCGCGGCATTACCGGGATGAACCGTGGTATCGCAGTCACCGTGGAAGACGATGGCAGGGAATCCCTGCCCAGCGTCGCGGGTGAATTCCTGCTGCGGCGCGCCCTGACGCATCAGCCCAAAAGCGGACAGCAGATCCAACGCACAGGCATGTGGCAGACCAGAATGCACCGCCACCGCCACGTAGAGATCAGGATAAGCACGTATCAGCGTGACAGCCATCGCGCCACCTGCCGACAGACCAGCGACATAGACGCGCCCTGGGTCGATCCCCTGTGAGACCATGACCTGACGGGTCAAACCGGCAATGATCGCGGGTTCGCCCTGACCGCGCTGCTGATCGGCTGGATTGAACCAGTTCCAGCAGCCTGACTCATTAGCCGAGACAGACTGCGCCGGATAGAGCACCAGACAACCGTGACGATCAGCAAGCTGATTCATGCGCGTTCCGGTCGCAAAATCATCTGGATTCTGACGGCAGCCATGCAGCATGACGATCAGCGCGGACGTCTGGTCGCTGTTCACGCTGGCGGGTCGATAGAGTTTATAGTCGCGTGTCCCGGCCGCATGGCTGAAACGGCCATGCCTGAAGCAGACATCGGGCGTGCCTGTCTCGAACGTATCTTGCATTGCGTGCTCCCTGATGAGGACTGAATTCGCGTGAGTCAAACGATCTCAACTGCGCCAAGACCGGTTCTGATCGACCGTTACGGTCGACAGATCAACTATGTCAGGCTCTCGATCACGGATCGCTGCGATCTGCGCTGCGTCTACTGTCTGTCGGAGGGCATGACCTTTCTGCCGCGTAACCAGTTGCTGACGCTGGAGGAGATTGCGCGGCTGGGTCGCTGTTTCAGCGAGTTGGGGGTGACGACATTGCGGATTACGGGTGGCGAGCCGCTGGTTCGACGCAACGCGATCTGGCTTTTCGAGCAGCTTGGCCAGTTGTCTGCAATCCACGATCTAACCCTGACCACCAACGGCACCCAGCTCAGCCGTTATGCCCGGTCACTCAAGGATGCCGGCGTCAGTCGCGTCAATATCAGTCTGGACTCACTGCGACCGGAGCGTTTTCGGCGCATCACCCGGATTGGCGATCTTGACAGAACACTGGCGGGGATCGCGGCAGCGGTGCGGACTGGTTTTCAGCGGGTCAAGCTCAACAGCGTCATCCTGAAGCACCGCAATCACGATGAGATCATCGACCTCACCCGGTTTGCCATTGAACAGGGCATTGACATCAGTTTCATCGAGGAAATGCCACTGGGGACGGTTAGCGGGCATGATCGCGTTGATGCCTATTATCCCAGTGACGCCATCCGTCACGATCTGGCACAGACCTTTGAGCTGCTTCCGACCACCGAGATGACCGGTGGCCCCTCGCGTTATGTCCGCATTGCTGGCACGGACACGCGCATTGGGTTCATCTCGCCGCACAGCCATAATTTTTGCAGCAACTGCAACCGAGTGCGCGTCACCGCCGCTGGGCGTCTGCTGCTCTGTCTCGGTCAGGAGCATGGGGTTGATCTACGGCGTGCATTACGCGCCAATCCAACCGACGATGAGCGGGTCAGACAGACTATTGTCACCGCGATGGAGCTGAAACCGCCTGGACATGAATTCGCGCTGTCATCGCAGCCGGGTCTGATCCGTCACATGAACATGACAGGAGGGTAAGCTGGAGAGCGCCGCGCTGGAGCACGGCACTCCGGGGAATGGCCTAATTGCGTGACTTGTCCACCAGCTTCTTCTCACGAATCCAGGGCATCATTTCGCGCAGCCGCTCACCGACGACTTCAATCTGATGCTCGGCGCCCAGACGGCGCATCGCTTTCATCGACGCCGCGCCAGCCTGGTTCTCCAGAATGAATTCTTTGGCGAACTGGCCGGTCTGGATCTCGGTCAGAACGCGCTTCATCTCGGCCTTGGTCTCCGCATTGACGATGCGCGGGCCGCGAGTTAAATCGCCATATTCAGCGGTGTTTGAGATCGAGTAGCGCATGTTGGCAATGCCGCCCTCGTAGATCAGATCGACGATCAGCTTAACCTCATGCAGACACTCAAAATAGGCCATCTCGGGCGCGTAACCGGCTTCGACCAAGGTCTCAAATCCCGCTTGAATCAACGAAGTCAAGCCGCCGCACAGCACCACCTGCTCGCCGAACAGATCAGTCTCGCATTCTTCGCGGAAACTGGTCTCAATGATTCCTGCGCGACCGCCGCCATTGGCCGAGGCATACGCCATTGCAATCTCACGCGCTTTGCCGCTAGCGTCCTGATGCACGGCGATGAGTGATGGCACCCCGCCGCCCTGCGTGTAGGTCGAGCGCACTAGATGCCCCGGACCCTTGGGCGCAATCATGATCACGTCGAGATCTTCACGCGGCGCGATCTGGCCAAAATGGATGTTAAAGCCATGCGCAAAGGCCAGCGCCGCGCCCTGTTTGATGTGCGGTGCAACCTGCTCACGATAGAGCGCGGCCTGATGTTCGTCTGGCGCGAGAATCATCACGACATCCGCGCCAGCCACGGCTTCCTCGATGGATTTAACCGTCAGACCGGCGTTGCTGGCTTTGGCGCCTGACGCAGAGCCTGGGCGCAAACCGACCGTCACCGAGACGCCGGAATCCTTGAGGTTGTTAGCGTGGGCGTGACCCTGTGAGCCATAGCCGATAATGGCGACCTGCTTGCTCTTGATCAGCGAGAGGTCAGCGTCTTTGTCGTAATACACATTGATGGTCATTCGAGCAGTCCTAGTTGTCGGAAAAAGTGGATCGTGATCGGATTGGCACTACGTAGCCCAATTGTACCTGAGAGCGTGTTTCAAAAGTTTTACTGATCGCGTCTTCCGAACATCACGTTGATCATGGCGATGTGGATGAACGCCTCACTGGACTGGTCAGCACCGCATCCTCCTGGCTCAAGCGTCGGTAGCGAGAGAGCCAGGCGACGGCGCGCACTCGCCCAGCGGGTCGCGCCTGCGGCAACAACGGCTTGATGACGACCCAGCGTCGGTTGGTCAGATCAGTCGGGGCGATTGTCGTGCGCCGACGTTTTGGGTGGCTATGTCGAAAAGGCCGACATTCTACCTATACCCCTGCGCCTGGACTTTCAAAACGCGCTCTTAACTGACGACACGCTAATCTGATTTTTTCGTGGCTGACAGCGACCGCGCTGCGGCGACACATGCCTGCCCGAGTGACAGTCCGCCATCGTTCGCGGGCACCTGTCGTGGCATCAGGACGCGCAGTTCTGCCGTGCTAAAACCGGCTGCGCTGCGTTCAAGCAGGATGCGATTCTGAAAGACACCACCCGACAAGGCGACTGCGCCCAGTCTATGACGTTTCGCCAGATCCACGCCCATGGCCACAATGGCTCTGCTGAATCCGGCATGAAAACGCGCCGCAATCAGCGACGGCGGAACATGCTGCGCCAGATCATCGAACAGTGCATTCCAGAGCGGCACGGCATCCAGAACGCTCGTGGATGACCTGGTCAGGGTCGTAAATGGATAACCTGAACCAGCGGCATCCATCGCCTCTGACGCCAGTGCCTCCAGCTCAATGGCCGCCTGTCCTTCGTAAGTAATTCGCTCCCAACCCAACCCCAGTGCCGCCGCCACGGCGTCGAACAGACGTCCGGCAGAGCTGGACAGGGGCGCATTGACTTTGCGCTGAATCAGCGTCCGCAACACGTCGAGTGGTTTTGCAGCGAGCCGCCGGATACTGTCTAAATTGGGATAGCGGGCGCGCATGACATCCCAACCACCGCTGCACTCAAGCTGGGCATAGAGGTTGCGCCAGGGTTCCAGGATTGCCTGGGTGCCGCCCGGCATGGGAACGGGCTTGAGGTGTCCGACACGTCGATAATCACGGTAATCACCGACCAGATACTCGCCACCCCAGAGCGTGCCATCATCCCCTTCACCCAGCCCGTCGAGCAGGATGCCAAGCACCGAACCCGCATCCAGCGGCCAGCCGTTGTCAGCCAGCACCGAGGCCAGATGGGCGTGATGATGCTGGACGCGGATCAGCGGCAGCGCGGCTGAAGCCGACCAGTCGCGTCCAGCCAGACTGGATCGGTAATCAGGATGTCGATCGACCGCAAGGATCTGTGGCTGATGCTGAAACAGTTCGAGATAGCGCCTGATCGTGTCGGCGTACTCACGCGCCGTGCGAGCCTCTTCGAGGTCGCCCAGATGCTGCGAAAGAATCGCCTGACCGTCGTGGAGCAGACAAATCGTGTTTTTAAGTTCGCCACCGAAAGCGAGGATCGGCGGGGCATCCGCAAAACCTGGCGGCAGCTGGATCGGCGCTGGAGCATAGCCGCGCGCACGACGCAGAATGCGGGGTGTGCCGGCCAGCATCTTAACCACCGAGTCATCGACCCGGTTGAGGATCGTGCGGTTATGCAGCAGTGCGTAATCCGCCAGATGATGCAGGCGTTGGGTGGCATCCAGATTGTCGATGCACGGCGGTTCATCGCTCAGGTTGCCGCTGGTCATGACCAATGGACGATCCCAGTCAGCCAATAGCAGACAGTGCAGCGGACTGTAAGGCAGCATAACTCCGAGCGTGGTCTGGCCTGGCGCAATGCCAGATGCCAATCGGGCATAAGCGGTCAGCAGCATGATCGGGGCGGCTGGACTATTCAGCAGCGCGGCCTCGATTTCCGTCACCTGGCAGACTGAACGGAGTACATCCAGATCCCGCGCCATCAGCGCAAACGGCTTGTCAAAACGACGCTTGCGCCGACGTAACTCGGCGACCGCTGTCTCATTCGCTGCATCGCAGGCCAGATGAAAACCGCCGATGCCCTTGATGGCCAGAATGCGACCCTCGGTCAGCAGACTGCTGGCTGCCGCGATGGCGTCATCCGCACCGAACGCCGTAGGATCGACTGTGCATCCTTCGCCATCGACCAGCCACGCACGGGGGCCACACACAGGACAGGCATTGGGCTGGGCATGAAAGCGACGGTCGGCGGGATCGGCGTACTCGGCGGCACAGGCTGGACACATCGGAAACACCGACATGCTGGTCTGGGCGCGATCATAGGGAATGCCCCGGATGATGCTGAGTCGCGGCCCGCAGTGTGTGCAGTTGGTGAAGGGATAGCGGTAGCGCCGGTCAGCGGGGTCGCGGATCTCGGCGGCGCACTCAGGACAGATCGCCGCATCGGGGATAACCCCGGTATGCGCGGGCGTGGCCACGCTTGCGAGGATCACGAACCCATCCAGCGCCAGGAGTTCAGTCAGCGCTGTGCGTTCAATGGCATCAATCCGCGCCAACACCGGACATTCCGCCCGCAACCGGTCGCAGAAATGATCGATCGTCCGGGATGCGGCATCCGTCTGAACGCGGATCAGCACACCATCGCCATCGTTCCGCACATCCCCGATGAGTCCACAATCGCGGGCGATGCGCCAGACTGTCGGACGAAAACCGACACCCTGCACCAGTCCGCGCACCCGGATCAGTTCAACCATGTCGGAGGTTCTGCACAGGACTGAAAGCATGGCGTTTCAGACAATCTGCAAGGCTTGCTCTCATGGCGTTTCCATGCGATTTTGCGTGGGCGGTATTCCCCACGTTCACCAGACCGAGGATGGATCATGACTGACAATACCACGACCGCATCGGCGACCACTGAATCAAATCGGCTAGTCTTTCCACGCGGCATTCCTGGCTTTGAGACGCAGATCAACTATTCGCTTTTTCATGCGGATACCGAGTCCGGGCGGGTTTACTGGATCGAATCCTGCGATACCCCGGAGATCACCTTTACGCTGGTCGATCCAAGGCTCTACGGTCTAAATTATGTGCTGGAACTGACCGATGACGAGCAGACACTGCTACAGACCGACAGTGCGGATAACGTCGCTGTGTTCCTGATGCTGTGGAAGCCGGAAAATATGGATCGTGCGCCTGGACTCAACGCCAACCTTGTCGGACCGATCCTCGTCAATGTCGAAAAGCACCTTGGGATGCAGAAGGTTCTCGCCAATCCGAAAGTCGAGATGAATATTTTTGAATGACGCACATCTGCACGCGATCCTGCGCACGGCGCATCTCAGACTGCCGCTGCTGACGGTCGCCGTCGCGCTGACGGCGACTCTTGCCCTGCTGTCCATTTCCTGGCTCCGGCCTGACCAGACTGTTCTGGCACACCGCTTCGCATTTGCCGTGGTTGTGGTCGGGCTTTTGGGTTGCGGGCTGACCTGGAGCAGACTACGCCGCCAGTTGCTGCTCCCGCTGGTGAATCTGGAACACGCGCTGATGCGCGTTTGTCAAGGCGAACAGGGCGCTAGCGAGTCGCTCGCCGAAACCGGTGTCCTTGGACGCATCGCCCAGGATATCCGCGCACTGAACGAAGAACTTACTGATCTCTACGAAGACATGGACAACCGGGTTGCCCGTCAGACCATGCGTCTGGCGCAAAAGACCGCTTCGCTCAAGATCCTCTACGATGTCGCCGCCGGAATTCAGGAGGCGGAAAGCATCGAGGAGCTGCTGCTGCGCTTTCTGCGGGTACTCAAGGAGATGATCAACGGGCGGGCGGCGACCGTGCGTCTGATGCTGCCGGATGGGACGCGGCGACTGATCGGTTCCATCGGTTTGAACGACGATCTGGTGCGCGAACAGGACATGGGGCCGCTCGACCTCTGTTTGTGCGGCACCGTGCTCACGCCCGGCGATATCGTCTGCGATCAGAATGCCAGCTACTGCGCTCGCATCTATGGTCGGCGCATGTTCAAAAGTTCCGAGATCGAAGTGGTGACAGTACCGCTGGAACATCGCGGCGAACTGCTGGGGATCTACAGCATCTTCGTCGAACGTCCAGGCGTGACCTCCCGCGAGGACATCATGGATCTGCTGTTCACGGTTGGCCATCATCTCGGCGTCGCGATCGCCAAGCAACGCCTGGACGCTGAGGCGCGGCGGCTGTCCATCGTCGAAGAGCGTAATTCACTGGCTCACGAACTTCATGACTCGCTTGCCCAGACGTTAGCGAGTCTGCGCTTTCAGTGCCGGATGCTCGATGACGCGCTGCATGACACCCCAATCTCGGTAGAGGCGCGTAATGATCTGTCACGCATTCGCAGCGGGCTCGATGAGGCGCACACTGAACTGCGCGAACTGCTGGCGAGTTTCCGCGCACCGCTTGATCGGCGTGGGCTGGTTCCGGCACTGAAAAAACTCACCCATCGCTTTGGTCAGGAGACCGGGTTACATGTCCTCTTTCAGAACGACTGCCGGCCTTTTGAGCTATCTGCCAGCGAAGAGCTTCAGCTCTTGCGGATTGCGCAGGAATCGCTCGCCAATATCCGCAAACACGCCCAGGCGCACACCGTGCGCGTCCTGCTGACACGCGAATCCGCCACCCGAAACGTCCTGCTGATCGAAGACGACGGGGTTGGTTTCAGGACACCCACCAACGGTTCCTGTCCTGGCGAGCGGATCGGTCTGACGATCATGGAAGAACGTGCCCGCCGCATCGGCGCTGAACTGAGCATCGAGAGCGAAGCGGGTGAAGGCACCCGGATCGAGGTACTCTTTGAGGTCAACCGGCGCACCCCGCGCTCGGTATTGGAGCCTGTCTGATGCGCGTCATGCTGATCGATGATCACGCGCTGTTCCGTTTCGGGCTACAGGAACTGCTGGAGCGTCGTGGGATCGAGGTCATTGCCGTTGGTGACGCCGCGAGCGGCCTGGCGCGGGTCGCCGCGACCCGACCCGACGTGATCCTGCTGGACATGCGGATGCCGCAGCTTTCAGGACTGGACTTGCTGCGTCAGCTCCGCGAGTCGCGTCAGACCATGCCAATTGCGATGCTCACGACCAGCGCCGAAGAGCGCGACGTGATCGACTCACTCCAAAGTGGTGCGCAGGGTTATTTGCTCAAAGACATGGAGCCAGACGCGCTGATCGCCGCGCTCGGCGAGATCGTGCGTGGACGCACCGTCGTCGCGCCAGAACTGGCGAGCGTTCTCGCCAGAGCCGTCCAGAACGAGGCACATGTCGCGCAGACGACGGATGGCATCGCCGACCTGACCCCGCGTGAACAGGAAATCCTCTGCCATCTCGCCGAGGGTCAGAGCAACAAGGCCATCGCCCGCCGACTCGGAATCTCGGATGGCACCGTCAAGCTGCATGTGAAGGCAATCCTGCGCAAGCTCGACGTGCATTCACGGGTCGAAGCAGCAGTGATCGCAGTTGAGCGAGGATTGTGCGAACGTGGCGCGGGACGCGAGGGGTGATCAGGGGCAAGTGACTTTCGACTTGCCCCTGGCCAGGTTAACCGGTCGCGGCGCGAATCCAGTCGACCCGTTTATGCATTACGCCGTAATACACCACCGGAATCACGACCAGCGTCAGGATCGTGGAAACCAGGAGTCCGAACAGCAACGATACGGCCAATCCTGAGAAGATCGGATCGTCGAGGATGAAGACGGCACCGGCCATGGCGGCAACAGCCGTCAGCACAATCGGGCGGGTACGCACCACGGCTGAACTGATCACGGCCTCTTCAAGGGTCTTGCCTTCGCGCACCTGCTGGTTGATGAAATCCACGAGCAGGATTGAATTGCGCACGATGATCCCGGCCAGCGCGATCATGCCAATCATCGAGGTCGCGGTGAATTTCGCCCCCAGCAGGGCATGACCCGGCATGATGCCAATGATCGTCAGCGGAATTGGCGCCATGATGATCAGCGGCACCAGATAGCTTCTGAACTGCGCGACCACCAGCAGATAGATCAGGATCAGCCCGACCCCATAGGCGATCCCCATGTCGCGGAAGGTTTCATAAGTGACTTGCCACTCACCATCCCATTTAAGGCTGTACTCATAAGGGTTAGCCGGTGCCTGCCGGTACCACTGTTCAAGTTTTAGGTCGCGAGTTAGCGCGTTGGCCATCTCAAACATGCCATAGAGCGGGCTGTCGGTGGCACCGGCCATGTCGCCGGTGACATAGACCACTGGCAGCAGATCCTTGTGATAGATGCTGTGTTCACGGCTTTCAGGGATAACGCTGACGATCTCGGACAACGGCACCAGATGCCCGCCCTCAGCGCGAACTCGCAATGCCAGCACCTGTTCCAGATCAGCCTTGTCCGCCTCGCTGTATTCGACCTGGATCGGAACCGCATATTTCACGTTTGCGCCATGCAGATAGCTCATGTTCTCGCCGTTCAACACGGCGCTTAATGACTCTGCAATGCTCGACTGCGCGACGCCCAGACGGGCGGCCTTGGCGCGGTCAACGACGAGAACCCGTTTCGCCGACGGATATTCGAATGAATCATCCACGTCGACGATATCTGGAGTGCTTTCCATAACGCTGCGGATGGACTTGGCGATCTCGATCTGACCGGGATAACTCAAGCCATAGACCTCGGCAACCAGTGGGGAGAGCACCGGCGGGCCGGGCGGAATCTCGACAATCTTGGCATTGCCGTCATATTTCCGGGCGATGGTTTGCAATGGCTCACGCAGTGCCATGGCGATCGCGTGGCTTTTTTGGTCACGGTCATGGGCATTGAGCAGATTCACCTGCAAGTCACCCAGAGCGGCGCCTTGACGCAGATAGTACTGGCGCACCAGACCGTTGAAGTTGATTGGCGCGGCAGTGCCAGCATAGCCCTGATAGTCGGTGACTTCGGGGACGGTAGCGAGATATTCGCCCATCTCATGCAGAACCCGGGTGGTCTGCTCCAGGCTGGTGCCTTCAGGCATGTCAAGAACGACCTGAAACTCGCTTTTATTGTCGAAAGGCAGCATTTTCAAAATGACCGAGCGATTGACGACTAGCATGATCGATCCGGCAATCAGCACCAGAATCCCAAGCAGTAGGAACCAGCGGTTGCGATGTCCTGTACTGCCGCTCAAAAACGACCCGATCAGGTGTTGAAACAGATTGTCCAGGCGTCCCGTGTCATGATGACCGCTGCCGGTCTCAATCTGGAGCGAGCGCTGGCGTTTAAACATCAGGTTGCTCATCCAGGGCGTGAAGATGAAGGCCACCAGCAACGAGACCAGCATTCCCATTGATGCGTTGATCGGGATCGGACTCATGTATGGCCCCATCAGCCCGCTGACAAAGGCCATCGGCAGCAGCGCCGCAATCACCGTAAACGTGGCGAGGATGGTCGGCCCGCCCACTTCGTCAACGGCGCGAGGAATGAGATCCAGCAGTGCATCGCGGCTCAGGATCATATGCCGGTGGATGTTTTCGACCACCACGATGGCGTCATCGACCAGAATCCCGATTGAGAAGATCAGCGCGAATAGCGACACCCGATTGAGCGTGAAACCCCAGGCCCAGGATGCAAACAGCGTGATCGCCAGGGTGACGATCACCGCCGCGCCAACAATGATGGATTCGCGCCAGCCGATCGTCAGCAGCACCAGTGCCACCACTGAGATCGTGGCGAACGTGAGCTTGCTGATCAGCTTTTTGGCCTTGGCGTCAGCTGTCGCGCCATAGTTGCGGGTCAGCGTGACCTTGACGTTTTCTGGAATGAAAATCCCCTTGAGCTGCTCAAAGCGGTCAGTCACCAGTTGCGCGACATCGACTGCATTGACTCCAGGCTGTTTGGCGACCGCGATCGTCACTGCTGGGGTAACGCCGGTTAGGTCGATGCCGACGTGTGCGGCGGCTGGGCCGGCACCCATGTAGGCGTAGCTATCAGGCTGCTGGGGGCCACGTTCAAAGGTGGCGACATCGCGCAGATACACTGGACGCCCGCCATGCAAACCGATCACCAAATCGCCGATCTGCTCGGCGCTGGTGAGAAAGGTGCCCGCCTGCACTAGAACCTCCTGATTGTCAGCGGTCACGCTCAGGTTGTCGCGGATCACGTTATTGGCCTGGAGCGAGCGGCGCAGGTCGCTCAAGTCAATCTCGTAACCAGCCATTTTTTCAGGCTGAAGCAGCACCCGCACCACCTGATCGGGAACGCCAACGGTATAAATGTCGCGGGTGCCGGGAACACGCTTGAGTTCCTGCTCGATGGCATGGGCGACCTGTCCCAGTTCAAATGCGCCGACGTTTTGATCCTGCGACCACAGGGTCGCGGTCAGGATCGGCACGTCATCAATCCCCTTGGGCTTGATGATCGGAGTACCCACGCCCAGATTCTGCGGCAGCCAGTCCTGTTTGGACATGACCTTGCTGAACAGTCGCACCACCGCGCTGGTATTGTCCTCGCCGACCTCGAACTGCACGGTGACCACCGCCATGCCGGGACGCGAGACCGAAAACACATGTTCGATGCCCCGGATCTCAGAGAGCACCTGTTCGGCAGGGCCTGCCACTAGATGTTCAACTTCGCTGGCTGACGCACCCGGAAAGGGCACGAAAATGTCGGCAAAGGTCACGTCGATCTGTGGCTCTTCTTCACGCGGCGTGATCATCACCGCAAACACGCCCAGCAGCAGACCGATCAGCGCCAGCAGCGGGGTAATCTCGGTTGCCTGAAAACTGGCGGCCAGCCGACCCGCAATCCCAAGCGGCTTACTCATGTGAATGCTCCTCGGCGTCATGCCGCATCGGTACCTGAGTTTTCAGGATGACGCCGGCGGCAATCGGGTCGAGAGCAACCTGCTCGCCTTCCAGCAGACCCGCGAGGACGACATCGGCATCCGGCAGCTCCTGGCCTAAACGAATCTGCCTGAAGTGAACGTGCTCGCCCGGCGTGATCACATACACCCCCGTGACTTCCGAACGATGCACCACGGCAGACTTGGGTACCGTCAGTTCCTGCTTGTGACCCACGACAAATCCGGTCTTGACGAACATGCCGGGAAACAGCGCTTGCGCCGCGCTGTCTGAATCCGGGTTCTGTTCCTGATGCGGGAGATCAATACGCACCTTGAACGTATTGGAACCCAGATCGGCGTAGGGAAACACTGTGATCGCACGACTTTCGACGATCCTGTTGTCCGGCAGATAGATCCGCGCCAGTTTGTCTTTTGTCGCACCCTCGATCAACGGGATCACGCTCTGCGGCACGTCGACGATCACGCGCAATTGTTCCAGCGAAATGCCGGTCATCACTGGAGTGCCAGGACTGGCCATCTCACCTAGCTCGACATGGCGCTTGGTGACGATCCCTGAATAAGGGGCGCGAATGCGGGTGTACGCCAGTTGCTCGCGTGCCTGCTCCAGACGTGCATTGGCAGAGTCCAGCTCGGCCTGGGCATTGGCCAGATCGGTTGTCGCTTTGTCCATCTCGGATTCCGAGACATTTTTGGTTTTATGGAGTCCGGCGACACGATCCGCTTCGTCTTTCGTCCGTTTTAGACGGGCGGTAGCCGATTTTGCATCCGCTTCCGCCTGCGCCACGCGGGCACGCTGCTCGGTGTCTTTCAGACGCACTAGGATCGTGTTTTTTTCGACATAATCATCGACATCGTAAAAGACCTCCTCGACCTGCCCCTGTGTTTGGGCAGACACGGTGGTCTGATTCACCGCCTCGACGAAGCCATCGAGACGGTATTCGCGGGGCAGATTGCGCAACTCGGCAGGCGCTGTTTCCAATGGAGCCGCGTGGATTTCAGTTGTCAGCAGCAGCCCCAGAACCGTCAAAAACCGGATGATATGCCACATGTGTTGACCCTCCTTAATATTAGATTTTACTTATTAATACTTACGCAAACGTCATCGTGAGTGCCGGACGCTTGAGTTGCTGAATGAGGTCGTCGTCGAGTAATCCGTGTTTGAGTTGGTAGACGATCCGCCCAGTTTCGGCGGCCAAGTGTTTGAGGCGTACCCACACGAGGAAGGCGCAGGCAATGTGGTTACTCTGGATGCGAGCCTTGCAGCACTGGCAAGACTCCAGCCCGGTTCGCGGTGCGTCTGCTCGATCTTCCAGCGCAAGCCGCACGCGTGGTGCGCCGCCTCCGTGGAATCCTGAGACAGGTCGTTGGTGACGACCCAGTCCGTGCGGTGGGAAGACACCTCGACCCGGAACCGGCGCAGCGTATGGTTTTTGGGAAAACCTTTGACTTTGATCATCTTGCCGCCGCCAACTCCTCCGGGTTCCAGTCTAAGGCGTCGATCAGCCGGTGAGCCTTCAGTGGGCAGCCGTAGACCTTGCCTGGGTGTCAAGTCCCGTGAGATTATATACCCGCTTTTTGAAGCGTTCGGGGCATGTTTGTTGCCAGTCTTTGAGTGCTTGAATCGGCGCGATGTGTCCCAGCGCCTTTTGCGGGATCTGGTGATTGTATAACCTCACATAGCCGG
>CAIUAY010000206.1 GCA_903897335.1 uncultured Chromatium sp. | reverse complement strand
CCAAACCGGCGTGGACTGGCAGTTCACCACCGAAGACGCCCGCATCAAACTCAAACGCCTCTACCCACAAGTTAAGCTGGAATGATCTACTAGGCTGCCTAAAATATTTGGTCCACTATTGTAATCATCGACCATTCCAGCGACTTCATGCCCACAGTGCCGCGCAAGTTCCGTGACCGTTGCGGCAAACTCTTTCGATCCATAAATCAATAAGCGCATCGCAAATAGAATCGTTAATCTGCTATGATGTTGGTGGTTCTACCCACCAGGAAAAGCGGTTTCTTCGATGATTTGAAGTTCATCCGCCCTAGATATTCACCGAAAATACCAAGTACCAGCAGTTGAACCCCGCCAAATAAAAGAATACCCGCCATCATCGAAGCATAGCCAGATACCGATATGCCGCCAATAAAATAACGCCAAAGAATGGCGGTCAACCAAATCATGCCCATCAAGAAAGCGATGACACCAATCCAGGTTGCTATTTTCAATGGTAGATCGGAGAAAGTGACAAAGATATTGATCGTGTGAGTGATCAGTTTTCTGAAGGTGTAATTGCTAACGCCATGAGTACGAGTTCCATGCGGCACTTCCACCGTGGCATAGCGGTTCGTGAGCCAGGAGAGATAGCCATCCACGAAGGGAAAAGGCGAGTCGAATTGGATCAGTGCTCGGGCAACGTCGCCACGAATCAGTCGATAACTCGTATAAGCATGGTTCAGCGAAGGAATGGCTTTATTAAACAACCAGCGTGCAACATGGGACGTGACATTGCGCCAAGATTTATGGGTGCGTTCAGGGTAGACACCATAGATTAGGTCATGTCCTTCCAGCGCCTTCCGATACAAGTCAGGCAAATACTCTGGCGCTTGCTCCAAATCATCGTCAAGGGTTGCGATCCATTGACCTCGGGCGTGGGAAAACCCGCAAATAGTCGCGGCGTGCTGGCCGAAATTTCGATTGAGCTGGATGCCGCGCACACGTCCGTCCTTTCTGGCGATGTCCTCAATAACATTCCATGAATCATCCCCACCGCAATCTTCCACCAGAATCAATTCAAAGTACGGATCAACTGATTCCAGTGCCGCAGTAAGTCGGCGATATAACTCGCGCAGCGTATCCTGTGAGCGATACACGGGAACCACGACCGAGATGGTCGGATTTGGCGGCAGAGCAATCTGCTCATTCACGGATATCACCTGATTTATGCAACGTCTTCGTCGGCGCAATCCTAACTTGCTTCATGGCTAAAATCCCCGTGCGAAGCTTGCTTCGTCAGCGAACACGCATGGCCGTGGCGAGTATAGCGCAGGACATGGCATTACCAACAAGCGGATGCCAACATCACCTGAAACTGTCATACACTTGAGCCATTCTCGTGACTGAGCATCTGCCGCGATCCAACGCTAAACTCAACACCCCGGATCGCGGTGCAAAGCGATTCACCTAAAAGATCGTCTATCGAAGGAGCAGGCGACATGCCTTTGCAGCAAGCCAAGCCACCGTTACCGAGCGATGATAAACGCTGGAAGCTGGTCAACGCGACCATGCGCCGTTACGGCTACGCCGATCATGCGCTCATTGAAACCTTGCACAGCGTCCAAGACGCCTTCGGCTTTTTAGATGAAACTGCGCTGCGCTTCGTCGCCGGATCGCTCGATCTGCCGTTAAGCAAGGTCTTTGGCGTGGCGACGTTCTATCACATCTTCATGCTCAAGCCGAAAGGCCGTCATGCCTGCGTGGTGTGTACTGGCACCGCCTGTTACATCAAGGGCGCGGGCGCATTGCTCGACGGTATTCACACTCGCTACGACATCAATCCCGGCGACACCACCGACGATGACCGGCTCTCGCTGCTGACGGCTCGCTGCGTTGGTGCCTGTGGACTGGCGCCTGCCGTGGTGCTGAATGGCGACGTGCTGGGCAAACAGACTGCCGAGACCCTGACCACCCGACTGGAGGCGTTAGACTGACATGCACCCCGAAGATCTCGCTGAAAAAGCCGCGCAGTTTCGCGCTGAAGACGCCGCGATCAAGCGCGAGGTGCGCGTGTGCATGGCGGCAAGCTGTCAATCCTCCGGTGCCGCGCCGGTGCTGGAGGCGCTGACCCAACTCTGTGGCGACGGTGGCGGCACCTGTCGCGTCAAGGGCGTGGGCTGCATGGGGCTGTGTTCTGCCGGGCCGCTGGTGGCCGTGGCGGACAAGGATTGCGATCTAGCGGATTCGGTGCTCTATCGTGACGTGATGCCCACCGATGCGCCCGACATCATGCGGAGCGTGTGCGGCGCGCCGGTGGAGCGTCTGCGCTGTCCCACCGATCAACCCTTTTTTGCCCGACAACAGCGCATCGTGCTGGAAAATTGCGGGATCATCGACCCCGA
This sequence comes from uncultured Chromatium sp., assembly GCA_903897335.1. Taxonomy (GTDB): domain Bacteria; phylum Pseudomonadota; class Gammaproteobacteria; order Chromatiales; family Chromatiaceae; genus Chromatium. The sequence goes on along the minus strand of CAIUAY010000206.1, from coordinate 20,157 downwards.
CAGCTTTAAGAGCTATGTCGCCGTTGGCGGTTATGCCGCGCTGGTTAAGGCGCTTTCCGAGATGACGCCTGCTGAGGTCTTGCGCGAAGTGACGACCAGCGGGCTGCGCGGACGCGGCGGCGGTGGTTATCCGACTGGGCTGAAATGGTCAACGGTCGCTAAAACGCCGGGCGCACAGAAATATGTGATCTGTAATGCTGACGAGGGTGATCCAGGCGCGTTCATGGATCGCGCCGTGCTGGAGTCCGATCCGCATCGCGTGCTCGAAGGCATGGCGATTGCGGGTTACGCGATTGGCGCAAATAAAGCCTATGTCTATGTTCGCGCTGAATATCCGCTGGCGGTCGAGCGGCTCCAGACGGCGCTCCGCAAAGCCCGTGGCGCGGGTTTTCTCGGCAACCGGGTGGCGGATACGCAATTCAGTTTTGAGGTGGAAATCCGGCTCGGCGCGGGCGCGTTCGTCTGTGGCGAGGAAACGGCGCTGATGGCGTCGATTGAAGGGCTGCGCGGCCAGCCACGTCCACGCCCGCCCTATCCTGCTGAATCCGGGCTCTGGGGCTGCCCGACGCTGATCAACAATGTTGAAAGTTTCGCCAATATCGCGCCGATCATCCGCAACGGCGGCGACTGGTTTGCCGGAATCGGCACCGAAAAATCAAAGGGCACCAAGGTGTTCGCGCTGGCAGGAAAAATCCAGAATACCGGACTGATCGAGGTGCCGATGGGCACCAGCCTGCGCGACATCATCGAGGTCATCGGCGGCGGCATTCCCGACGGCAAGACGTTCAAGGCGGTGCAGACCGGCGGCCCGTCTGGCGGTTGCATTCCTGAACAGCATCTGGATATCGGCGTCGATTACGACAGCCTCAAGACGCTTGGCACCATCATGGGCTCGGGTGGCATGATCGTCATGGACGACACGTCGTGCATGGTCGATGTCGCCCGCTATTTCATGGAATTCTGCATGACCGAATCGTGCGGCAAGTGCATTCCGTGTCGCGCCGGAACCCAGCAGATGCACGGTCTGCTTGACAAGATCGCCAACGGTCAGGGCACGGCTGCCGATCTCGCGTTGCTCGAAGAACTCTGCGAGGTGGTGCAGGCGACCAGCCTGTGCGGACTCGGCCAGACCGCGCCGAATCCGGTGTTGAGCACGCTGCGCTATTTTCGTGATGAATATGAAGCGAAGCTGGCTGACGGTTGACCGCGAGTCGGGATTTTGAAGGGTCTATACCTGACGAAAGAATTGCTTGTCCAATCCAGAGTCATTACAAAAGGCCAACGCATTCGTGACCTGCAAAGGCTTATCGAAACCTATGGCGGTTGGTCGTCGCAGTGGACGAAAAAGAGCAGTCCGGCGTTTGAAATCGACGGGCAGCGATATGAATTTCACTGGTACGAACATCACGGCATTGGTCGGTACGAGATCAAGCTGAAGAGATTACCCCAATGATCGTCAAACTAACGGCAGCGAGTCCAGATTTTCCTGATTTAACCGCTGGGCAAACGTATTGCGTCATCGGAATCGAGGCGGATGACTACCGGATTCTGAACGACTTTGGAAAACCCTACATCTATCCAAGACATGATTTCATCTTGATTGATGCCACTGAACCCACGGATTGGGTGCTTGATGTTGGGATGGATGGCGAGCGTTATGCTTACCCTCCGTCGCTGAACGAATCAGGATTTTTTGAGGATTTTTTCGATGGGGTGCCATCAGCGGTCGCGACCTTCTGGCATGTCGTCAACCGACGCCTGTCACAGGCGGCTTAACGGATGACGATTCAAACGGGCGCGACTCTCGAAACTGGATTGTCCGCTGAGACGTTCCCGGCTGAATGCCCGTTTACCATCACGCAACTGCTTGATTCAGAATACTGGACTTGATTGCAGAGACCGCTTAATCGCGTTCCGACGACCACTCTGGAGGCGTCATGGCTCAACCCGCTACACCCACTGTCCGCGTCGTCACGCTCAGGATTGACGACCACGATCTGTCTGCCCGCGAAGACGAAACCATCATCGAGGTCTGCCGTGAACATCACATCCCGATTCCCAGTCTCTGTCATCTCGACGGGCTGTCGGTATGGGGTGGCTGCCGCCTGTGCATGGTTGAGCTGGAAGGACAGAGCCGACTGTACGCGGCCTGTTCAACCCGCGTCGCCGAGGGGATGCGTATCCAGACCCAGAGCGACCGGTTGCGACGCTACCGCCACACCATCCTTGAACTGCTGTTTGCCGAACGCAATCACGTCTGCTCGGTCTGCGTGTCCAATGGTCACTGTGAACTGCAATGGCTCGCCCAAAAATGCGGCGTTGATCATGTGCGCATCCCCTACCGCCATGTTGCCTATCCGGTCGATAGTTCGCACGAAATGTTCCGGCTCGATCACAACCGCTGCATCCTCTGCACCCGTTGCGTGCGGGTCTGTGACGAAATCGAAGGCGCCCATACCTGGGATGTCATGAACCGTGGCACGGACTGCCGGGTCATCAGCGATCTGGCGCAACCCTGGGGCAACAGCGATACCTGCACCAGTTGTGGCAAATGCGTTCAGGTGTGTCCGACCGGCGCACTGGTCAAGCAGGGCACCTCGGTCGGTGAAATGGTCAAGGATCAACACTTTCTGCCAATTCTCGCCCGCCGGAGACATCTGTCATGAGCGCACCAAAGATCACGGTCGCCACCACCTGGCTCGATGGCTGTTCGGGCTGTCACATGTCTTTTTTGGATCTGGATCAGCGGCTGGTCGAACTGGCGCAGTTGATCGACATCGTTTACAGCCCGCTGGTCGATGCTAAGACACTACCGGAATCCGTTGATGTTGGCATTCTGGAAGGCTCGATCAGTTCAGATGACGATCTGGAGAAAGCGCAATCCTTCCGTAAACACTGCAAGCTGCTGATCAGCCTGGGCGATTGCGCAGTTACCGGCAATGTCCCGGCGATGCGTAATCCGTTTAAGCTCGCCGATGTCTTTGATCGCGCCTACCGCGAAAATGTCACCCTGCAACCGCAGATCCCGACCCGCGACGTGCCCGCGCTGCGGGTTCCGGTCAAGCCGATTCACGGCGAGGTCAAGGTTGATGTCTTTATTCCTGGCTGCCCGCCGAGCGCCGAGGCCATCTGGTATGTCCTCAACGAACTGATCGCTGGACGGGAGCCTGATCCCAGTTCAGTGACGCGCTTCGGAGCATAAAACGACATCGGTAAGCATGTATTCATTTTCAATATCGGCAGATCGCTGATCAATTCGTTAGTTAACCTTGGTGTGGGATATGTCTCTCTGTGTCTGTGGTTCCGGTTTTGAGTTCAATCACTGCTGTGCGCCAATCCTGGCCGGTCAACCTGCGCCGACGGCTGAAGCCTTGATGCGCTCGCGCTACACGGCCTATACGGTTGGCAATCTGGATCATCTCGAACGCACGGATACGCCTGAAGCGCGTGATGCCTTCAACCGTCTGGATGCCGAGCGCACCGCCGCTGAAACGACCTGGCTCGGATTAACGATCCTTCGCGTCGTCGCCGGTGGCGTCGATGACCTGACCGGACAAGTCGAATTCACGTTTCGCTATCGCCAGCATGGAAACACGCATGTTCAGCACGAGTTGTCGCAGTTTTGCCGCGAAAACGGCGCGTGGCTTTACCAGAGTAGCGAGATGAATCCAAAAGCTCTGCCGCTGCGGGTATCCAAAGTTGGCAGGAATGAACCCTGTGCCTGTGGGTCTGGCAAGAAATACAAAAAATGCTGCGGAGTGGTTTGAGTCGGTGACTGCCCGGCAACCCGTCAAGGCGACCGTGACGGCGCAGCACTTCGCCTGCACGCGATGTGGCAAATGCTGCTACGGATGGCTGCCGCTGACCATCGCGGATGCTTTTGCCAATGCCGGACGCTTTCCGCTGGCGATGGTCTGGACGACCGTTCCCGAAGCCAGTCGCGCGTTTGAGTTGACCGCGCAACTGGGCATGACCGTTGCGCTTCCCAAGCGCAAGCGGGTCGCCGTCCTGATTGCACCGACGGCGTATCTGCCGCCGTCTTTCCCGTGTCCAGCACTGTCGTCAGAAAATCAATGCGCCATTCATGCCGACAAGCCGCTGCGCTGCCGCTCCATGCCCTTTTATCCCTATCGCCGGGAAACGGATCAGGCGGACATGCTCGTGCCGCGCAAGGGTTGGGTCTGTGATACCTCAGCGAATGCGCCCGTGGTCTATCAGAACCACAAAATCCTTGAGCGTGACGATTTTGACCGCGAACGTGCCGCCCTGGTTGAACAGGCACCCATGTTGCGGGCGTATGCCGAGACCATCTTGAAACACTATCCCGCCGTGATGGCGCGTGTGCAGAAAACGGCACAAAACCCGGCGACAGGGTCGATTGTTGTCGGCTTCTGGTCTTTTCTGCGCCATCATCGGACTGAAGATCCTGTCAAGTTCGCGAAAGCACAACATCCGGTACTGATCGAATTCATCAGTCGAACCGCCGCAACGTCAATGCTGGCGAACTATCACAAGTACTACCAGGAATCCGCCGCAGAACTAGCCTGGTTCACAAAACAGGCTTGACGGTCAAGCCCTGTGCTGAAGATGTCAACGTCATAGACTCACGCTGAACGGATTGGCTCAATCAGATGATCGACAAACCAATACGCGCATTAGAATTGCTCAGGTAAGGTTCCAGACGCACGGATGCAATTTTTCGTGATGGTCAGGAAGATGCGATTCGTCACTGGCTTGCGAACTGAGACTGGCCGGGGCTGATCTGCTTGGCGTGATACATGGCAAGATCGGCGCACTGAATCAGATGTTCGATCGTGGTGCCGTCGCGGGGGAAGAGGCTGATGCCGAGACTGGAGACGCAGTGCAGTGCGTGTCCTTCAATGAGGTATGCCGGTGTCAGCGCCGCAATCGCGGTACGCGCCGCGCTGGCGGCGTCAGCGTCGTTGCGGATGTTCGCCAGTACCGCAACAAACTCATCGCCTCCCAATCGCCCCACCAGGTCTTCCTCGCGGAAGGCGTCCAGCAGCCGACGGGCGACCGCTTGCAGGAGCAGATCCCCAATCCGGTGACCATGGGTATCATTGATCGCTTTGAAGTGATCCAGATCGAAAAACAGCACCGCCAATTGACTGCCCGAGCGGTGGGCGCTGGCAAGCATGTGATTAGCGATCTGATCAAGCAGGGCGCGACTCGGCAAACCGGTCAGCGGATCGTGCTGCGCGAGATGCAGCGCCCGATCTTCCGATTCTTTGTGACGGGTCACGTCCTGATTCACAAGCAGGACGTGATCGAGATGGTCGCGGTCGTCCAGAATGGCTTCCAGCAGCGCCACGAACCAGCGGTAAACGCCGTCTTTGCGCTGGAGTCGATATTGAATCTCGTAGGGCGTCGTTGGTGCATCAACGAAGTGCTTGATACGGTTGAGGATGCGCTCGCGATCTTCGGGATGCAGCAAGGTTGACCAGTCGGCGAGGTGCGTCGGCAATTCGTCGGCGGGATAACCCATCTGCTGCTGCCAGGGGCTTGGAAAAGAGACCCTGTTCGTGCGTGGATTCCATTCCCAGAAGGTTAAATCAGCGATCTCCGCCACCAGACGCAACCGTGCCTGGGTCACAAAAAGATCATGATCGCTGCGTTTACGGTCGGTGATGTCGCTCAGAATCACCCGCCACAATGGCACGCCACCGGTCACTTCTGGAGTCAGACTGGCTTCCAGTCGCACCCATCGCGTCGCGTTGTCCAGACACAGCAGGCGTAGCTCGGCGGTTTGTGGCTCCTCGCCAGACCAGAGCTGGTTGCGACACTGCGCGTAGACCGCCTGATCCTCGTCAAGGATGAAACGGGTGATGGGTTGATCGACCAGATCGCCGCGCAGGGCGTTCAGGAAGGTGGCGGCAGCGCGATTGGCCTCCTGGATCAATCCGGCTTCGCTAAGTGTCAGATAGCCGACCGGCGCTAGGTCATAGAGGCCGAAGTAACGTGCCTGCAAGACATCCATCGATTCCTGTGCGCGGCGCAGCTCCTCGTTTTGCAACTCCAGTTCGATCTGATGCACCCGTAGCTCGTAGACCAGCCGATCCGTCGCCACTGGGGTGAAGGTGTCCATCCCTCGCGCATCCAGTGTTTCGAGCAGGGTTTCTGCCCGCTGGCGCAAGGCTTGCCCTAACGCTGCGGGTTCTGAATCGGCGGTGACAGGGATGTTAACTGAATCATCTGGATGAGACATGATGGATGCTGACCTCGACCTGATGTTCACGCTGGTCATCCATGAGTGGAATACCACCGTCCTGCGCAATTCCGTCTACCGTGATCTGTGTTTGACACGCGCTATCGGTCAGGCTGGCGGGTATTTGCGTCACGCTGACGTGATAGCGCGTCTGGCGATAACGATACGCTAGACTGAATCCAGGCCAATCGGCAGGTAGGCAGGGCGCAAGATGCAGTGTGTCGACTTCGAGTCGCAGGCCGAGTAGTGATTCAAGGATTAACCGATACATCCAACCTGACGAGCCGGTATACCAGCTCCAGCCACCACGTCCGACATGCGGCGCGACCCCATAGACATCGGCGGCGATCACATAGGGTTCGACCTTGTAGATGGCGATGCCTTCCGGCGAGCGCCCGTGATTGACCGGATTGATCATGTCGAACAGTTCCCATGCCCGCGTCGAGTCGCCCAGTTTAGCGAACGCCATCGCCGCCCAGATCGCCGCATGGGTGTACTGCCCGCCGTTCTCCCGCACGCCTGGAACGTAACCCTTGATATAGCCGGGATTCAGCGTTGACTGGTCGAATGGTGGATCAAGTAATTTGATTAACCCGGCCTCACGGCTGACCAGTAGTGCATCCAGTGCATCCATTCCCAACGCGGCGCGTAGAGGATCGCCTGCCCCGGAGAGCACCGACCAGCTTTGGGCGATAGAATCGATCTGGCATTCAGGACTGCTCGCCGATCCGAGCGGCGTCCCGTCGTCGCAATAGGCGCGTCGATACCAGTCGCCATCCCACCCGTACTGTTCAATGTTGTCGCGGACTTGCGCCGCCTCCTGCTCACAACGCGCAACGAAAGGTAAGTCATCCTGCAAGGGGGCGATCGCCGTAAAGCGCATCAGCACCTCATAGAGGAAAAAGCCTAGCCAGACGCTTTCGCCCCGACCCTGGATGCCGACCAGGTTCATGCCGTCGTTCCAGTCGCCGGATCCCATCAGCGGCAGACCATGCTCGCCAAAGCGCAGTCCGTGCAGGATGGCGCGGACACCGTGCTGATAAAGACTGGCGGATTCGTCCGACTGACTCGGAAGGTCATAGTATGAATCGTCATCACCGCTGACCAGGCGGCCTTCCAGAAAGCGCACTGTCTCATTGAGGATGCCGGTGTCACCGGTCGCCTGAACATAGCGACAGGTCGCCAGTGGCAGCCAGAGATAATCATCCGAGCAACGGGTGCGCACCCCGCGACCCGAAGGTGGATGCCACCAGTGCTGCACGTCGCCTTCGCGGAACTGACGGCTGGCGCACAGCAACAGTTGCTCGCGCAGACGCTGGGGTTCGGCATGGATCAGCGCCATCGCATCCTGCAATTGATCGCGGAAGCCGAAGGCACCGCCCGACTGGTAGTAGCCGCTGCGCGCCCACAGCCGACAGGCCAGCGTCTGATAGACCAGCCAGCCATTGGCGAGGACGTTGAGCGCGGGGTCTGGCGTCTCGACCTGCACCGCGCCCAGTGTGTCTGACCAATGCTGGCGCACGGCATCAAGTACCTCCCATGCTGTCGCCGCGCCTCGACCGCGATGCACCAGCGAGCTGGCTTCATCCGCGCCACGCCGACCCACCACGCCCAGCCGGAAGACGCTGTCATGCGTCTGCCCCGGCGCCAGATCAAAAGTGACCTGGAGCGCGGCACAGGCATCCAGCCCTGCCCCGACCTTACCGGACAGCCGCAGCCGAGTCAGTGCCGCCGGATCGCGCAGAGTGCCGTTGCGTCCGATGAATTCAGCCCGGTCGCCGCTGACAGTCCGGGTCGGATCGTCGACGTCGAAAAAGGCGCGATGATCCGCAAACTCGGTGTTATAGGGATTGTGCGCAAACAGTACGCCGCTGGTCGGATCGATCCCGGTGATAACATGCAGCGTGGTCTTTGGTCGCAGATCGCCAAGCACCCATTCCACATAACCGGTTGCAGACAGACGGCGTGTCTGATTCGAACGATTACGCACCCGCAGGATCGAGAATTTGATCGGCGCATCCAGCGCCACGAAGACCCACAGTTCCGAGGCGATGCCATTCTCGGTGTGCGTAAACACGCTGTAGCCGAAACCATGCCGACTCACGTACTCCGATGCACCGCCAGTCGGCAGCGACGTTGGCGACCAGACCTGACCGCTATCCTCGTCGCGCAGATAAAAGGCTTCGCCACTGGCATCGCTAACCGGATCGTTGTGCCAGGGCGTAAGTCGGAACTCGTGGGCATTTTCGCTCCAGGTGTAGGCCATGCCGCTGGCTGAGATCACGGTTCCAAAGCGCGAATTGGCCAGGACATTCACCCAGGGCGCTGGCGTGGTCTGACCGGGCGCGGTGGTGATGACATATTCGCGGCCATCGGAGCTGAAGCCACCCAGACCGTTATCGAACAGCAACGCTGGCCGCAGCGTTGACGCTGAGTGGTCGCGTGCGCCGCCAGACTGCTTGGCGCGGCTGGGTCGCAGACGGGGCATGCGCTTTTCTGGTGGATCGCGCCGCTTGATCTGTTCCACCAAGGTGCCCCGCGTATCGTTGAGAATGACCCGTGCGACCGTCTGGAACAGAATGCGATCTTCATGACTGATCTGATCGGCGGGGCGAATGAAGATACCGCCAGGCCGGTCGATCACCTGCGCATCGACGCCGGCTGCAATCAGGCCGAGGATCTGGTCATGAAGCTGTTGACGATAACCGGCACGATCCTCATTCCAGATCACCAGATCCACGGTCAGTCCTTTCAGACGCCAATAGGCATGTGCCTGAACCAGTTGATGCACCAGCTCGATGTTGGCCGGGTCGCCGATCTGCACCAGCACCAGCGGAATATCGCCGGACACCGCATGGCTCCAGAGACCGGATTGCCCGCGCCGGTTCTGGCTGAGGACGCTTGTCTCCGCCCGTAGCGACGCATTGGCATAGAGAATCGAGCTGGCCAGTCGTCCGTAAAGCTGCACATCGGACTGCGTGGCGTTGATCTGGCGCAACACGACCTGACTATGCGTCCAGGCCAGATCGAAGACCCGATCAGCGAGGCGCTGATCCTGATATTTCTCGACCAGACCCAGCGCCGCCGCACGGCTCTCGCCAATGCCGGTGACGATATCGAGCGTGACCGACTGATCGGGTTCCAGCGTGATCACGGTGCGGATGGACGCAATCGGATCGAGCACCGATCCGGAACTTCCTGAGAGTGCCGCGTCACCATGCAGTGCCAGCGGGTCGGCAACGGATCGATCACGCCCGATAAAGCGCATCCGGTCTGTCTCGTAGGATGGGTAGTGCGCAGCGCAGCCCGTCGTCTCCTCTGCCGATGTCTCGGCACCGTTCCGGGCAGTGTCCGACGCGCCGCGCACCACCATCAGATGCAACATCCAGGGCGTGGATTCATCCTGCGAACGTGCCCGACGGGTGCAGAGGATCGCCGGTTGCGGATCAAGAATTTCAGTCTGCACGAACAGATTGCTGAATGCCGGATGCAGCGCGTCTGCCGCAGGCGGGGCAAGCACGACCTCGCTGTAACTCGTGACCTCAATCAAACGGCGGGTACGGCCACGATTGGTGAGGCGCACCCGGCGCAATTCGATGTCGTCCTCAGGTGACACCGCGATCTCGGTATAAGATTCGATCTCGTCGTCGCGACGGCGAAACTCGGCGCGTCCTTCCGAAAAAATCGCCTCGTAGCTATCGGGAGTCTTCAGCGTAGGCTGATAGGCGGTCGACCAGAATGCGCCGCTTGTCAGATCACGGATGTAACAGAAAATACCCCAGTGATCGCGGGTGGTGTCTTCGCGCCAGCGGGTGACGGCGAGATCCTTCCAGCGGCTGTAGCCGCCGCCTGCGTTCGTGACCATCACATGATAACGGCCATTCGACAACAGCTTAACTTCAGGGATGGGCGTGTGAGGGCTGGTAAACACGCGCATCGGCGACTCCTGACTGCTGCCGCTGGCATGGATATCCGAGGGTTCGCCGGTTGCGTGCGAATAGAACGACGGTGTTTTGGGGATACGCTCCTGGAGCAGTAGAACAGTCGCCTGAAACTCTGGCACCGAAGCAAAGCGTTTCTGCATCGGACGATCCAGCAGCAGATAGGCCAGCGACAGGAAACTCATGCCCTGATGATGCGCCATGAACGACCGCACCACGGCACTGATCTGTCCGTGCGGAAGCCGGGAAGGCGTGTAGTCGATGGCTTCATAAAAACCGTAGCGACCGCTCAGCCCCAGTGCATCGAGTCGCTGGAGATTCTGGCACGCGGCCTTGGGCGCGACCATCAGCGCCAGCGCGGAGGCATAGGGCGCGATCACCAGATCCTCGGCCAGCCAGCGTTTCAGTCCCAGACCGGGTACTCCGAAGGCGCGGTACTGATAGTTGAATTGAAGATCGACCCGGTTATAACCAGATTCGGACACGCCCCAGGGCACGCCGCGCTGTTTGCCATATTCGATCTGACGCGCGACAGCCGTGCGATAGGTCTGGTCGAGCAGTGAGTGATCATCGGTCGGCATCACCAGCAGCGGCATCAGATACTCGAACATCGAGCCGCTCCACGACAGCAGCGTCGGCTCGCCGGCGGCAATCGTTAGCAAGCGTCCCAAGGCAAACCAGCTTTCCTGTGGCAATTGACCCTGCGCGATGGCGACGAAACAGCCCAGACGCGCCTCGGAAGCCAGGAGATCGTAATCGCTCGCATCCTGTCGCCGTTCGCTGACATTGTAGCCAATGGTCAGCAGATGACGTGTCTCGTCGTAGAGGAAGCCGTGATCCATCGTCGCCAGTTCGCCGACCTGTCGCGCCAGACGCTCCAACTCGGCGATCCGCTCGCGGGCGTGCTGGCCGGGATCGCTGTCTTGCTCCACCTCAAATGCGGCCAACTGACGCAACGTCAGTGACCGGTCACAAGCGGGAAGCGCGTGAGACAGCGGGAGCCAGGACGCAAGAAACAGCATGTCATCGCCAGTATGATGGCATTGACGAACCAGCGACTGCGCCCATGCGTCACCCTGGGTCTCGGTTTCCAGCTCATGCGCCACCGCAGTGGCCAGCGTTGTCAGCGCATCAAGACACTGCCATGCAGCAGCCAACGTGGCTGGAGGTTTCTGGGTGGCGGATTCCAGCATCTGCTGCAACCGTCTGGCTGAGGCCGGCTGAGTCTCGCGAGCCTTGCCTGGCTTGACAGGATGCGCTGTGCGCAACCGGCGCTGATCGGGATTGGACTCAATGGCGCCCATGAGGACATGAAAGGTGTCTGCGATCCCATCCAGCCAGCGTTCGTTCAGGATCGGCGCATCGATCAGCGCGAGCAGTCCCGCCTGCAACGTCAGCAGGTGCCCCGCCAGATTGCCGCTGTCCACTGACGAAATATAGAGCGGAGCCAACGGTTTGAGCGTCTGGGTGTCGTACCAGTTGAAGAAATGACCGCGATACCGTTCCAGTCCGACCATCGTCTCGAGCGCATGAGCCGTGCGCTCGATCAGTCCGCCAACCGGGAGATAACCAAAATCACAGGCGGCCAGATTGGCCAGCAGCGACAGCCCCATGTTGGTCGGCGAGGTGCGATGCGCAAGCCTGGCAACCGGATGTTCCTGATAGTTGTCCGGCGGCAGCCAATGGTCATCCGCGCCGACGAAGGTCTCGAAGAACGCCCAGGTTTGACGTGACATCACCCGCAGGAATTGATGTTGCGCCGGCGTCAGACGATCCTCATGACGGATCAGCGGACGACTCATCCAGTAGGTGACGGTCGGTGACGCGAGCCAGAGCAAGAGGATTGGCCATGCCATCCACAGCGCGGCGGGTTGAACCCATGCCAGCAGCAGCGCCGTGAGCATGGCAAGCACGGGTGCCATCCACATCATCCGGTGGAAGGCGACAAATCCCCGTCGCGAGCGATCCAGATCAGCCGACGACGTCCATTCGAGCAATCCACGGTGACTGATCTGCACACGCCAGAGGGTGCGAATCATGGCATCCAGGCTGAAAGCACCTTCATGCGGCAGACAGAGCAGGGTAAAGAGCGCCTGCGCCAACTGTTGACCTGCCGCCCGCGCTGCTGCTGCAACGTGCGTCAGCCAGCGCACATCGCCAGGTTTTTGCATGACGTTCAGGAGCGCAGTCAGCAACGGCGGGATCAGCAAGAGACTCAGCACTGCCAGCGTCCAGACGTCAGGTGAATCGGCGAAGAACCAGCCCAGCACGAACAGCCCGGTCAGCGCCGCCGGGACGAGACTGCGGCGCAGATTATCCGCCAGTTTCCAGCGCGACAGCCACGACAGCGGGTTTTTCCGCAAGCGTCCATCGCCACCTGGAACCCGCGGCAGCAGCCAGCAGGCGATCTGCCAGTCGCCGCGAATCCAGCGGTAACGTCGGCTCACGTCCGCGCTGTAGCAGGCGGGATAGTCCTCATAAAGCTGCACATCGGAGAGCAGTCCCGAGCGCGCATGGCAGCCTTCCAGCAGGTCATGGCTCAGGATGCGATTTTCAGGGAAGCGATCCTTAAGCGCCCGTTCGAAGATATCGACATCATAGATGCCCTTGCCGATGAAAGACCCTTCCTGAAACCAGTCCTGATAGACATCGGAAATGGCCTGGGTATAGGGGTCGATACCTGCATCATTGCCGTGCAGCCGCGCATAGCGCGAGCGGTTGGCGCCGGGCAGACTCACGGCCACGCGGGGTTGCAGGATGCCGTAACCCTCGCGCACACACTCGTGGCGTGCATCGTAGACCGCCCGGTTGAGCGGGTGTGCCATGGCGCCAACCAGTTCCCTCGCGGTGTCACGCGGGAGCTGGGTATCGGTATCCAGGGTAATGACGTAACGCACACCTTGCAGGATCGCCGTATCGCCGACGATCTGCGCAAAACGATCATGAGCAGAACCAGAGTCAGACTCGCGCAGCAACGCATTCAGCTCCGCCAGTTTGCCGCGCTTGCGCTCATAACCCATCCAGATCCGCTCCTGCGGATTCCAGCGGCGCGGGCGGTGAAAGAGAAAAAAGATATCGCCGCTATCGCATGGGTATTTGTCATTCAGCGCAGCAATCCCTGCGACAGCCAGAGACAGCAGTTCTACGTCCTCCGGCAGGGTCTGCGTGGGCGCATCGCGCACATCGGTCAGGAGACCAAAATGCAGGCTGTCATCCCGGTTCGCCAGGAACCGCACCTCCAACGCCTCGACAAGCGCTGCAACGCCGGCGGCGCTGGTCAGCATGGTCGGCGTCACCACCAGGGTGCGCGCTGCCGACGGAATGCCGGTTGAATAATCCAGGCGCGGCAGCGGTTCAGGAACGGCCAGCAGCGTTGCGAGCCAGTTCATCAGCGCCACGGCCAGTTGACTGGTGCCCAACAGCGCAGTGCCCAACAGCGCAGATCCGCCAAGAATTATAAACAGCCCACCCGGAGCAGATTGCACCTGGGTTAGCAGGCTCAGGGTCAGCAGCAGCGTCAACACGACGATGGCGCCCAGATAGAGTGGCAGCGAAAACTGACGCCCGCGCCGTTGCAGTGAGGCCAAGCGCTGCAAACGCGACTGAACGCGGCGTTCGAGCTGATGCAATCCGCGGTCAATCAGGTAATAGCCGACATGCGCGGTTCGCGCAGCGCCGGCAGACGGCGCACGGTGCAGACTCTCGCGGGCCAGTTCAAGCGCATGACGCGCCACCTCGCTTTCGGAGTGCCGACTGTTTTTGGCAACAGTCTCCACGACATGCCGGTAACGGTCGCGGGTGGCAAAATCCATCTGGGCATAGACCCCGCATGGATCGTCGCGCAGGGTCTGTTCGACCAGGCTCATGGTTTCGACGAAGGTGCGCCAGTCGGTTGCCCCCAGAAAACGCAGACTCCCGATGCTATTACCGATAGACACCTGATCGGTGGCCTGCTGCTGGGTTTCAACCTGCACCAGATGCTCGATTGTCAAACCCGACTCGGCGAGCTGCTGTTCGATCCAGGTCAGCGGCAGCGCCAGGGCGGAACTCTGACCCTGCAATCGCCGCGCTAGCTCCGCGACAAAGGCGCTCGATAGCGGTGGCTGCGAGCGCGCCATGTCCGCGATCACCAGAATCAGATTTTTCGGATCGCTCTCAGCCATCGCTAGCATCTGGTCAGCCCAGCCATCAGCCAGATTCTGATCGGTGCGGCTGACCGCGATCCGCGCCGCGACACGCCGGAGATTTTCGATCAGCGCGAGTCGCAGCATGATCGGAATAGCCCACAATTCACCCAGTTGGAGCGTGCTCAGCGTCTGGTAGGCGGCGACGAAACGGCTGAGATTTTCCGGGTCAACCCGGCCATCGCCATGCGCGATGATCTCCAGCGCAAGATCATAAACCCGTGGCAGACCCGTCGCGGCACCCTGACGCAGACGCGGCAGTTGTCGACTGTAGCCCTTGGGGAGATGTCGTTTAGCAGTGCGGATCTGATCTTCAATCAGATAGAAGTTATCCAGCAGCCATTCGCCGGCAGGCACGATCCGGCGATCCGCCGCGACGGCGGCCATGAGCAGACGGCAGACGCCGATCAGGATGGTTTCGTTCTCGGTGAGACGCGCCAGCAGGCGATCCGGCGGATGTCCAGACATCAGAACATGCGACTCGGCAAGCCGTTGGCCGTGTTCTTCCATCTGCACGGCGCTAAACAGTTCCGAGCGTAACGGCGATTCATCACCGACAGACTTCTGGACAAAATCGTTGCGGATACCCCACGATTTTAACCAGCGCAGTGTGTCACGCATCGCTCGATTGTCAGCCTGCAAGCGGCTCGCCTTTAACATGTGCGGTCTCCATCTTCGCAGCGAGCGCGTCTCCGAACCCCATGTCCGAAGATCGGTTCACGTTACGTGCGTTACCTGCTGCGCCGCATGTCATGAATGACAATAAGTGTTTTTTGAAACATTCATTGCGGCGTATCCGTAAGTCGTACATGACATAACCATGCCAACACGCCGAATGTTATTGCTTCGGCGTGTTGACCTGATATCGCAGTTAAGTCATTTTTTCGGGTAGACGCTTACTTGAAATGCGTTTTGAACGTACTGAAAGCGTCTTTAAATGCATCCCAGACATGTTCCGTCTCGACCTTAATCTGTTCCCAGGTGCTTTCACTGGCAGCCTGCATCTCTTCCAGCTTTTTCTCGCCTTCCGCACGTTTAGCGCGTAATGCGACGAGTTGCTCCTGATATTTCGCCCTGGCATCTTCCTTGATTTCATGGCCTCTCTCGACCAGAGAGTCGATTTCTGCATTCCACTCATCAAGCTGTTTTTTCATTTTCGCGATGTATTCATCTCTTGTCGTCATCATGACCTGCTCCTGTTCTGAATCATTTACCCGGCACATTGCCGGAATTCAAATGCCTTCTTAAATCACCGATCATGCCTTCATCGTGACTGATTGATAAAAGAAGGCGCCAAATTTAGAGCGAACGAAAGAAACCGAACGCGGAAAGCAAAAAAAGAATCGCGAAAACAACGATAATTGAATTCACAATTTTCTTGACCATCGCGTTCATCGGGATATAAAGATTGACCGCCCAGAGAATCGCGCCAAAGGCGATCAGGTTAATCACTAATTGAATCAGTGCCATGTCTTATTCATCCTAAATGTCTTGAAGAGGACTCTACAGCACGCTTAAGCAAGCGTCTGTTCGCTAGCGAACATTACACACTTGAGCGGTTGCACTGATACGCGGATGCGTGCTTTCTGCATTCCGCGCTTGTTTTGCCGTTATTTATTCCAGTAAAAATCAAATTTAGCCTGACCTGAACGGTCAAGGTGAACCGTTTTTTCCTGGGTTTGACCGTGGCCGCGTGATTCGGTGGGAGTGACTTGCACGGTGTAGTCGCCTGGTGGCAGTTGCGCGTAGAACCAGGGGCCTTTGGATTCGGCGCTCAGGATTGACCCATGGTTTGTATCCAGAATGTTGACCTGAACCGCCGACAGATACTCGCCGCTACCCTGGGTTGCGAAGAGCAAATGCAGATTGAACTGACTGGACAGTGCATTGAGTTCGCTTCGTTCGCTTTCGCCAACGCCGCCCGAAACATAACGAATATCACCAGAATTTTTAATCATTGATGAATGTTTCAGTGATTGCTCATCAGCCGCATTCGGATGTGATGACGGCGATGCACTGGCATCGTCAGCCGGACGAATGCCATAGGTTGTTTCTGTTTCAGCCAAGGCTGCCATGCTGCCGCTGAGCATTAACGTCATTGCGATAATGCTTAATCTCTGCTGAGTGTTCATGCTGAGTCTCTCTTTAAGATTTGTTGATTGATAATTGATTGACGGCGTGATTTGCGGATGAGATATCCGCAAAACGCATATCTTTACCCCTTTTGCAACAGACTGCGTAAATCGGTGATCGCAGCATTGACCCGCGAGATATAAGACGCCATCACCAGCGAATGATTCGCCATTGGCCCAAAACCGGTGCCATTCAAAATCAGAGGACTCCAGATGGTATTCTGGGTATTTTCAAGCTCACGGATGATCTGTTTCAGGGATACCAGCGCATTTTTGTCTGTGAGAACAGGTTCAAAGTCAATCTCGATTGCCTGTAAAGTGTGCAGGAGCGCCCAGGTATAGCCACGCGCCTCGAAAAAAACATCGTCGATCTTGAACCAGGGCGTTTTGGTCTGTGACAGTGCAGGAACCGGCGTTGACTGACGGGCATTGGGATCACCCGCCAAAGCCGTATTGAGATGCGCCTGGCCAACCGCATAGGACAGACGCTGTGCAAAACTTCCTAAGCGTTTTTCAACCATTTCAAGATAAGTGGTTAAATTGTCGGCGCGCGTGAAAAACTGACCATCTAATGCCGTTTCATCAGAGAGCCGGTGGAAATAGCTGTAGAGTGCTTTAAGACCTTTTCGATACTCGGATTCGGTGGATGGCAGAATCCATGAATTCGATCGGTAATTGAACTGGGGTTGCGCAATTTCCAGATCCTTGTCCTCAACTGACTGGGACTGAGCACGACTGAAGTCGTTACGCAGCGTGAGCACCAGATCGCGCAGTTCAGTCAAAGCGCCGAATTCCCAATTTGGGATATTGTCCAGATAGATACCCGGCGGACTGATGTCATTCGTCAGATAACCACCTGGCTTATAAAGCAGCGTCTCGGCAATATGAATCGCTGTGGCCGTGGTCATGGTGCCAGGAACCAGTTTGGTTGAATCATGATTCACCAGCGCCAGCGTCAAGTCATGTACGTCGAATGTGTCAGGTGAACGTGACCAATACACTCCCAGGATCATGACGACCACTAGATAGGTAATCAGAAAGAGTCCTGTCGTCCACCAGATTCCTTTCTCTTTCCAGGTTCTGGGATGGTAGTAATAGGCAACGTCGGTGACTTTTTTGGTCAGGTTCGTCTTTTTTGAAGATGAATTTGGTGATGAAAAATCAGTCATGACAGACTCCAGATCCCTCCTGAAAGGAGGGAATCAATAGGGCGACCAGCGATCACTAAAGTGTCGGCAATCAGCTCGTCTTGGGCACCATGAGCAGAAGCGCACCGGCTACGATTGCCGCGATTCCAGCCCATTCCGGAATATTAACGGTCTGACGATCCTGTACCGTCAATTCGAGCGAGCCAAGCTTGGCTTCCTGCGTCTCCTTGGTAAAACTAAAGCTGCCATAGACCAAGCCAAAACCGCCGGCAATGATCAGTAAAACGGCGACAATGTTTAATGGTTTCATGTGTTCTGCTCCATGGTTGAGATCTGTTTTGCGTGACGCTTTGAGCGACTATTTGTCAATCGACTAACGAATGCGCATCGTTGAGATTGGCCCCAAAAGCCCGAAGGCAGTTAACAGCCAAAGAATCACGACCAGAATCACGACGACATTCAAGATTTTCTTGATATTGCCGTCCATTGGAATGTAGTTATTAATCAGCCAGAGAATCACTCCCACGACGACCAGTGTCACAATCAGTGAAATTAACGTCATATCTATCTCTTGCAGTCCGCATGTGTGTGGTATGTCGCTGCACGATAATCCCTGCCCCGATAGGCGTCTGTTCGTTAGCGCACAAAGCAGCCACGTTTCTTGATAAGCATCGCCGCTTTTCACCTCATCGCTTATCCGCGATGTTAAATGGCAACTGATCGTGCGCTATGTTTGCTAGCGCACTGATCGCATAAAATTTTCAACTTAGTGTCATCAGACTTGCCCTGTGCCCGCTGCGCAGGTTGCGTCCTACCTTACTCAAATAAAGCGAGTGCTATTTGTGAAAAATCCTGTTCTTTTTGCTAATCGGCTACTCGCAACCTTACCGGTTAAGGATCGTCAGCAGGTATTGGCGAATTGCGAGTCTGTTAAGCTTCAGCTTGCCGAGGTCATCAGTGAACCCGGCGAACAGATCCACCATGTTTATTTCCCAACCAACAGCTTTGTTTCGATGATGACTGCGCCGGATGATCACGCCGGTCTGGAGGTGCGGTTGGTTGGAAACGAAGGAATGATTGGGACACCGCTTATTCTGGGGATTGACGTCACGCTACTGCGTACTTTTGTGCAGGGGGCAGGTTCGGCGTGGCGCATGACGTCCGAGCATTTTCGTGATGCAATGAAAGGGAGTGAAGCACTGCAAACGACGCTCAATCGTTATGTCTATGTTTTGACGAACCAGATTGAGCTGATGGTCGCATGCACCCGCTTTCATGTGCTGGAGGTGCGTCTCGCCCGCTGGCTTCTGATGACACAGGATCGGGCGCATTCAGACCATTTTCATGTCACTCATGAATTCCTTTCCCGAATGCTGGGGGTACGCCGTGTTGGAATCACCAAGGCGGCCACTGCGCTGCAACAACAGGGATTGATTCACTACAGTCGCGGAAATATCACGGTACTTGATCGCACGGGTTTGAAAACAATCGCCTGTGGCTGCTATGGCGCGGCAGAAGCCATCTATGACCAGATCCTGGGGTGATGCGAAATTTGACGGAAATGATTAAAGATATGGCTATGTGCGTGTTAGCGCACAGACGCTAAAAGTCTTTTTTCAGTAAGTTCAATTTTCGTTAAAACCAAACCACCGAGCATCATTCCATGAAAACGAATATCAAAAAAAGTTTGGCGATCACCGCGCTGGCATTAAGCGGAAGTCTATTTGCAGCACAGTCGTTTGGCGCTGTGCTCAATTTGAGTGGCAGCTCATCGATTGGCAGTTCTGGAGCAACGATTGGATTAGGATTAGATCTCAATGCACCAGGATTGATCACCGTCGTGAATCCTATATTTGGCATCAATACGGGGGATTATGCCCCGCTTCTTCTGAATGCCCCTTTTACCTTTAGTGCTACGGCGTTAGACCTGAGCAATATGTCGACATTCAATATCAACGGGCCAGCTAGTAGCGGAACCTATGTTGTCTCGCAACTGATTATCAAGGCTCAGGATGCTAATTTTCTGGATGTCTACACGCGGGGTCTTTTCACTCCGGGCAGCCTATTGGGAACGCAAAGCGGAGGTTGTGCGACGGGAGGAAACACCTGTGCCGTATCCGATACCAGCCTGCGCTGGAGCTTTACGAAAAGTGGCGATTCGGTCTCAGCAAGCGGCTCACTGTCTTCACCTGCCGTCACCCTGAACGTCCCCGAACCAGCTAGTTTGAGTCTGTTGATTATCGGCTTGATTGGCGGCGCGGCAAATCTTCGCAAGTCAACTAAAAAATTAGCAAGTTGATATTTTTCCCGACCGCAAGGTCGGGGATTTTTAATGCAATTTCAGGTTCTCTGGATTTTCCAGACGTACAGCCGCTTGATCAAGGCAGCTTTGAAGCAGGCTTCGATAGACTTTGACAAGAACCTGCTCACGAAATGTTTTTGGAAAGGTCAAAACTATCAGCTCATTTTTATAGTATTCAATGCGCTCATTATTCATCATTTTTTGATTGATTGATCTGCCGATAT